>CAZSUJ010000087.1:0-10459 GCA_964609925.1 uncultured Chthoniobacter sp. | reverse complement strand
TGATCGTCCTTTTCGCCAATCTCAAGACCAACATCTGGGTCCTCATCCCGATCGGCTGGTATGTCAGCGGTCGCCTGCCTTGGCTGCCGCTGCCGCTCACGGTGCGGGACATCTGCATGATCATCCCCATCGCCTTCTATATCGGCTTCTTCGCCATGCGCATCGTCCCATGGAAGCGCAAGCTCGGCACGCTTGACTACCTGATCTACATCAACCTTGCCTACTTGGTCACCGTGTATGTCCGCAACCCGGTGGGCTTCTTTGCTTTCCAGACCTCGATGGTCGGCGGTCGTCCGTATTTCGAGATAGCGATGGCCTTCGCGGCGTTCCTCATTCTCAGCCGCGTGAACCTCAGCGATGTTGTCGCGAGGATTTTCCCGCTCTTCTTCGTCATCCCGACGTGGTGCCTTGCCGTGATGGAATTGACTTCACGACTCGTTCCGCAGATGGCTTACCCGATCGCTGCGCTGTATACTGGGTCTGGCTCGTCGCTGGGAGGCATGTTCCAAGAGGAACAGAAGCTCGGCGAAACAAGGTTCACAGGTCTGGTCTTCGCTGGGCTGTCTTCCCTGATGGCGCTGTATGCGCGCTATTCGCCGATCACGCTTGTTTCCCCGCTCTTCCCCGGCAGGGTCGTCCTGGCCTGCGTTTCTCTCGCTGCAGTTTTCCTGTCAGGATTTCGCGGCGCGCTTTTCTTCGCCATGGTGGCGTTTCTGCTGGCCTCGATCCTGCGGGGCCGTCTCAGAGACTTGTGGATTTCCGGCGGCATGTTGTTCCTCGCCTTGGTCGCCGTGATCGGACTCCAAGGGACCGTGGTGCAACTGCCGCTGACCATGCAGCGCTCTCTGTCCTGGCTGCCCGGTGACTGGAACGATGAGGCTGTGCGCGACGCGCAGGGTTCCTCCCAGTGGCGCTTCGACATGTGGAAATGGGCCTGGGAAGACACGCGCATCATGCGCGACAAGGTCTGGGGCCAAGGCTTCGGATTCACCCTGGATGACATGAACATCATGGCCAACGCCCTCCTTGCCGGTCAGACGGGCGGTGCCTTCCTGGGGGGGGCTCAGCAGGAAAGCTTCATCATCATGGGCTCGTTCCACAGTGGGCCTCTCTCGACGATCAAGGTCGTCGGCGTGGTCGGCTTCTTCCTTTACTTTCCACTGCTCTGTTACATGGCGGTGTTCGCCTGGAGATTGTGCGCCCGGGCCCGCGGAACAAAAGTATTCCCCCTAGCCTTGTTTATCGGGATCCCCGTCATCTATGAACCGTTCAACTTCATCGTCATTTTCGGGGCGCTGGACAGCAATTACACCCAGATGCTGCTCTGGGCGGGCCTGCTCAACATGGTCAAGCGTTATCTCGATGCCTCCACCAAGCCTCTGCAGGTTGCAACAGTTGAATCCAGTCCCGCGAAACGCGGGCTCGCTAACGGCGTGCGTGCCTGAGTGTTTGATGAACACGCTCACCCGCGCCTATCGCTTGCTCCGCTACACGGGCGCAACAATGTCGCCGCGAGAGTTGCTTGAGCTTTCCAGACACCGGGACATTAACCCGGGCCAGTTGGAAAGGGACGGGCAGGGCCGCTTGGTCATCTCCGGCACGGACGTGCCGGTGGTCGAGGGTGCCAATCAATTCCTCCTGCAGGGGATCTCCCTCGTCGATGATTTGCTCCGGCGGAGCGGCGGAAAGCTGGCCTCAGACGCCCGTTTTGGTGTGGTTCTGGAGGTGGGAGGTGTCCGGCTGCGGATCACCTGTTGGGAGGAATTGTTCATCGCCCACGAGGTTTTCTACCGGGGAATCTACAACCTTGCGCGGAAAGGCCCGTTCCGGGTCGCTGACATTGGCATGAACACGGCTACGGCAGCCTTGTTCTTTGCCGCCGACCCGCTGTGCAGGCAGGTTGACGCCTTCGAGTTGTTCCCGCCAACACTCGACAGAGCGCGGGAAAATTTGGCCCTCAACCCGCAGGTGGCGGACAAGATCGTTGTTCACGGATTCGGGCTCGGCGGGAAAGATGAGGCGCTTGCTTTGGACTACTACCCGGATCTCAAGGGCAGCCTGGGTGTTGGCGGACTTCCGGATTACGCCCGGCCGGTGGGCTTGGCCTCGTTGGCGCAGCGCGTGGATGTGGAGGTGCGGGCCGCGGTTCCTGTTTTCGAACGGTTGCTTGGCGAGGCGGATGCGCCTCCGCTGGTCTGCAAGTTGGACTGCGAAGGCTCCGAGTATGGAATCCTTAGATCCCTCGCGGAGTCCGGTCTTCTGCCCAAGATTGAGTGCCTCATGATCGAGTGGCACCTGCTGGGACCAGACGAAATCAAGAAGTTGCTTGGCACGAATGGATTTGTCTGCATGAGTTTTGACGAGCACACCGGAACCCACGGCATGGTTTATGCCTTTCGGGCCGCCTCTTAGGGCTGTTTCGGACTCCTCTTCTCATGGAGCGTTCCAAGCGGTTCTTCAACGCGGTTGTTTCCGGATACGCCTCGGTCGTCGCGCTTGCCCTGCTGAATTTCGTCAGCGTGCCCTTTGCCCTCCGGGCCCTGGGCCGCGAGGGATTCGGCGTCGCGGCGACCGTTCTGCAAATCCTTGCCTTCAGCCAGGTGCTGCAGATGGGTGTGGGGCCGTCCGTGGCGAGGTTCATTGTTGACTACCGGTGCCAGAACGATTCGCGGCGGCTGGCGTCGTTCGTCAAAACGGCGTTCCTCATCGGGGTTTGCCAGGGCCTGATTTTATTGGTTCTGGCCATCACGTTAACCAGCCATCTGGGTCAACTTTTCAACATCCCCGCCCACTACCGCTCCCAATTTGAGGTGGTGGTGTTCTGGTGCCTCACCTCATCCGCCTTGAGCCTCGCCCTCAATCCGGTCCAGCAGCTTCTGTATGCCAGCCAGCGCATGGACGTCATCAACTACATCGCGATTGCCACCCAGACGAGCGGCACGCTCGTCCTGGTGATTCTTCTCGTGCTCGGCTATGGCTTGTTCTCCTATATCATTTGCGCATGGGGGGTCACGCTGGCGGGAGCAATCCTCGCATGGGCCTGGTGTAGCCGTCTTGGTTTTATGCCGTCCCTGCGTGGTGCACCGCTCGACCTCGGTGCCATCGCACCATTGGGGCGCTTCTCCGCCAACGTCATGATGATCAGCCTGGGTCTGCAGGTGATCGCCATCGCGCCAGCCGTGGTCATCAACAGGCTGCTCGGAGTAGGTGCGATGGGTGACTGGAGCATAGGCACCAAGCTCCTCCAACTCGGTCAGCAACTGGTGGGCAGGATTTCCAATGCCGCGGAGCCCACGCTCTGGGACATCTACACCCGCGGCGACAAGACGAGGTGTCGCGCCCGGATCGTGCAGACCAGTTGGCTGGCCGCCACCGTGGGAACTTTTCTCGGAGCCCTCCTTGTGTCGCTTAACGGAAACTTCGTGCATCTCTGGTCTGGCGGACTTGTCTCATGGCCCATGGTCAATGATCTGCTTGGGGCGGGACTCTTGTGGGTCACAGCGTTTGCAGCGACGTGGAGTATGCTGCCAGGAATTACCAAGCGACTGCACAACGCCAGATTTGTTCCGGTTGGGGAGGGCCTGCTGGTCCTGGCCCTGCTGCTGGCTCCGGCACTTACGTCGCAGTTGGCTGTGGTTCTCGCCGGGATGCTGGCGAGCATGATTCTGGTGCGGTTTGCCTACGGGGCGTTGCGCATGGTGCGGGATCTCGAGGAGAGCCCCGCCGCCATGGTCGGCATGCTCCTCCGGCCGTTCCTGTTCTGGGCTGGCGCCATGCTGGTTGCCGTGGCTGTCCGTTCCATCGTGGGCCACAATTCTGCCTGGCTGGTGTTGATTATCTCGGGAGCCGTTTGCTGCACTCTCTATGCCGGCATGGCCTGGCTGCTGGTGCTGACTCCCGCCATGAGGAGGGACACGCTCGGTTTCATCCGGCAGCGGTGCGGGTTCTCGTGACTCGCCGCGAAGTGCGCGCCGGAACTCAGCCCCCCTGTCCCGCAGGCGGGGACTCCGCATACAATTCGAGGTGCCGCGCAGCCACCAGCCGCCAGTCCAATTGCGCGACCGCGCGGGTCCGGGCGGCGGAGCCCATGGACTCCCGCAGCGACGGCGACGCCGCCAAACGGCGCAACTTCTCCGCGGCACCTTCAGTATCTTGCATTCCGAAGTATAGCGCGCTGTCGGCGGCATACTCCCTCGTCGCAGGCAGGTCGGTCACGGCAGAGGGAATTCCGCAGGCCATGCACTCCAGGAGGGCGTTGTTGGCCGTGGCATCCCGCAAGGGCAGGAACGCGATGTCGGCCTGATGGTAAAGGTCACGCAACTGATGGTCGTTGAGGTTGTGAACGAAGATGGCTTTCCCCGACTCATGCTCAAGTCCCTGCTTGTAGTTGGCCGCTGCATCGGCATTGCAGAGCACGTGGAACTCGACGCCAGGCTGTTCCCGCGCAAACCGGTTGACGACCCCGGCCCAAAGCGCGTGATCCCTCATCCAGTTGCCCACTGTCACGACCCTGATGGTGTCCCGCGGAGTTGGTCGCCGGGCCGGGGCGAAGAAGTCAGTGTCAACGCCGTGCCAGATCACGCGGCGGTCTTTGATGCGGAAAGCCTCCCCGTATTGGTCAGCGCTCTCCGAGGAAAGGAAAACGACGGACGCGGCCTGCTCAAGAAAGGTTCGAAACCTATCCTGGATCACGCCGGGCAGACTTTGGAAGTAGGGCATTGGTTGATGCCACGTCAGGATCACCCGGTGGGCCTTGTTCCAACGAAAGCCCTCGAACATCGTGTTCTCAGGGTAAAGGTAGTGGATGCAGCGCGGGCGCCGGGATAGATACCAGCGAAGCAACCGGAACTCGTTCAGGCGCAGCCAAAGGCGGGTGAGCTTCGGGGAGTTGCCCAGCAAGCCGGAGGGAAGGGGGACGCTGACGTGCCGGCAGCCGACGTGCAGAAAATCTGCCAGATGGCAGTAGGAGGAGTATCGTCCGTGGTGAGCGAAGCGAAAGAAGTAGATCACAGAGTCCACTGCTTTTCCTGTCATGGGGTGCCTTGGGTTCTGCGGACTCGACCCGGCGGTGCCTCAGACGTCCCTCCATAGCCCGGCGCCGGGCTGGTGTCCCATCTGCACCATCAAGCCGTATCGCGGGGGTTCGTAGTGGTTCTCCGCGGTGAAGGGCGGGCAGAAATGGTCGCCGAGGAGATCGTCCCGCACGAAGAACGCGTTGACGCCCGTGAGCGAGCAACCGACCAGCGAATAGCCTTTGCGGCACCCAAGTTTGACCAGGGCGCCGAGCGAGGCTCCGAAATAGATGGTGCCGACCGGCGGCGCGCCTTCCGCTGAGTATTCTATCGTCTTGCATACGAACGGCGGAAGGGAGGCGTTGTATTCCACCACGACAACGCGGGGGCGCACGCTAGTCACGGCCTCCCACACGCAATAATCGAAAGAGTCAATATCGATGCTTAGGATATCCAAGGGCCGGCCGGCCGCTGCTTCGCTGACCAGAGCATCGGCGTTGTCCGGTGTGATGGTGGCGTGGGTGGTGGCGACCGGCGACGAACCGAAAAACCTCCGCGCCTTTTCCAGTCCCTCGGCCGAACAATCGATCCAGCTGCCGCTCCATCCCTGCATCAGGAGGAAGGCCGTGTTGCACTCCAATCCGTCACCCATTCCGATTTCCACGAAGTGCCTGCTCTCCGTTCCGATGCGACGGAAAATCTCGTGAAGCATCCCGTCCTCGTTGCCTTCGGAATAAACCTTGAAGGGCTGGGCGAAAAGCCTCTTGGACTCCTGATATCTTGGCGTCTGCGCAAAGTGGTGGAAGACGATCTCCCGCCGGAGCAATTGGAGGACGCGCCGCTGTTCGGCGGAGGCGAGTGCTCCGGCTTTAAGGGCTTTGCCGAAGCTTAGAATCGGCGCGAGGAATTGTCGGATCATGGGAGAAGCCGCCTGGTTGCTCGGGCGCGGAAGGCCTCGCTGGGTGGGTTGGGGCCGATCATCAACACGCGCCGGGGCTTCAGGCTTGGGATAACATTTGAGCGTAGATATCGAGGTGCTGTCGCGCAACGATATCCCTCGAGAAACACCGGAGGGCGTCCACCCGCGCGCGCGCCGCGAAGCCGGCTGCGCTGGCGCTTCCCCGCAGAATGTGACTGACGGCATCCCGCATCTCGCGCTGGGAACCGGGATCAAACAGCAAGCCGGTCTCCCCGTGTCGCACAAGGTCGGGGATTCCTCCCACCCGGGAGGCGGCAACCGGCACGCCGGCTGCGGCGGATTCCAAGATCACCATCGGGCAGTTGTCCTCGAAGGACGGCAGGACGACGAGGGTCGCTGCCGCCAGTTCCTGCTGCAACTGCTCCCGGTCCAGTTTGCCCAGAAAGGAGCACCATGGCTGCCTTCGGGCGCGGTCGAGGAACGCGCCCCCGTAGGGGCTGGACGCATCAACGTCTCCCGCGAAGCGCAGATCGAACGAACATCCACGGGCCAGCGGCTCAAGCGCCTCGATCAATCCCGTCTGGTTTTTCCAAGGACTCACGTTGGCCACGCACATGACGCGTGGAGGGTTTGCAGGCCGGCGCTCGATGGCGAAGAAGCTCGAATCCACCGCGTTTGGCACCAGCCACGTCCGGCGGGCGTGCGCGGAAACCAGTTCGCGGGTGTAGCTGCTGATCGCGATCACGCCTTGCGTGCGGCGCAGGCTGAACCGTTCCAGCCTCGCCGCCAGCCAGTAGTAGCTCAAGGGCCTCGCGTTCGTGATCTCCGCGATGCGGGCCATGTGGCCATGGATCGTGAGGACGTTCGGACGGCCGGACAGCACGGCGCTGACGGCGCAGTCCCGCTCGGTGCCTTGGCCGTGGACAAGGTCGGGGCGGATTTCGCGCAGCTTGCGCCGCACGGCGCGGATGCAGCCCTGGTAGCCGGTCTTCATCCATCCGAGCGCCGGCACGACCAGCGGGTGGTAGTGGATGTTGTCCCCCAGCAGGCGCGGCGAGGAGACCGGCGGTTGCTGAAGGCAGCAGACCACATGGACCTCGATCTCCGCGGGAAACAGCTTGAAACCCTCGAGCACGGCCTCGGGTGCCGGGCCGAACAGCGGGACGGGGAGGCGATATTTCTTCTGGATTTCCCGGTTGTCGTTCGTGAGGAAGGCGACTCGCATGGTCGGTGGAAAGGGGCGGGCGTTGGCGGACGAAGGGCGGGGGTGAAGCGGTGGTTCCCGAGCCTTGTATCATCGAAGGGGTTGGCCTGCTATAGGATGACGATGCCTTCGCAGAGTTATGAGATTTTCTCGGCTGCCCGACTGAGGGATTTTCCGCTCCTTCTGGCTGCGGCCCGTCAGTGCCGGGCGATGTGGGGTCAGGCAAGGTTCGTGGTGGCTGTTCCTTCCGGAGACCGCGACGCCGTGGCGGCGGGACTGGCCGGCTTGGCGGAAGTCATTGATGAGAACTCTCTGCTGCCGGGGTTCGACCGCGAGGCCTTCCAGCGGCGGCCGATCCCGCTCTTTCCCCGGTCCTTCGGCTGGTATCTGCAGCAGTTCCTCAAGATCGAGTTCTGTTGCCAGTCTTCTTCGCCGCATTGCCTGGTCTGGGACGCCGACACGGTGCCGTTGAAGCCGCTGCAGTTTCTCGACGGCGAGGGGCGCATCTTTCTGACCCAGGCCGATGAGTTTCACCTGCCCTATTTCCACACGATCGAGCAGATGTTCGGCCGCCCGGCGGCGGCACGGACCTCGTTCATTTCGCAGCACATGTTCGTGAGGACGGAGTCCATGCGCGCGATGTGTGAACTCGTGGGGGAGCGGCACGGTGCGCGGCGGTGGACTGATGCGTTGGGAGCCATTCTGGAAGCTCATCCGGACCAGCAGAATCTTTTCAGCGAGTATGAGACTTACGCGAATTACATGCTGCTGTTCGAACCCGAGCGCGTGGTGGTCAGGAGCCTCGCCTGGGAGCGGTCGGAGAGCACGTGCACCTGGGGGATTCCAGCCGGGCAGATCGAGGATGCCCGTCGGCGCGGACTGGATTTCGCGGCTTACGAGTCGCCCGACGCCTTTGCCTCCCGCATCGTCCTGAAGTCGTTGGAAAAGGCCCCTCCCTTGGTGAAGAAGCTGGCCGTCAGCGCCGTCCTTCGCCAATCCGGCGGCGGAGCTTGTAAGGCAGCAGGGTGAGGACCAGCCCCTTAAACGAGCTGGGGAACAAGCGCGTGGCCATTTCGATCATGGAGCGCTGCTTGGCGCGGAGGACTCGCGCGGCCCGCATCCGGCTTTCCCGCGAGGGCTCGGGGGCGGTCTTCCGTGCCTCGAGCATGCCCTCTTCGCTGGCTTGGTGGACCTCGGTCTTCCAGTTGTCGAACTCCTGAAGGTAGGGCACGAGCCAAGCGCCTTTGCGCAGATTGGCGTCGTGGCTGAAAAGCAATCCACCCACGGGGATGCATGCCTCGAGGAGATGGAATTCCTCGATCTGCTCCCGGGGGTTGTTCCCGCCGTCAAGGAAGGCGACGTCGAACTGCACGACCTCCTTGAGTAGTTCGGGGATGACCTGCTGTGAGTAGCCGTGGACCGGCTCGAAGAACCGGAAGTAGTCGGGGTCCACCGAACGGATGTTCTCATTCATCCGGGCGAATACTGCCGCGCTCGCCTCCACGCCGTAGAGCCGTCCGGCACCTTTGGCCTTGAGCGTCTCAAGGAATGTCAGGGTGCTTCCCCCGCCCATGTAGGTCCCGATCTCGAGGATGACGGGGGCTGGCATCGGTGCCAGCCTGGCGGCAAGGATGGATTTCTCACCGGCGGTCAACTGCGACTCAATGGCTGCCATGGCTTCTGCCTACACTTTACGGGGTTGTTTGGCACGGAAACTCCAGCTGTGCGGCTCTTCATGCGCCTGCAGGCCGAAGTGCGGGGGATGTCCAGAATGCGGTGACGGGGAACTCTTTCAGCAAGCGGTATCCCGCGGCCTCCAAAAGGCGGCTGGCCTCGGACGCGTGGTCGGCCGATGCCTCGCACGAGACAAGGTCGGGGCGGCATTCTTCCCACGGCCAGTTGCCCAGGATCTCCGCGTCGAGGCCCTCGGTGTCGATCGAGAGATAATTGATGCGTGTGCCCTCAGGCACGCGGGCGAGGATGTCCCGCGGGGTGGCCAGGCCCACCCGGGTTTCGCGCAGCACGCGGCACCAACCGTTGGCGGCCGCCTGCACCGCCGCCTCGCGGGAGAACGAGCAGAAGTAATCCGGCGCCGTTTCCCAGAACGGCTGCGTCCCGGCCTGCGCCCCGACGCCGACGTTCATGTTGATGTCGCGCGGACGCAGGCGCGCGTGCAGGGCGCAAAGTCCGGGGATTGGCTCGACGGTGATCCCGCGCCAGCCCGCCCGGTAGAGCAGGTAGGTCGCGCTGAGGACCACGGGATGGTTCGCGCCGATGTCGATGTAGAACCCGTTTTCCGCCCACGGCACCCCGTTGTTCTTCAGCCATGCGAGAAGCCATGCGTCCTCATCGCTCTGGCCGAAGGAAACGCCGCGGGCCGCGGCCTGCCGCGCCCGCCACAGGGTCATGGCGCCGTAGAATTTCTCGGCCACGAAGGAATTGCTCAGGACAGCCTTCTTCAGGCAGGCACTCAGGCGGTTCATGGATGCGGAAACGTTATGGACCATCGCGAAAATGTCACCCCGCGAATGGAGGCGACGTCACCGGTCCTCAGGGCGGGGTTTGGCGCTCCAAACGCCAGAAAGTCCGATCAAACCCGGCTGGACCGGCCGGATGGAAGGTCCGGCCAGCGGCGGTCGGGCCGAGCAAAGCATCCGGGGTCCAGTCGACGAGGTTGGTGCTGGTGGACAGGCGGTAGTGGTCGCCGGTGGTTGCGTTGAACGACAGGTTCCACGTTCCGGCCCCGGCGGGTTGCACGCGCAGGTCGGCTTCCAGTCCGCCCGGCGGCATGATGAGCGTGCCGTGGTTGACGGTGAAGTTGGTCGGGGCGCCGGGCAGGGTCACGGGTTGCGGCGTGGACCATGTTGCCCAGTTGTTCGTCGAGTCGGTGTAGTTGAGGTAAGAGAAGATCGCGTCGGCGTAGATCATGCGCCAGCGGCCGCCGCCGAGATACATCAGGCTTGGGCCCTCCATGTAGGCGCCGATGCCCTGCCAGTTCCCAGTGCGCACGGGTTCGTAGGGTCCGGTGAGGGAGTTGGTCGAGCGGGCCAACTCGATGCAGGAGGAGCGCACATTGAAGAAGAACATCCAGTAACTCCCGCCGCGCTTCACCACATACGGGTCGTAGGTGCCGACGAAGGTGTCGGCCTCGGTCCATGGTGGGAAGGCGTTCGTGCCTTGCACCGCCACCGGCGTGGACCAGTGCGCGAGGTTGCCGGGGTCGGGCGGATGCAGTTCGTAGATGGTGTGCTTCACCGTGATGCGCTCGGTGGTCGAGGCGCTGACGAGGATGTGCAGCGAGCCGTCGTCGTCCTGGAACCATTC
>CAZSUJ010000086.1:0-10755 GCA_964609925.1 uncultured Chthoniobacter sp. | reverse complement strand
TGGCGGATGGGGGGGGATTCGAACCCCCGGTGCCTTGCGGCACACACGCTTTCCAGGCGTGCACAATCGACCGCTCTGTCACCCATCCTTGCGCGGATGGGACAGTAAACACGGCCGGGCCCCGCGCCGCAAGCCGCAGAGGGCGGTCAGATAGCGGCCTGACGGCGGATGCGCCGCTCGAACCGGCCGGGGGACGGGAACAACTCCCCGATGCGCTCCATGGCCATGGTGGCCAGCGGGCCGGGTTGGCGGCCGAGAGCGCACTGCAGGTAGATGGTTTCCTTGAGCAACTCGGTGAAGTCCGCGCGGACGCGCTTGTCCCAATCGGCGGGAGCGAGGTCCTTCTTCCAGCGGGCCAGTTCGAAATCAATCAGCACCGCCTCGGCCGGCGCGGGCGCGACGGCGATGTTGTGGAGTTCCATGTCGCCGTGGACAAGCCCGGCCTCGTGCAGGCGGGTGAGTTGGTCGAACGCCTGACGGCACAGCCACCAAAGCCCGAGCGCCTTGGCGAGGTCGAGTTCCTCGGCGATCATCACGTTGTTCTCGACCGGATCGGCGCCGAAGGGGGTGAGCCGCGAGTAGGGTTTTCCCGGGACGAAACAGGATCGGAAGCTGTTTCGCGTCCAACCGATGGGCGGCGGCGCGCCGAGGATTTCCGACGCGCGTTGCTGGTTGGTGAACTCGATCTCCGGGTCGCCGTGCAGCCGCCCGGGAAAGTAGGTCTTGCGGAAGTGCATCGGGTATTTGTCGGCCAGCGGGAACTGCTGCCGCGTGTCCTTCCCCGCAATGACCATCTCGGCGGACATGAGCGGCAGGCCGTTGGCCTCGCGGCGGGTGATGGTGCGCATGACGAAATCATGCTCCGGCGGCGCGGTGTGGATGAGTTGCGCGTATTCGGGGGCGAGCAGCACCTCGTGCCGCGGCGACACGGGCAACATCATCTGCTCCGGCAGGCTCATGGTGAGAATGTGCCCGCAGGGGCGGCGTGTGGCCAGCCTTCAGCCCGCGGCGAGCGACGCACGGACCTCAATCCAACTCCGGCCGGCGCGGTCGCGGTCGGACAAGACAGGCACCTCGCCCGGGGCCAGCGGCCAGGGAATGCCGACGTCGGGATCGTCCCACGCCAGCACATGGGCCTCTTCCGGGTCCCAAGGGGCGGTGACTTTGTAGAGGTAGACGACCTCTTCGCTGAGGGCGAGGAACCCGTGGGCGAAGCCGGGCGGAAGCCACAGGCTGCGATGGTCTTCGGCGGCAAGCCGCTCGGTGTGACAGCGCCCGAAAGTCGGGGAATCCGGCCGCAGGTCCACCGCGGCTTCGAACACCTCGCCGCACAGAACGGTGAGCAGTTTCCCCTGCGGATGGCGCGACTGGTAGTGCATGCCCCGCAGCGTGCCGCGGCGCGTTCTGATCAGGTTGTCCTGGAGGAAGTCGGCCTCGATGCCGGCCGCTGCCAACTCCCCGCGGTTCCAGACCACCTCGAAAGAGCCTCGCGAGTCGGTGTGCAGCGGATGCTGCACGTGGCTCAGGCCCGCGGGGGTGTCCGGCCGCATGGCGGATCAGTTGCGGCCGGAGCCGGCATCGAGCGATTGACCGGGCTCGATGGCCTCGAGGAACAGATTCTCCAGCGTGGTCTGCGCACGGCCGGACGACACGATCTTGAGGCCCAACTCGGCCGCCGCTTTCTCGAGAGCGGCAAGTTTGTCCGGAGGCGCGTCCTCGATCACGATCTCCGCGCGGTCGCGCAGGGACAGCAGTTCGTCCACCCGTCCCTCGCGGACGAGTTCTCCGCGGGCGAGGATCCCGACCCGGTCGCAGATTTCCTGAACCTGCGAAAGGAGGTGCGAGCAGAGGAGGATCGTCTTGCCCCGCGCCTTCAGGCGGAGGATGAGGTCGCGGATCTCGCGCGAGCCGACCGGGTCCACGCCCGCGGTGGGCTCGTCGAGCACGAGCAGTCCGGGATCCTGCACTAGGGCTTGGGCGAGGCCGATGCGCTGGAGCATCCCCTTCGAATAGGCCCCGACGCGGCGGTCGGCGGCTTCGGTCAGCCCGACGAGTTCAAGCAACTCCTTCACCCGGGCGTCGAGGACGGAGCCGCCCATTCCGCTGAGCCGTCCGAAGAACCTGACCGTCTCGGCGCCGGTGAGGAACTTGTAGAAATACGGGTTCTCGGGGAGGAAGCCGACATCACGCCGGCTGCGCACGAGGTGGCTGTCTTCGCCGAAGACGCGGGTGGTGCCACGGGTGGCGGAGACAAGGCCGAGCACGATTTTGAGCGTGGTGCTCTTGCCGGAGCCATTCGGGCCGAGGAGCCCGTAAACCTCGCCCGGTTCGACGTGCAGGGTGAGGTCGCGCACGGCCACGACGCGCTCCCGGCGCATGGGCACGCGGAAGACTTTGGTCAGGTGCTGGATCTCGACGGGGAACGCACTCATGGGCGGATGATGAATCCCTTCAGGCCTGCAGGGGAAATGATTTCGTTCGCGGTTTCGCTTTCGATGTGGCCGGCGAGCTCACTCTCGCGGATGGCGGCAAGGAAGCCGTCCACCTCGGTCTCGTCGCCCGAGGCAACAAGCTCGACCCGGCCGTCGGGCTGGTTGCACACGTAGCCCGCGACATCAAAACCCGCGGCCAGGCGGCGCGCGGTGTAGCGGAATCCCACGCCCTGAACCCGGCCCTCGTAGAGAACTTGCATCGTTTTGGCCATGGTCACCCGCGCACCTGTCCGTCTCCGCGCACGAGGTATTTGTAGGTCGTCAGTTCCTCGAGGCCCATCGGCCCGCGGGCGTGGAGTTTGTCCGTGCTGATGCCGATCTCGGCGCCGAAGCCGAACTCTCCGCCGTCGCTGAAGCGCGTGGAGGCGTTCCAGAGGACAGTGGCCGAGTCCACCGCGGCAAGAAAGCGGCGCGCGGCCTCCTCTTCGGCCGTGACGATGGTGTCCGTGTGGTGCGAACCGTATTGCTCGATGTGGTCCACCGCATCGTCGAGCGAGTCCACCACGCGGATGCTGAGGATGAGGTCGAGGTATTCCTCCGTCCAGTCGGCCTCGGTGGCGGCCTTGGTCGCCGCGCCGAGCACCTCGCGCGTGCGCTCGTCGCCGCGGAGTTCGACGCCCGCGGCGCGCAACTCGGCGGCCACGGCCGGCAGGAACGCCTCGGCCACGTCGCGGTGGACAAGGAGGGTTTCCAGCGCGTTGCAGACGCCGGGGCGCTGGCACTTGGCGTTCATCACGATGCGCGAGGCCATGGCCAAGTCGGCCGCCTTGTCCACGAAGACGTGGCAGACGCCGTGGTAGTGCTTGATCACGGGCATGCGCGCGTGCTCGACCACCGCCTTGATCAGCGCGTGGCCTCCGCGGGGCACAATGACATCGAGGTGGCGGTCCATTTGCGCGAGGAGCCTGACGCCGTCACGGTCGGTGAACGGAACGAGCTGGATCACATCGGCGGGCAGACCGGCGGCCACGGCGCCGGAGGAGAGGGCGCGCGCGATGGCGAGGTTCGAGTGCAGGGATTCCTTGCCGCCACGGAGGATGCAGGCATTGCCGGACTTGAGGCAGAGCACGGCCGCATCCGCCGTCACATTGGGGCGCGACTCGTAGATGATCCCGACCACACCGATGGGCACCCGGATCTTGGTGATCTGGAGACCGTTCGGCCGCGTCCACTCGCGGATGATGCCTCCGACGGGATCGGCAAGGTCGGCCACCTCGCGCACGCCGCGGGCCATGGCACGGATGCGGTCGGGCGTCAGGCGCAGGCGGTCGATGGCGGCGGCGTTGAGCCCGAAACCGGGCGCGGCCTCAAGATCCTGCGCGTTGGCCGCGAGCAACGCCGCCTCGTCCGCCTCGAGGGCGTCGGCCATGGCCTGCAGGGCGGCGTCCTTCGCGGCCCGCGGACAAAGCGCGAGAACGCGTGCCGCGGCCCGGGCGCGGCGGCCGAGTTCTTCGATCTGGGCGGCAAGGCTTTGATCCGACATGGCGTGGAATATCCGCCTCGCCCCGCCGTGCGGCCAAGCTAAATTGAGCGGACCATGCCGTCCGACGACCTCTTCGCCGACCCGGTGGAGGAACCGTCCCCGGCCCACTCCCCGCTGGCCGAGCGGATGCGTCCGCGCTCGCTCGACGAATATGCCGGACAGGAACATATCCTCGGTCCGGGCAAGCTCCTGCGCCGGGCCATCGAGGCAGACCGTTTCGCCTCGATCGTCCTCTACGGCCCGCCGGGCACTGGCAAGACGAGTCTCGCGGAGGTCATCGCGCGCACCTCGGAGGCGCGGTTCGAGCGGTTGAGCGGCGTGGAAAGCACCGTGACCGATGTGCGCAAGGTCATGGCGGCCGCCGCGGTGCGCCTCGCGCGCGACGGGACGCGCACCGTTCTCTTCATCGACGAAATCCACCGCTTCAACAAGGCGCAGCAGGACGTGCTCCTGCCGGATGTCGAGCGCGGGACCGTCCGACTGATCGGCGCGACGACGATGAATCCGTTTTTCTACGTCAACAGCCCGCTGGTCTCGCGTTCTCTCGTGTTCGAACTGCGCCCCCTTCCGGCGGACGCCCTGCGCGCGCTGATGGACCGCGCGCTGGCGGATGCGGAGCGCGGATTGGGCGGACGAAACACCACGCTTGAAGACAACGCCGCCGCGCACCTCGCGGAGATTTGCGACGGCGACGCGCGGCGCTGCCTCAACGCCCTGGAGTTGGCCGCGCTGACCACGGCACCCGGCGCCGACGGGGTGATCCGCCTCACGCGCGACGTCATCGAGGAGAGCATTCAA
Source organism: uncultured Chthoniobacter sp. (assembly GCA_964609925.1). Taxonomy (GTDB): domain Bacteria; phylum Verrucomicrobiota; class Verrucomicrobiia; order Chthoniobacterales; family JACTMZ01; genus JACTMZ01. The sequence goes on along the minus strand of CAZSUJ010000086.1, from coordinate 5,982 downwards.
CGCAAGGCGGTGGTCTACGACGCGAAGGACGACGCGCACTACGACACCATCAGCGCCTTCATCAAGAGCATCCGCGGCAGCGACCCGGACGCGGCGCTCTACTGGCTGGCCAAGATGCTGCACGCGGGCGAGGACATCCGCTTCATCGCGCGACGACTGGTCATCGCGGCGAGCGAAGACATCGGGTTGGCGGATTCCCGGGGGCTGCTCGTGGCCGTGGCCGCGCAGCAGGCCTGCGAATTCGTCGGCCTCCCGGAGGCGCAGATTCCCCTCGCCCACGCGACCGTGTATCTGGCCACGGCGCCGAAGAGCAACACCGCCTACATGGGACTCTTGGCCGCACAGGCGGACCTCCGCAAGGGCCGCACCCTCGCCGTGCCGGAGCACCTCCGCGACAAGAGCTACTCCGGCGCCGAGCGCCTCGGCCACGGGCAGGGCTACAAATACTCCCACGACTTTCCCGATGCCTACGTCCCGCAGGCCTACCTGCCCGAGGGCCGCGTGTTCTACGAGCCGTCGGAACGCGGCGAGGAGAAGCGAATCGCCGAACGCCTGGCCCACTGGCGGGCGCTGTTCGAGGAGCAGGCACGCAAGACGCCCTGAAGGGCCGATTTCTGGGGTCGGGCTGCGCTCAGCTTTTTCTTGATTGACTTACTCAAGTTAATCTTTACAACGGCAAATTCCTTCGCACGGAAACCAGACAAAACAACCAACAAATACCATATCATGTCACTCAATATTACCGTGCGTTCAGGAATATCCTCCACTCCGAGGCATCCACTCGGGCGAACCGTCCTTGCCCTGACGGCCCTCGCCCTGTCCTCCGCTTCAGGCTGGTCAGCCGAAACAGCCGAGCCTGCCGGCAAAACGTCCATCGAAGCCCCCGCTCCACGCGACCTCCCCAGCCAGCAAGCGCTGGAAAAGTGGTGGAATGGGAAGAACGTCACCGGCGACTGGCTCGGAGCACGACCATCGGTCGAAGATCATGGCTTGAGCCTGGGCGGGATGTGGCGCGGCATTCTCTACGGCCTGCTGGCCAGCGAGACCGGGGCCCGCGGCGTGTTCACGCAGGAACTCGTCTTCAACGCCAAGCTCGACTTCGCCAAGCTCTCGGGCTTCGAAGGGCTGCAGGGACTCTCCGCTTTCGGCGAAGCACGCTGGCGCGAACCGGGCTTTGACGCCAACCCGAACAACTTCGTCAAGGGCGCGGCTCTGTTCAATCCTTCACGTTTCGCCGGCGGCGTCGGGTGGCGCTTGGGCACGTTCGGTCTGGCCTACACGACTCCGGAGCTTTTCGGCGTCGAGGATTTGGTGACCCTCCACGGCGGCTGGCTGCGGCCGCAGCGCGAATTCGTCGAGAACAAGTGGGGCAACCTCTTCGCCAACAGCTCGATGGCCCCGGCCGAGGGCCTCGGCGCGAACATCCCATTCGGAGCCAGCTTCTCCACATGGGGCGGCACGCTCGAGGTCAACCCGAACGACTGGTATTACGCCAAGGCCGGGCTGTTCATGTCCTACCTGGAGGCAACGTTGTCGAACAACAACGGCCTGATGTTCGAGGGCTACGCGCCCGACCCCTCGGAGAACGGGCTCTTCTTCATGGGGGAGACAGGCTTCACGCCGAAACTCGGATCGGCGCGGCTGCCCGGACGCTATGTCGCCGGCACCTATTACTACGAGGAGGACGCGCCGGCCGTGGGCACGAGCAAATACGGCTTCTACTGGCAGGCCGAGCAGATGCTATTCCGCGAAGCCACCGCGGGCGGCGGCAAGCTCACGGATCAGGGCCTGCACTTCTTCAGCTTCTTCCTCTTCGCGCCGAACGGCTGGAACAACCGGTATCCCTTCTACTTCCACTCCGGCCTCGTTTACCAAGGCATCATCCCCGGGCGCGATCGCGACCAACTCATGGCGGCGGTGGCTGCGGGCCAGCACAGCCTGAAATCGCAGCAGGCGGCCATCGACAAAGGCAACCCCGCGCCCGTGGTCACGTCGTTCTATGAGGTTGGCTACCGCATCCAAATCAGCGGCTGGTCCTACTTCCAACCCTTCTTCCAATACGAATCGCGTCCCGACGGCACCGAGGCCGTGGCCAATGCCGCCGTCCTCGGCTTCCTCGTCGGCATCGATTTCTGAACGAACCGGCAGACCACCCGGAAAGACCCACTCACCACAACCGAATCATGAAAACACACCTCCACCACACGCTCGCCGTCGCCGTGCTGCTCGCGGCCACAACCGGGTTCTCCGCCGCCGCGGATCTGCTCAACGTGTCCTACGACCCCACGCGCGAGTTCTACACCGAGTTCAACACGGCCTTCGCCCGCCATTGGAAGGAAAAGACCGGGCAGGACATCAAGATCAGCCAGTCGCACGGCGGATCCTCGAAGCAGGCCCGGGCCGTCATCGACGGCCTCGAGGCGGACGTCGTCACGCTCGCGCTCGCAGCCGACATCGATGCGATCTCGCGCGCCGGGCTCCTCCCGGCCGATTGGCAGAAGCGCCTGCCGGACAACAGCGCACCGTATCGCTCGACCCTCGCCTTCCTCGTCCGCAAGGGAAATCCGAAGGGAATCAAGGATTGGGATGACCTTGTGCGCCCCGGCGTCCAAGTCATCACCCCGAACCCGAAGACCTCCGGCGTGGCCCGATGGAACTTCCTCGCGGCCTGGGGCTGGGCGCTCGACCGGTTTCAGGGCGACGAGGCCAAGGTGACCGAATTCATCCGCCAACTCTACGCCAACGTGCCCGTGCTCGACGCTGGCGCGCGCGGTGCCTCGACCACCTTCACCGAGCGCGGGATCGGCGACGTGCTCATCAACTGGGAGAACGAACTGCTCCTCGCCCTCAAGGAACAGGGCGACCAATACGAGATCGTCACCCCCTCGCTCAGCATCCTCGCCGAGCCGACGGTGGCGGTGGTGGACACGAATGTGGACAAGAAGAAGACGCGCGAAGTGGCGCAGGCCTACCTCGAATACCTCTACTCGCCCGAGGGGCAGAAGCTGGCCGGCAAGCACTTCTACCGCCCGAGCAACCCGGAAGTGCTCGCGGAGTTCAAGTCGCAGTATCCCGACCTCAAGCTCTTCACCATCGATGAGGTCTTCGGAGGCTGGGGTCCGGCGACCAAGAAGTTTTTCGACGACGGCGGCGTCTTCGACCAGATCTACCTCAAGTGACCGGAGCCGTGGAAGCGATGGAGAAGAAGACTCGCGCCCGCCGCCGTCCGCCGCGGCGCGTGCTGCCCGGCTTCGGGTTGTCCATGGGCATCACCGTGACCTACCTCACGCTGCTCGTGCTCATCCCGCTGTCCGCCGTCTTCATCCGCTCCTCCGGCATGGGCTGGTCCGAATTCTGGGAGGCCGTGACCGGGCGGCAGGTCATGGCCTCCTACCGCGTCACCTTCGGCATCTCGTTCCTCGCCGCGGCGACCAACGCATTCTTCGGCTTCATCGTCGCCTGGATCCTCACCCGCTACCGGTTTCCCGGCCGGCGGTTCTTCGACGCCATGGTCGATCTGCCCTTCGCCCTGCCTACCGCCGTGGCGGGCATCGCGCTGACCGCGCTCTACGCCCCCAAGGGATGGCTCGGGCAGTTCTTCTATCCGCTCGGCATCGAGACGGCCTACTCGCAGGTGGGCATCTTCATCGCGCTCACCTTCATCGGCCTGCCCTTCGTGGTCCGCACGCTCCAGCCCGTGCTCGAAGATCTCGACACCGAAGTCGAGGAAGCGGGCGCCTCGCTGGGAGCGGGCCGGGCCCGGGTCTTCGTGCAGATCATCCTGCCCGCATTGCTTCCGGCCATTCTCACCGGCTTCGCCCTCGCCTTCGCCCGCGCCATCGGCGAATACGGCTCGGTCATCTTCATCTCGGGCAACATCCCGCTGCGCACGGAGATCACACCGCTGGTCATCGTGAAGTTCCTCGAGAACTACCAGTTCCCTCAGGCCACCGCCGTGGCGGCCGTGATGCTCACCGCCAGCTTCTTCCTGCTGCTCGTCATCAACCTCCTCCAACGTTGGGCGGAAAAGAATTCCTGAACCATGCCGGCCATTTCGTCACGCACCCGGACATTCATCCCGCCGAAGTCGTTCCGCACGATCACCGAGGCGGCGCCCGTCCGCTGGCTGCTCATCGCCGTCGGCGTGTCGTTCCTCCTTCTCTTCCTGCTCATGCCGCTTGTCGCCGTCTTCGTCGAGGCGTTCAAGAAGGGCGCGCAGCTCTACTTCGCGACCTTCAGCGATCCCTATGCGCTCGATGCCATCCGACTTACGCTCACGGTCGCCGCGATCAGCGTGCCGCTGAACCTCGTTTTCGGACTGGCCGCCGCGTGGGCCATCACCAAGTTCACCTTCCGGGGCAAGAGCCTGCTCGTCACCGTGCTCGATCTGCCCTTCGCGGTCTCGCCCGTCATCGCCGGACTGATCTTCGTCCTGATCTTCAGCACGACCCACGGCTGGCTGGCCGGACCGCTCAAGGCGTGGGACATCAAGGTCATCTTCGCCCTCCCGGGCATCGCCCTCGCCACGATCTTCATCACCCTCCCCTTCATCGCCCGCGAACTCATCCCCGTCATGCAGGCCCAGGGCCGCGACGAGGAACTGGCCGCGCTCACCCTCGGCGCCGGCGGCTGGCGGACCTTCTTCCACGTCACGCTTCCCAACGTGAAGTGGGGCCTTTTCTACGGCGTCGTCCTCTGCAACGCCCGGGCCATGGGCGAATTCGGTGCCGTTACCGTTGTCTCCGGCAATATCAAGGGCCAGACCAGCACCATCCCGCTCTACATCGAGACGCTCTACATGGAATACCAGAGCGTGAGCGCGTTCTCGCTCGCCACGATCCTCAGCATCCTCGCGCTCGTCACCCTCCTGCTGAAGAACTTCATCGAATGGCGCGCCTCGCGCCATTGATCCCGCACACCCATGAGCATCCAAGCCCAGCACATCCACAAGACTTTCGGAGACTACACGGCGCTGGACGACGTGACCCTCGAGGTCCCCGACGGCAAACTCGTCTCCCTCCTCGGCCCGTCCGGCTCGGGCAAGACCACCCTGCTGCGCATCCTCGCCGGGCTGGAGTATCCGGACCCGGAACGCAACGGCCGGGTCCTCTTCCACGGCGAGGACGTGACCGACGTTGCCCCCGGCAAACGCGGCGTCGGCTTCGTCTTCCAGCACTACGCCCTCTTCCGCCACATGACGGTGGAGAAGAACATCTCCTTCGGCCTCCGCGCCCTGCCCCGCGCACAACGTCCGTCTCCGGAGAAAATCCGTGAACGCGTGAACCACCTGCTCGATCTCGTCCAGCTAGGCGGCCTGAACAAGCGCCTCCCGTCCGAGCTCTCCGGCGGACAGCGCCAGCGCGTGGCCCTGGCCCGCGCGCTCGCGGTCGAGCCGCGCGTGCTGCTGCTCGACGAGCCGTTCGGCGCGCTCGACGCGAAGGTGCGCAAGGACCTGCGCCGCTGGTTGCGCACGTTCCAGGAGGAAATCCGCATCACCACCGTCTTCGTCACACACGATCAGGAAGAAGCGCTGGAACTGGCCGATGAAGTCGTGGTCATGAACAACGCCCGCATCGAGCAGGTCGGCTCCCCGCAGCAGGTCTACGACAAACCTTCCTCGCCTTTCGTCATCGAGTTCCTCGGCAACGTCAACCGCTTCCGCGCCGGCCTCGCCACGCCGGTGGACGACAGCAAGGGCGTGCTCTACGTCCGTCCGCACGATGTGGAGATCGAGCCCCCGGGCACCAGCGAACACGAATACGCGCTCCAAGCCCGCGTCCTGCACGTGTTCTCCGCCGGCAACTACGGGCGCGTCGCCTTGGAGCGTCTCGGAACCCACGAGCACTTCGAGGCGGAGGTGTCCCGCGAACGGCTCCGCCAGCTCAGCATCCAGCCGGGCGACCTCGTCTCGGTGGTCTTCCGCCACGTCCGGCTCTTCGACAACGGACGCTACACGGAAGGCGAGGTCCGCCAAGGACGCCT
>CAZSUJ010000085.1:0-10790 GCA_964609925.1 uncultured Chthoniobacter sp. | reverse complement strand
CCGATGCTGACGATGATCTGCGGGATGACGACGGAGAGGTTGAAGATGCCCATGAAAAGGCCCATGCGGGTCTTGTCCACGCTGTCGCTCATGATCGCGAACGGCAGGCTGACAACAGCCGCCCATCCGATCCCCACCACGGCCATGAGTGCGTAGAGGACGGCAGCGCCATGACCACCAAGCAGCACAATGCCTGCGTAGCCCGCCGCCATGATGAAGATGCTGATCGTGTGCGTGCGGACCAGACCGATCCGGCGAGCCAGCGGTTGGAGCACGGCGACGGGAAGGATGAACCCCACGATGTTCATGATGAGGAAGGAGATCGAAATGATCTGGCCGAGGCTGTTCTTCTGCCCCTCCGCAAGCTCGGTCACTCCGGGAAAAAACGCGTGCTGCGCGTAGGCGAACATGAAAACGAACATCGTCTGCACACCGAGCCAGGTGAAGGCGTGGGCGAGGTAGATGTGGATCAGGCGGGGGTGATTGGTCCGGCCAGGCGATTCAGCGGCAGATTGACCCGAATCCTCGGTCGCGGTCCCGAGGTGGCGCGGCTCCCGGAGGAACAGGGCGGGCACGACGTTGAAGAGGAGGACAAGTCCGACACCGACGTAGATCAGGGCGTAGTTCCCGAAAACGGCCCCGATCACGTAGGCCAGCACACCAAAGAGACCCGAGATCGTCTGCATCCAGGTGAAGCCCTTGGTGCGTGCCTCGCCCTCGGGGGTCAGATCGGCGATGATCGAGCGGGTCGGGTTGAAGCCGACGTTGATGGCAAGGTCGAGCGTCAGGGCGACGGCCACCGCGGTCCACAGAATCTCGACTCCACTCAGGCGGCTGATTTCGCCGAGAAACGGCAGGGCCAACAGCATGAGCGAGGCGGTGACGCCGCCAATCAGAATGAAGGGCCGGCGCCGTCCGCCCCAGAACCAGACCTTGTCGCTGATCAGGCCGACAATCGGCTGCGCCAGGAGTCCGGCGAGGGGGCCGGCCAGCCAGACCAAGCCGACGTGCTCGATGGAGAGGTTGTATTTCGTGCTCAGGATCCAGCTGAGCGCGGAAATCTGCACGCATAAGGCGAAGCCCATCGCGGTCGAGGGCAGGCTGAGCAGAACGTAAAATGGATTGGTGAGCTGGCGGGGGGGATTTGACATCGGGGTGGGGGTGGATGAGTAAAGATCAGGATCGCTTCTGGGTCTCATCGATGAGCTGCCAGAACTCGTGGTGCCCGGCCAACTCGTCGTCTTCGGTCATGGGCAAGCTGGTGCGGAAGAGGAAATCCCGGATGGTGTTCTTGCTCAGGACCCGGCGGACGAGGACGCCGCCGTCCTGCGCCTCGAAGTAGATGCGATAGTCGCCGGCCCGGTATCGGTAGAGCGTGCGCTGGTCCCGCACGACCTTCCCGAAGCGCTTCGGATCGAGATTCTCAAGATCGTCCGGCAAGACGTGGAATTCCCCGAGTATCTCGAGCTGGAGCAGCTTGGGCAGGGCGGCCATTTCGGCTGCGCTCAGGTCGTTGAAGACGATTTGAATCATGAACCCGGCGATTCTGGACGGCTCACGCCTTGAAGAAAAGGAGGGACGCAGCGACCAAGGCGGCGCCGTAAAGGACCCCGGTCCACGCGGCGAAGAAATACCGGGCAGGCTTGGCCAGAGCCCACTCGGTCAGGTCCCGCAGGAGGTAAGGGGCGCCGACCAGCACGAGCCCGGCGACAGCCCATGCATAAGCGAGAACAACAAGCAGGAGGCGCGATGTTTCCGGGCGCAGGAAGGCGGCATCGAGAAGCGGTTCGGCGGCCAGGAGGGCCAGAATGCCAATGGAGCGCACTGCAAGAAACTCCTCGGCGAAGAGGGGAACCAAGACGGCACCGGCGAGCACGACCCCGCAGATCAGTGTTCGGCTGGGCGTGAACTCCCCGAGGTCCATGGTCGCCGCGAGCGTGAAGGCCCAGACCGCGGCGGCTGTGCAAAGCACGACCCCCGCGACGCGCGAGCGCGGAAGGGCGCGCAGCCAGGGTTGCACGCGGTCGGCAGCCAACAACGCCAGCGCGTGGCCGGCAATCAGCAAAAGCCCGACCGTAATGCCGACCGCGCGCAGTGAGAAATCGTAGATCATCAGCTAACCGGCCTTGGCCGAGGCGGGATGTTTGATGGTCGCACGGACAAAAACAAGCGCGGCGCGTCAACCGACCGGGGCGGCTGATCGTGCCAATGACTCCCACGTCAGTATCCCGCCCGGCACATTGCGCGCGTCGTAGCCATGCTGACGCAGGAACCGCACCGCGTAATAGCCGCGCTGTCCCACCCGGCAGTAGGCGAGGATGGGGCGGTCCTTCGGGAGGGCCGAATGATCGCGACGCAGCGCGGGCAGCGGGATGTTGACCGATCCGGGCACATGGCCGTCGGCGAATTCATCCTCGTCCCGCACGTCAAGCAGGAACGCGTCCGGCGGGACGCAGTCCCAATTCGCGACGGGGGCGTCGCCGTCGAGAACGTTCGACGCCACCATGCCTGCGAAATTGACGGGATCCTTCGCCGCACCGAACTGCGGTGCATAGCACAACTCGGCCTCGGCAAGATCCTCCACCGTCCCGCCTTTCTGCATGAACGCCGCGATGACATCGATGCGGCGCGCCACATCCTCCTCGCCGACCGCCTGGGCGCCGAGCAGGGAGCCGTCGGCCGGGCGGAAGATTATCTTGAGGTGGATCTGCCTGGCGCCGGGGTAGTAGCCGACATGGTTCATCGGATGGAGGTAGACCTTCTCGTAGTCCGTGATCCCCGCACGCTGCAGGGCCGTCTCTCCGAGTCCGGTCGAAGCGGCGGCAAGACCGAACACACCCAGAATCGAAGTGCCTTGCACGCCCCGAAACGTGCTCGGGCGTCCCGCAATGTTGTCGGCCGCGACACGACCTTGGCGGTTGGCCGGACCCGCCAGCGCGAGCAACTGCGGTTGACCGGTGATGATATTGCGCACCTCGACGGCGTCACCAACCGCCCAGATGTGGGGGTCGCTGGTCCTCATGCCGGCATCCACAGCGATGCCCCCGGTCGAGCCGATGGACAGTCCCGCTCCGCGCGCCAGAGAGGTCTCCGGACGCACGCCAAGCCCGAGGATCACGAGGTCGCCCTGATGGCGCCCCCCGCTTTTCGTCGCAACGAGCAGGCCGCCGCCGGCGTCCGCCTCGAATCCTGCAACGGGGTCGCCGAGCGAGAACTTGCAACCGTGCGCCTCCAGACGCTCCTGCACCCGCCACGCCATCTCAGGGTCGAGGTTGGGCAGAATCTGCGGGAGCATTTCGACCAGGGTCACGCTCAGTCCGCGATGCAGGAGATTCTCGGCCACCTCGACGCCAATGAATCCTCCGCCGACCACCACAGCCGACCGCGCACCGCGTTCCTCGATCCAAGTGCGGATGAGGTCGGAATCGGGGATCGTGCGCAGGGAAAATATGCCCGCCAGATCGATGCCGGGGAGGGGAGGACGGAGCGGCGCCGCCCCTGGAGAGAGGACAAGCGCGTCGTAGGAGACTTCGGACTCCGCACCCGTGAGGGCATGCCGCACCGCGACCGTGCGGGCCGCAGGATCCACCTTTACGGCCTCATGATGTGTCCTGACCTCGATGCCAAAGCGGGCACGGAACAACTCTGCGTTGGCCAGGACGAGCTTCGCCCGCTCCTCGATCACGCCGCCGACGTAGTAAGGCAGCCCGCAGTTGGCGAAGGACACATGTGGCCCGCGCTCGAGGATGGTGATCTCACACTCCTCGTCGAGCCGTCTCATACGGGCCGCGCATGAAGCTCCTCCGGCCACACCGCCAACTATCACCACCCGCTTTGCCATGGCGTGATTCTGGCCCCGGGACGACGCGCAGGCAAGACGGATGGCTCAGGCGCGCGCTTGGTGCGCAGCCTCCGCCAGCGGACGGACGAACGACGCCACACGCTCCACGAAGTCCGGCGCGGAGCCGGATTCTGCCATCCGCCGCACGATGGCGCTGCCGACCACGACGGCATCGCCGCAGCGCGCAACCTCGGCTGATTGCTCCGGATTCGAGATGCCGAACCCCACGGCGATCGGCAACGACGTGTGCCTCCGGATCTCGGCAACGCGGGTGCCGATCGAATCCGACAAACGCGTCTGCTCGCCGGTAACGCCTTCGCGCGACACGTAGTAGATGAAACCCTCGGCCGAAGCCGCGATGCGCTCGATGCGCGCAGGCGGCGTGGTCGGCGCGATCAAGCGGATGGCCTTGAGACGGTGACGGGCCGCCAATTCGCTGTTGGACGCGATTTCCTCCGGCGGAAGGTCGAGGATCAAAATGCCGTCGAATCCGGCGAGTGCCGCCTCCTCGTGAAAACGCTCGAAGCCATGCACATAAACGGGGTTGAGGTAGGTGTAGAGGATAAGCGGAACGTCACATGCCTCGCGGATGCGTCGCACCGCGTCGAAGACCCCGGCGGTCGTTGTGCCCGCCTCCAGCGCGCGCTGGGCCCCAAGTTGGTTGACCACGCCATCAGCCAGCGGGTCGGAGAACGGCAGCCCCAGTTCGATGAAATCCACGCCGGCCTCGGCGAGGGCCGGAACCAATTCGACCGTGGCATCCAGATGCGGATCTCCGGCGGTTATGTAGGCCATGAAGCCGGGGCGGTTGAGGGAACGAAGGCGGGCGAACGTCGCGTCGATACGGTTGGACATGGCCGGACATTTGTAGGGCCCGAACTGGCTGCTTCCAAGATTTTGCGGGCATTCCCGGCAACGTCCGGCCCAAAATGCCTGATGCCCGAGTTGTCCGAACCGTTGCTCGCCGCAGCCGCCGGCTGGCCTGTGGTCCATGAGGCGCGCAAGATCCGCGCAGCCGGACGTGTCCTCAGGGCGTCATTCGAGCCGCCGCTGATCAAGGCCGCCGTCCGCTCCGGCTCACGCGTCTATGCCGCGGGGCTTCGACTCGGCAGCCCCATGGAGAACTTGTGCTCGTGCGGCGATTCGTGGATGGAGGGCAAGATCTGCGCCCATTCGGTCGCTGCGGCCCTTGTCATCCTGCAAGGACAGCCGGAGCCCGCGCCGAAACGGAATGCAAAACGGGCCACCCCAGAGGCTTCAGCCTAGCCTCATAACCGCATACAATGTATGTCATGTATAATAGAGACCTGTGACCGACGCACGGCTTGTGGCTGATCGATCCACCCCCAACGGTTCTCGGCTCCCGCCCGCTGACCCGCCTTCGAACCACCGGGCGCTTCGGCGTGCTGCTGCGGTGCAGTTGGGTTACCTGCTTCTTTTTGCAGGGCTGGTCCTGCTTCCGAATCTCCGCGCCGCTCCGAGTCTGCTCATCGTGGCAGCAAGCGTGCTGGCCGCAGTCTGGCTCATCGGTTGCTTGGCCCGCTTGGCCAATATTCCCCGTGCCGACGAACTTCTGCTGGCCGGCTCTGCAGCCCCGGTTGTCGTCGGCTTGCTCCAGTTCGTCTATCGCACCAATTTCGTCATCAGCCATGGCGGCCTCTCGGATCCATCCGCTCCGGGAACCTCCGCGGCCGCCTTCGGTCTCGCCTGGGCCCTGGAAACGGCTGTCATCCTGGCACCCGGCGTCTGGTTTCTCTGGCAAAATGCGCGATCCCTCACGCCACCTCCGCCCGTCTCTCAGGCCGTGATGAGCCGCCCGGCATCGCGCAAAAGGCGCACGTAATCACGCACAGCCACCGGCCAAGGCCGCATCGGCTGCCCGTTGACCGCCTCGAGACGAGCGCAGGACATCGCGGTGTTGACCGGCCGCGGAGCGGTCATGAGTTTCAGATCGGCCAATCGCATCGGCGCCACCTCGCGTGTCCTGACCGGCACGCCGAGGTCCAGGGCTGCGTTAATGGCTTCTTGCGCCCACTGCTGCCAGGAGCAAACACCTCTTTGGCACAGGTGGTAGATTCCTCCCGGAACCGCGGTCCCGAACAGGCCCCGCAAAGCCGCGGCCGCATCAAGCGTGTAGGTCGGCGAGGAAAACTTGTCCGCCACCGCGGCGACCGCATCGCCGCGCAAGGCCATGTGCAGCGCCTTGTCCACGAAGCAATCACGGTCCGGCCCGAAGACCCAGGCGACGCGCACCACGGCATGGCGCCCCCCGGCGGCGAGCACCCCCTGCTCTCCGGCCAGCTTGGTTGCCCCATACCAGGAAAGCGGTCCGGGCTGGTCATCCTCCTCGTATGGACGCTCTGTGCTCCCGGAGAAAACGTAATCCGTGCTGATGTGAATGCACCGAGCGCCGGTTGCCTCCGCGGCTTCCGCGATTCGCGCAGGAGCGTCCGCATTGACCCGTTGCGCAAGGTCGCGCTGCTCCTCGCACACATCCACATTCGTCATCGCGGCGGTGTTGATGATGAGGTCGGCGCCGGAGGCGCGCACTCTCTCGCCCACGGCGCCGGGCTCGCCCAAATCCGCTTCGCTCCGTCCCCACGCCATCACGTCATGGTCGCGGGAGTATTCGCGTGCCAAGGCCGCCCCGAGACGCCCGGCCGCGCCGAGGACAACGATGCGCAGCCTACCCACGCTTCGCCCGAGAGCCCTCCCCGGCACCCGCGTTGAAGGCCCCGATGAGAAACGCGTGCAACTCTTCCTCCAGAACGTCGAACTGCTTTTCTTCCGAGCGGATGCGCAGGAACCACTCCATGCTCTCGTGCATCAGCCGCAAGCCGAGCACGCTGCAGAAAGCGATGTAGAACCGTGCGGAGATCTGGTGTGCGTCGAGGTGCGGCAATGTTCGGTGCAACTCCTCATGGTAGCGCTCGAGCACCGCCTTGTAGAAAACCCGGTGCATCTGCGAGAAGCGCCGGGGGTCGTCGATCATCATCTGCGCGACGAGCCTGACCATGATCGCACGGTTGTTGCGCCCCTGACGCAAGGCCTTGAACATCGGATCCACCAACGCCATCACCAACTCCTCCACCGGAATCGGCTGATCCCGGTGATGCGCTCGCAGTTTCTCCAGTCGCTCGATGCGGTCCGCATTGATCGGTGTAAGCCGTCTGTCCGCCAGCGCCAGGATGAGTTTGTCCTTGGACCCGAAGTGATAATTCACCGCCGCCAAATTGACCCCGGCCAAGAGAGTGACATCGCGCAGCGACATCCCGTGGAAGCCGCTGGCCGCATAAATGCGCTCGGCGGCGCGGAGGATGCGCTCTCTGGTGGACTCGGCTGACTTCTTGGGCATGAGGATGTTGTGCCTTGCCATTATGGGTAACCCAAGCAAGCGCCGAGTCAATGAAACGTTCGTGCGAATTCCGGGATTTCCGCTGGCGAGCGACCCGGCGCCTCCTAAGATGATGCGTCATGCCTGACGAGCCGACGCATCCCGATGTGGCCAGCCTGCGCCGCAACTACACACGCGACGGCCTGCGCAGGGATGACCTCGATCCGGACCCGATTGCGCAGTTCCGACACTGGTTCGCACAAGCGACCGAGGCGGGCCTCGTCGAGCCCAACGCGATGGTTCTAGGCACGACCGACGGCAGCCGGCCGAGCTCCCGCACCGTCCTGCTCAAGGCCTACGACGAGCGCGGCCTCGTCTTTTTCACGAACTACGAGAGCCGCAAGGCCCGCGACATCGCCGCCAATCCTCACGTCACCCTCCTCTTCCCGTGGTATCCCCTCGAGCGCCAAGTCGGCATCCTGGGAAGAGCCGAGCGCATCAGCGCCGCCGAATCGCTGGCCTACTTCGCGTCCCGCCCGCTCGGCAGCCGCCTCGGCGCATGGGTGTCGCAGCAAAGCTCGGTCATCGACTCCCGCCGACTGCTCGAGATGAAGTGGGATGAGGTGAAGCGCAAGTTCGCGCGGGGTGAGGTTCCCCTGCCCTCTTTCTGGGGAGGTTTCCGCGTTGTGCCCTGCGAATTCGAATTCTGGCAGGGGCGCGAGAACCGGCTGCACGATCGTTTCCGTTACGCCCGCAGCGGCGAAGGCCCTTGGGTCATCGAGCGGCTTTCGCCCTGACCCTGCGCTCGACGCTCGCCCGCACTGCGGCTATTTTCATTTCCCTTCTATGGCAAAAAGCACTGCTCCCGTCGGCAACATGGTCATCGCGCAAAGCGGCGGCCCCACCATGGTCATCAACCAGAGCCTCATCGGCGCCGTGATCGAGGCGGCCCGTCACCGCCAGATCCGCAACATCTACGGCTCGCTCCACGGCATCGCCGGCATCCTCGGCGAGAACTTCATCGACCTCCGCAGAGAGGACAAGACGACGCTCGAGCGCGTGGCCCGCACCCCATCCTCGGGCCTCGGCTCAGTTCGAAAGAAGCCCACGCCCGACGACTGCCGCGCCATCTTCGGCATCCTCAAGAAATACGACGTCCGCTACTTCTTCTACATCGGCGGCAACGACTCGGCCGAGACCACCCACATCATCAACGAGGCGGCTCGGGAGGCCGGCCACGACCTGCGTTGCTTCCACATCCCCAAAACGATCGACAACGATCTCCGCGAGAACGACCACACGCCCGGCTTCGGCAGCGGCGCGCGCTTCGTGGCCGAGGCGTTCATGGGGGACAACCTCGACAACCGCGCCCTCCCCGGCGTGAAGATTAACATCATCATGGGCCGCCACGCCGGGTTCCTCACTGGTGCCGCCGCTCTGGCCCGCGTTTACCCAGACGACGGCCCCCACCTCGTTTACCTTCCCGAGCGCCCGTTCGACGAAGCCCGTTTTGCGGCCGACGTCGAGGCGGTCTACAACCGGCTCGGACGCTGCCTCGTCGCAGTCTCCGAGGGCATTTGCGACAAGCACGGCACCGCCATCGCCGCCAAGCTCAGCAAGGAAGTGGACTCCCACGGCAATGTCCAACTCAGCGGCTCCGGAGCCCTCGGCGACCTCCTCTCGGGCGTCGTCAAGAGCCGCACGAAAATCTCCCGCGTCCGCGCCGATACCTTCGGCTATCTCCAACGTTCCTTCCCGGACATCGCTTCACCTGTGGACAGCGCCGAGGCGCGCGAAGTCGGACGCCTCGCCGTCCGCCACGCCACGGCCGGAGTCCGCACCAGCGGTTCGGTCACCATCGGACGCAAGCCCGGAAAGAAATACGCCGCCTCCTACGGGCTGGTGGAGCTGCGCCAGGTCTCGAAGGAAACGCGCCACATGCCCGACAAGTTCATCAACAAGGCGGGCAACAACGTGACCCCTGCCTTCATCGCCTACGCCCGCCCGCTCGTCGGTCCGCTGCCGGAGATCGGCCGCTTCAAGGGCGTGAAGGTCAAGAAGCTGAAGTCATAGGGCTCCGGCCTGCAGGATGGCCGCGCCCCGGGGTGGCAGCTTGATCCGCGTGCTCCCCTCGCCTGCGGACACGGGTTCCGTCCCGCCGAATCGGTCACGCCACGAGCCCCCCACCGGCATCGTGAACTCGTGCTCCTCGTCGGAGTTGTTGAAGGCGACCACGACCTGCTCGCCGCCCAGGGCGCGCCGGAAGACAAAGAGCTGCCGTTGGTCGTCGGTCAGCAGCGTTTCGTAGCTGCCTGTGCGGAGCGCGGGGAGTTCATTGCGCAGCGCGATGAGCTTGCGGTAGTGCTCGCGCAACTCCCGGTTCACCGCGACCTCGTCCGGCACCTCGCGCCGCGAGCCGTCCGGCAACACGACCTCGTCCGCATATTCCATGTCATCCCAAACCATCGGCTTGCGGCAGTCGGGATCGTTCGCGCCCCACATACCGACCTCGTCCCCGTAGTAGATCATCGGCGCGCCGACATACGTCATCTGCATGACGGCGATGAGTTTCTGCGACTCGAGCTCTTTGTCAGTCGGCTTGCGCGGGTTGTAGCGGCCGTTCTGCACCTTGGAGAAGTTGAAGTAGGCGCCCCAATCGCGCGCATCCTCCTGGTCACGGTTGACGATGTGCGATCCGACGCGGTCGGTGTCGTGGCTGCCGAAAAGGTTCTGCTGCACCTCGGCCACGCCCTGGGGAAAGGCGTCGCGCAACTCGCGCAGGCGCCGGTCGAACTCCGAGGCTTTGATCCCCTTCACCTCGTCGGCGAAGAAGTCCGAGCACGCGAAGGCGAAATTGTAGTTCATCACCGCATCAAACTCGTCACCCTGCAGGTAGGGCTTCAACGAGGCAACGGGCTCGATGACCTCGGCGGTGACGTAGGCGTCCGGGTTCACGCCCTTGACGACCTTCCGCCACTTTTTCCAGAACGGATGGGCCACGCAGAACGCGACGTCGAGCCGCCACCCGTCGATACCGTCGGACGGGTCCCCGTCGCCGTCTGGGTCCATCCAGCGCCGCGTCGCCGCGAAGATGTAGTCCCTCGGCCCCGCCACGATTCCGTCCGCGTCCTCGCGAAACTCCGGCAGGGTCTTGTGCCCGAACCACCCCTCGAAATCAAACGGCGTCCCATTCTTCTCATCCCTCCACGACTTGACCGTGAACCAGTCGGCGTAGGGCGAGGCCTGCTGGTTCTTGACCACGTCCTCGAACGGCCAGCTCCTCGCCCCCATGTGGTTGAAGACGCCGTCGAAGATCACGCGGATGCCACGGGCGTGCGCTTCCTTGATCAACCGGAGGGCCAGCTTGTCCGCCGAGGTCCAGACCCATGTGGCCGGATCGCCGGGATTCTCCTTCGCGATCAAAGCCCGGTCGCCGGCGGGATCGGGTCCGAAGTTCGGATCGATGTGGTGGTAGCTGATCGCGTCGTATTTGTGCGCCGAGGGCGAGTCGAAGACGTGATTGAGGTATATCGCGTTGACACCCAGCTCCTGCAGGTAACCGAGCTTGTCGATCACCCCCTGCAAGTCGCCCCCGTAGCGCCGCCGCTGGATCAG
>CAZSUJ010000084.1:0-10946 GCA_964609925.1 uncultured Chthoniobacter sp. | reverse complement strand
GCCTTGGCCATGCCGCCGAGTTTCTCCACCTCGACGATGTGGGCCCACGCGCGCTCCATCAGGTCACGGGTCAGGCTCTCCACGTAATACGAACCGCCCCACGGATCCACGGTGCGGCAGATGCCGGTCTCGTCCTGCAGGAAAAGCTGCGTATTCCGCGCGATGCGGGCCGAGAAGTCGGTCGGCAGGGCGATGGCCTCGTCGAGCGAGTTCGTGTGCAGCGACTGCGTGCCGCCGAAGGCCGCGGCCATGGCTTCGATGCAGGTGCGGATGACGTTGTTGTAAGGATCCTGTTCCGTGAGGCTCCAACCGGAGGTCTGCGAGTGAGTGCGGAGGGCGAGCGACTTCGGGTTCTCGGCGCCGAGGCCCTTGAGCAGCTTGGCCCAGAGGACGCGGGCGGCGCGCATCTTGGCGATCTCCATGAACATGTTCTTGCCCTGCGCCCAGAAGAACGAGAGGCGCGGGGCGAAGGAGTCGATCGGGATGCCCGCCTTGATCCCGGCCCGGACGTATTCCACGCCGTCGGCCAGCGTGTAGGCCATCTCGAGGTCGGCCGTGGCGCCGGCTTCCTGCATGTGGTAGCCGGAGATGCTGATGCTGTTGAACTTCGGCATCTTCTGCGACGTGTAGGAGAAGATGTCGGCGATGATCCTCATCGAGGCCTCGGGCGGATAGATGTAGGTGTTCCGCACCATGTATTCCTTGAGGATGTCGTTCTGGATCGTGCCGGTGAGTTTCTCCGGCGCGACGCCCTGCTCCTCGGCCGCCACGATGTAGAAGGCCATCACGGGAATGACGGCGCCGTTCATCGTCATCGAGACCGACATGCGGTCCAGCGGGATACCATCGAAGAGCACCTTCATGTCGAGGACCGAGTCCACCGCCACTCCGGCTTTGCCCACATCGCCGACCACGCGCGGGTGGTCGGAGTCGTAACCGCGGTGGGTGGCCAGGTCGAAGGCGATGCTCAGGCCCATCTGCCCGGCGGCGAGGTTGCGGCGGTAGAAGGCGTTGCTTTCACGCGCGGTCGAGAAGCCGGCGTATTGCCGCACGGTCCACGGACGCGTGACATACATGGTCGCGTAGGGTCCGCGGAGGAACGGCGGGATGCCTGCGGTGAAGCCGAGTTGCGGACAACTCGCGAGGTCGCCCGGCCGGTAAACCGGTTGCACGTCGATCTGCTCCATCGTCTTCCACGCGGGCAGCGAGGAGACGGAAGGCGCGGCGGCGGGAGCCTCCATGCCCAAAGGAAGGTCGGCGAAGTTCGGAATCTTGCTCATGAAGCCACCCCCAGTTTCTTCTGCCACGCGGCGAGGAACGCACCGCAGTCAGCCTTGATGTGGATGAAGTCGGCGATGCCCGCGGCCTTGAACGCCTCAACGTGGTCCGCCGGATAACCGGCGAGGATCACGGGCAGCGCGGGGCCCGCGGCCACCGTCACGGCGGGCACCAACTCGGGATAAGTCTCGTCGGTCGAACAAAGCACGGCGGCGAGCGCGCCCGAAGACTTGGCCGCGGCCACGGCGTCATCCGCTGTCTTGAAGCCGGACGGATAGACGACCTCGAACCCGCCGGGCTCGAGGAAGCCGCGGACAAAATCCGCGCGCGCCTTGTGCTGCTTGAGCGACCCCATGGTCAGCAGGAAAATCTTGGGCGGTCCGCCATGCCTGTCCGCGTAGGACCTCGCGGCGGAGCGAAGCTGTTCGAAATCGCGGGCCAACCTTGCGGCTGCGGTGTCCTTCGTGGACGGTAAAGGTTTTTCGGTCGGGTTGGCGTATTGGTTCACCCCGACCATGACGCGGCGGCGCTTCGAAACGGTGTCACGCTGCGCAGCGGCCGATTTCGCGAGGCAATCTTCCGCGGACGGCCCGCGCTCGGCGTTTTGGAACTCCTTCCACGCGGCCTCCGCGGTTTCGCGGGTCAGGTTCTCGACGAACCAGGAGCCGCCGGCGGGGTCAGCCACCGCGGCCGCGTGGCATTCCTCGCGCAGGATGCGCTGCGTGTTGAGGGCGAGGCGGCGGGAAATGTGGTCTGGCTCGCGGAAGACCTCGTCGAACGGCGAAACGGCGAGGCTGTCGCACCCGCCGAGCACGGCGGCGTAGGCCGATGCGGTGGAGCGCAGGATGTTCGTGTGCGGGTCGAGGGCGGCTTGCTGCCACTGCGACGTGCGCGCATGGATGCGCATGCGGGCCGCGTTCTCCGATCCCCCCGCGGCCGTGACGATCCGCGCCCAGCCGAACCGCGCCGCGCGGAGCTTGGCGATCGTGACGAAAAACTCGCCGCCCGCGGCGAAGCTGAAAACGAGGCGGCCTGCGGCGGCATCGATCTCCTCCCCCGTGGCAACCATTTCCCTCAGCATCCGCAGCCCTTCCGTCCACGCCCACGCGACTTCCTGCACCGCGGTGCCGCCGGCCTCGTGGACCTCGTGGGCGGCGACCAAGCGGCCGCCGGCTGGCAGGGCCGGCTCGCCCTCGACGGTTTCCCAATCGGCCCCGGCGCGCGCGCCGCGCACGTAGGGAAAAACGCCCGGATCATTCGCGGAACCGGGCAGCGAAGTGTGGTTCTCGGACTGGTAAATCGGCTCGACCACCAACCCGTCAGGCGTGCGGGAGGTGAGCTTGTCGAGGGGCTTGCCCTTGAGGGTTTCGACGGCGGCGGCCTGCCAGTTGGCGAGCGATGCGGCGGGGAATTCTGCGAGGTCCAGTTTTTCGGCGAACAAGTTGCTCATGCGGTCAATTCTTCGATTTCCACGGAGTGCGACCGTCCCTCGACGTGCAGCACGTAGCGTGCAGCCTGGCCATTCGCCGCGCGGGCCGGCGCGGGCGAGGGATTCGGGGTCGACGGGGCGGCAGAGGGCTTGGCCTCGGCGGGTTTCTCGCCGCGGAGAAGCTTCTCCGTCTCCACGGGGAACATCGCAAAAAGCACCGCGGTCTCGTCGTCGGTCGGAAATCCCTTTTCCTTGAGCTTCTCGCGCAGCGCCGGCATGCCCGGGCCGAGGAGGTCAGCCGGGCGCACCGTGACGGCTTCCTTGCCGCTCTGCTTCTCGCAGAGCACGAGGAGTTCCTTGTCCACCGGGCCCGGCGTGCGGCCGTATTTGCCGAGGACGACGTCCTGCGCAGGCTGGGAGATCATCTTCCAGCGGCCGAACTTCACATTGAGCATGGCCTGCGTGCCGACGATCTGCGAGGTGGGCGTGACGAGCGGGATGTAGCCGAGGGCGGCGCGCACGACGGGCATTTCCTGCAGCACCTCGTCGTAACGCTCGGCCATGCCCTGGTCCTTGAGTTGGTTGCGGAAGTTGCTGAGCATTCCGCCGGGGACTTGGAACGTGAGGATGTCCACATCCACGCGCTCGTTGGCCGGGCTCGTGAAGGCCTTGAGCTCGAGGTAAACTTTCTCGAAGTGCGTCCGCAACCGGGCAAGGCGCGTGCGGTCGTAGTCAGGGCAGCGCGGATGCCCCTCGAGCAAGGCCATCATGCGCAGGGTGTCCGGCTGCGACGTGCCGTTGGCGAAGGGAACGATGGAGGTCTCGACCGCGTCCACGCCTGCATCGATGGCGGCGAGGTAGGATGACGCGGCAAGGCCGGCCGTGTCGTGGCTGTGGAGGACGACCGGAACGTCGAAGCGCTGCTTGAGACGATGAACAAGATCGTAGGCGACGCGCGGCGTGATGAGGCCGGCCATGTCCTTGATGCTGATCGACTGGCAACCGCGCTCGACCAGCGCCTGACCGAACTCGACGAACGCGTCGACCGTGTGAACCGGGCTGATGGTGTAGCAGATCTCGCCGCGCGCCTGCTTGCCCGCGGCGAGCGTGGCGCGGATCGCGGTTTCGAGATTCCGCGGGTCGTTGAGCGCGTCGAAAATCCGGAACACGTCCATCCCGCGCCCCGCCGTGCACTTGACGAAGGCCTCGACCACATCGTCGGGAAAGCTGGTGTATTGGACGATGTTCTGGCCGCGCAGGAGCAGGCCGTGAGGGGTTCTGGGAGCCCCCTTCTTGAGCGCGCTGATGCGCTCGAAGGGGTGCTCGCCGAGATAACGGAGACACGAGTCGATGGTCGCGCCGCCCCAGGTTTCAAGCTGGTAGAATCCGAGGGCGTCGAGGTCCTCGAGGGCGTCGAGCATCTGCGCCGTCCGCATGCGCGTGGCGGCAATCGACTGGTGCCCGTCGCGGAGCACCGTGTTGGTGAAGGCGACGGGTTTACTCATTAGTTGCGCTAATACTACGCATGCGCCGTGCGGGGGCAAGAAAAAGCGGCAGACGCGGCTATTTCAGGACCACACCGGTGAGCGGCGGCAGGGTGAGCGATGTGCTGCCGGCGGCGGGCGCGAGCTTCACCGCCTCCTTGGCGCCACGACTGGCGAAGATGACCTCGGCCGCCGCGCCGGGGATCGGCACGGTCTGCTCGCGGTCCGAGCGGTTGAGCACGACGAGGCGGCGGTCCGCCCCGGTGCCCCGGGCGTAGCCGAAGACATTGCGTTCGTCATCGGCGACAACGACCTCGAAGTCCGGCGTCCTGAACGCGGCGTTGGTGTTGTGCAGGGCGATGGCCTGACGGAAGAACTCGACCATGTCCTTGTCCACGTTCGGGTCGTCGGGCGTGCGCTCGCGTCCGCGCGGGTCGATCTTCTCGAGTTCCATCTTGAGGTCTTCCCACGCCATCGGCTTGCGGCAGTCCGGGTCATCGCCGCCCCACATGCCGGCCTCGACTCCGTAGTAGAACATCGGCGCGCCGACGTAGGTGAGTTGGAAGAGGTGGATGAGGCGCTGGATGGCGCGGTCGTCGTCGCCCGGCTTGGCCACGCTGTATTGGTCGTTCTGGCGGGCGGAGTTGCCCGGCTCGTCGTAGTCGAACTTCTCGGCGTTCTTGTATCGGCCTGCCGCGTTGCGGTTCACGACCATCTGCGCGAGGCGGTCGGTGTCATGCGAATCGGTGAGGTTCCACAACGCGAGCTGCACGGAGGGAGGGAACTGGTCCCGGCGCTGGTTGAGCAACTCGGCGAAGCGCGAGGGCTTCACGCTGTTGTCGATGAGGTAGGCCTTCACCGGCATGGCGAAGGCGTAGTAATTCATGGCCGACGAGAATCCCGTGCGCTTGAGGTAGTCGGCCGCGTTGGTCCAGACCTCGGGGATGGTGATGGCCTGCGGGTTGATGCTGAAGACGAGCTTGTTCCAGTCCCGCCAGAACGCATCCGGCACTTCCTCGGCCACGTCGAGCCTCCAGCCATCGATGCCGTCGGACGGATCGCCGTCGCCGTCCGGATCCATCCAGCGGCGCGTGGAGTCGAAGATGTATTTCTTCACCTCGGGGTGGAGGTCGGTTCCGTCCTCGTTGTTCCGGAATTCGGGCAGCGTGAAGAACCCGGCCCAGCCCGCGTAGCGGAGTTCGTTGCGGCGCGTTTCCGGATCGTCGAACGACTTGATGGTGAACCAGTCCACATAGGGGGACTTTTCGCCGTTCATCCGGATGTCGCGGAAGGCGAAGAAGTCGCGGCCGGTGTGGTTGAACACGCCGTCAATGACGACCTTGATGCCGCGGGCGTGGGCCTGCTTGACCAGTTCGAGGAAGAGCTTGTCGGCAGCGGTCCACTTCCACGTCGCCGGGTCAGCCGTCTCGCCGCCGTTGCGGATGATCTCGAGGTCGCCCTTCGGATCCGGGCCGAAGTTCGGGTCGATGTGATGGAATGTGTTACCGTCGTATTTGTGCTGCGAACGGCCCCAGAACACCGGGTTGAGCTTGATCGCCGTGACGCCGAGGCCCTTGAGGTAATCGAGCTTGTCGATCACACCCTGCAGATCGCCGCCGTAGCGACGGTGGAAAGCACCGTTCTCGTAGAAGTTCGGCCCGATGGCCTTCTCCCACTCGTCACGCTGATAGTAATCCCCCGTCCATGGCGTGACCTGCCAGCCGTCCACATTGGGGAAGTGCATCTCAAGGGTCTCCCGCGTCGGGTTGTTCGACGGGTCGCCGTCGCGGAAGCGCTCGGGGAAAATCTGATACCACACTGCCGACTTGCCCCAGTCGGGAACGGGCGAGAACTGTCCGGCACCGTCACCGGCCAGGGCGGAGCAAGCCAGTGTGAGACCTGAAAGGAGGGGGAGGATTTGTGTTTTTCTCATGGCGGGAGGTTCAGGGTTTCCAGACGGGCGGGCGAGTCAAGGCGCAAACGGTTGCGGCCGCGCAACGACCGGCACATAATCTGCTGACTCTAGGAGACCACTCGATGACCGCCCTCGCCATTGCCGTGGCCTTCACCCTCGGCGTTTCCTTTTTTTGTTCCATGCTCGAGGCGATGTTCCTCAGCACCACCAGCGCTGAGATCGAGGCGCTGAAGGAGAAGAACCCGCGCCGCGGAGGCATCTTCGAGGACTCCCGCATCCACACCGAGGAGACCATCTCCAGCATTCTCACGCTCAACACCATCGCGAACACCCTCGGCTCGGTCATCGTGGGCGGCATGGCGACGAAACTCTTCGGCGACGCCGCGCTGGGCATCATTTCTGCGGTGATGACCCTCGCCATCCTCATTTTCTCCGAGGTCATCCCGAAGAACATTGGCGTGGCCTATCGCCGACCGCTGCAGAAGCACTGCGCCTATCCGCTCTACTGGATGCGCCGCCTGCTGCGCCCGATCACGCACCTTTGCAACCTGCTGGTCCGCCTGATCGTCCGGGCGAAGCCGGAAGAGGCGGAGTCCGATCGCGAGATCGCGCTTCTGGCCGAGAAGGGGGCTCGCGAGGGCAAGCTGACCGAGAGCGAACGCGACCTCATCCACAATGCCCTCAGCCTGTCCTCCACCCGTGTGGGCCAACTGCTCACACCCCGCAGCGTGGTCGTCGCGCTGGAGGAGGACCAGACGGCCGCCGAAGTCCTGGCCGCGCACCCCAGCATCCGCTTCAGCCGCATGCCCGTGCACGACGGCAACCTCGACGAAATCACCGGCATCGCCCGCCGACGCGACATCCTCCAAAGCATCGCCCACGGCCACGGCGGACGGACGGTGCGCGAGATCAAGCACCCGGTGACTTTCATTCCGGAAATGGCCACCGCAGCCAGCGCCCTGCAGACACTGCTCGCGGCGAACCAGCAGATTGCCGCCGTGATCGACGAATACGGCGGCTTCGTCGGCGTGATCTCGATCGAGGACATCGTCGAGCACCTGATCGGCCGGGAGATTTACGAAAAGGACGATGTGGCCGTGGACATGCGCGCCCTCGCCCGGCGGCGGCAGAAACTCCGCGGCAGCGCACGCGCCGCCGCCACAGCCGCCAGCAACGGAGACTCATGAAACACCCCATCGTTGCCGCACTGGCACTCGCCGCGCTCGCCCCCGCGCTCGGCGCTCAACCCGCAAACCAACCCGCTGCCCCTCCCCTCGTCACCGTGCAGGGACGCGGCGAGGTCCGCGTTCCGAACACGATCGCGTCGATCCAACTCGGCTTCGAGGCAGCCGGAGCCGAGGAGGCACCCGTCCGTGAGGATGTCACCCGCCGCTCCCAGGCCGTCACCGCGGCACTCAAGGAGCAGAAGGTGGGCAAGCTCCAGACGACATCGGCGAACGTCTTCCCGCAGTTCTCCCACTCAGCCCCCGAATCGGGCAAGAAGCCCCAAACCCCGCGG
This sequence comes from uncultured Chthoniobacter sp., assembly GCA_964609925.1. GTDB lineage: Bacteria > Verrucomicrobiota > Verrucomicrobiia > Chthoniobacterales > JACTMZ01 > JACTMZ01. Next base: position 3,321 of record CAZSUJ010000084.1, on the reverse strand, counting down.
ATCACCGGCTACACCGCACAGGTCGCGGTCACGTTCGAGACACCGGTGGAGGACGCCGGGCGTATCATCTCCGCGATGATGGGCCTCGGGGCGAACTCCACCTCGATCCTCGGAACGCAGCCGACGGAGGAGGTCCGCCGCGATGCCGAGAACCAGGCGCTGGTCCTTGCCGCGAAGGATGCGGAGCGTCAGGCCCGGGCGCTTCTCGGGGCCCTGAACCTCACGTGGCGCGGGTTCCGCTCGCTCGACGCCACAGGCGGCCGCTACGAACCGCGGCCCGTGATGGCTCGCGCCATGACGATGGCCGCCGAGGCCGCACCTCTGCCCGAACTCGACATCCAAGGCGGCGAAACCGTCGTCGCCCGCGAGGTGGTGGCGCAGGTCGAGTTCCAGCAACAGCCCTGAGCCCGGAGGGCACCGCGGTTACCAGCGGCGGTAGTAGCCGAACCGCGGACCCGCAAACGGGCCGGGTTCGACCACACGGGGCCCGGGGCCGAATCCGGCATAACCGGCGCGGAAACCGCCGCCATAGTAGCCGCGGTAGCGCGGATAATAGGCAACCGGCCCCGGAGTAACGGCACGGGCTACACCGCCGAGGACCCCGCCAACCACAGCACCTGTCACTCCCGCGGTGGCCCGGACGACGCCGCCGGGGCGCCAGCCCGGACCGTAATAGTAGCCGCCCCAAGCGTGAAGCGAAGAGGGCGCAAGGAGGACGGCGGCAAGGAGAAGGATCAACGGTCGCATGGTCATTTCAGGGGTTTGAACTTCAAAGCCGGGGCGGGTTGCTGCTTCTCGCCGTCGAGCGTGAGTGAAACACCCTCCACCGAAAGCGCCCCATCCGGGCCGCGCGAAATGCGTTGGGTTTCCTCCACCACCGCGCCCTCACGCAGCGTCGCCTTGGTGGCCAAGACCAAAGCTGTGCCGTCGGCCTTCCACTCGCTCTGGGAAAAGCTGCCGTCCGATTCGAAGCTCCAGGAGCGGATCAGTTTCCCGACGGGATCCCAGCCGACCCATTCGAGGGACGTGCTGACGGGAAGGGAGTTCGCCGTCACAACGCGTTCGATGAGGACGAAGTTACCGCCCTCCGCACGCTCCACCCCGACGTAAAGGCTGCTACCCTCTCCCAAGTCGGCTTCCCATTGGCCGATCAGCGGAGCCAAGGGAGCCAGTTCACTGCTGCGGTCATCACCCGCATAAGGGGTCTCCTCGACGCTGGCCAGCAACCACTGCCCGTCCTTCTCGACGAGAAGGTTGGTGAAGCGCGCCTGCGCCGCGAGCTTGTTTCCGTCTTCGCTTACCGCGGTCACGCCGCGCTCGACGGCCACGCCCGGGGCGGGGAAGGTGAGCGACTCGCTCTCCACGAGCAACTGCCGCTTGCGGCCGTCGGAGAAAAAGCCGCGGAAGAAGGCCTCGATGGCCTCGCGCCCGCGGATAATGCGACCATCCAGGCTCTTGTATTCCGCATCGGCGGCATAGGCCGCCGCCAGCGCCTTGGCGTCTGCCGCGGCGAAAGCCTTCGCGTAAGTCTCGCCGCCCTTGGCGATTGCGGCCTTAGCCTGCTCTTGATCAGCAGCGCGGCTGGCTGGCGCGAGGCAGACGGTGGCGGCGCAGCAAGCGGCGAAGCAGTGGTGGAGGAGATGCTTCATGGGGAGATGCGACGATTCAATGAAAGGGCCGCTCGCCCCGGGCAGGCAAGCCCCGATTGCCGCGGGAGCGGGCAATCCGCACGGGAACCAAATTTCCGGTGTCCGCGCTCCGGCGTCCGCCCTTATAGTCCCGGCTCATGTCGGACGCGAAGCTCACCCCCATGATGCGCCAATACCAGGAGATCCGGCGCGGGCTGCCGCCGAACACCCTGCTCCTCTTCCGCCTCGGCGACTTCTACGAGATGTTCTTCGACGACGCGCGCGAGGCCTCGGCCATCCTCAACGTCGCCCTGACCCGCCGCGGCGACATGCCCATGTGCGGCGTGCCCTACCACAGCGCGCGCACCTACGTGGCCAAACTCGTCGAGGCCGGGCGCCGTGTCGCCATTTGCGACCAGGTCGGCGATGTCACGCCGGGCAAACTCGTCCGCCGTGAAATCTCGCGCATCCTCAGCGCGGGCACGCTGGACGATTTCGGGCTCGAGGAGAACAAACACAATTTCCTCGCTGCCGTCCTGCCCGACAAATCCGGATGGGGCCTCGCCTGGATGGACCTCAGCACCGGCGGGTTCCGCCTCGCGTCCTTTGACACGCAGCAACCCCTCCTCGACCAGCTCGCCCGCCTGCAACCCAGCGAAGTCCTTGTGCCCGCGCGCGATCCCGCGCCGGACCTCCCCGGTTTCAATGCCACCCCGCACGACGCTTTCGCCTTCGACACGGTCGAGGCCGCCGAACTGCTGCGCGGCCACTTCCGCGTGCAATCGCTGGACGGTTTCGGCTGCGCGGAGCTCCCGCTGGGCGTGGGCGCGGCTGGCGCGCTGCTCCACTACATCACGCGCATCCTGCGCCGTGACGCGGGTCACCTCGACAAGCCGCGTCCTTGGCATCCCGCGTCGCACGTCCTGCTCGACGCCGTCACCCAATCGAACCTCGAACTCGTCGAACCGCGCAATCCCGAGGGCACGAGCCTGCGCGGTGCGATCGACCGCACCCTCACGCCCATGGGAGCGCGGCTGCTGCGCGAGTGGATCCTCCATCCGCTGCGGGATGCGGACGCCATCCGCGCCCGTCAGGACCTAGTTGCGGCGGGCCACGACGACCCGCTCTTGCTGGGCGCCGTCCGCGACATCCTCCGCGAGATCCGCGACATGGAACGCGCCGTGTCGCGCCTCAACCTCGCTTCGGGCAATGCCCGCGACCTCGCCGCGCTGCGGCATTCGCTCGGCCTGCTGCCGGGACTGCGCGACACGCTCGCCGGCAGCGGACACGCGGGGTTCGCGGAACTCGGCGGGCGTCTGCGACCGTTCGATGAACTCGCCGCGCTCCTCGCCGCAGCGGTGGTGGACGACCCGCCGCCCGGCCTGCGCGACGGCGGCATCATCCGCGAAGGCTACGATCCGGTGCTCGACGACCTGCGGCGCGCCGGAACGGAGGGACGCCGCTGGATCGCGGAGTTGCAGGAGCGCGAGATCGCCCGCACCGGCATCAAGTCACTCAAGGTCCGCTACAATTCCGTCTTCGGCTACTACATCGAGATCACCCGATCGAACCTCGCCTCCGTGCCGGACGACTACACGCGGAAGCAGACCACGGCCAACGCCGAACGGTTCATCACGCCGGAACTCAAGGAAATGGAAGGCCGCATCCTCGGCGGCGAGGAGCGCGCCAAGGC
>CAZSUJ010000083.1:0-11008 GCA_964609925.1 uncultured Chthoniobacter sp. | reverse complement strand
GCCTCAACGTTCCGCGGTCCGCGCTCACGATTTCCTACCCCTCGTATTCCTACGATGCCCTCGCCACGATCGCGGGCGCGGAAGGCCCGAGCTTCGACCCGGACGGCTTGGGCGATGCGGAGGCGGCGCTGGGGTTGTTCGATTCCGGGTCGGGCCTGTTCCAGCAGTCCGGGACGAACTGGTATCTCATCGGCCTCGGCACGGCCGTGGAGACATTCAACTTCACCGATTTCGGCAACGACCAGACCAACTCCCCGCGCGGCGGAGCGAACTACTTCGGGCGCATTTCGAGTTACCACGACGAGATCACGCTCATCGTGCCGGAACCCTCCACCTGGGCGCTGCTCGGGTTTTCCTCGCTCGTCCTCGGCTGGGCCGCCGCGCGCCGGCGCCGCTAGGACCCCTCACCCATCCCGTCGCAGCGACTTGTGCGGACGAAAGACGCCGCGCTGGTCCCCGGCGCGGGTTTCCTTGAGGAAAAACGGAACGCGCTTGAGCCAGAGGCGCAGGGCCTGCCAGTGGATCAGGAAGATCACCCGCAGCGTGAGCAGCGGGAAACGCGCGGTGAATCCCGCGAGGGCGTGCGACGTCATTTCCACCCGCCGCCCCGTGAGCGTGCTGACGAGCACCTTGCCCTCCGCATCGTAATCGTCGATGAACACCCGCAGGCGTCCGTCGGGCAGGTGGAAACGGAAGTGGAACTGGAGATCCACCGGGCTGAACGGCGAGACGTAATAGTCCTTGGCCACGCGCGCCTCGAAGCCCTCCGCCGACACGGGCACGAGGAAGGGTTTGAGCTCGCGGAACGTGTTGCCGACCTCCACGACGGACGCGTGCGGCGTGCCGTCGGCGGCGAGGCAGAAGTAGATCGTGACGGGGTTGAAGACGTAGCCGAAGACACGCGGGAAGCAGAGCATGCGGATCGAGCCGCCCGGCGGGAGCGGACATCCGGAACGGACGAGGAACTCGCGGACGTTGTCGGCCACGGGACGCGCGGGCTGGTCCGGAGGCGCGGGACGGCCGCTGCCATCGGCCGCGTATTGGAAGTGGTCCGCATCGCGAAGGCTGTAGGGCGCGGCGCGGTTGACCCGGAAGAGCGGGAGCCGGCGCTGGACCTCGTCGAGTTCGTCGAGGTCGATCAGGAAATAGAAGACGCGGTAGAGGAACTCGTGGGGACGCGGACGGAGCCGGCGATGGAAGACGTCGCACTCGTAGAAGCACGAGTTCACGTCCAGGGGTCCTCCCCGCAGACGGCCCGCGCGCAGTGCACGGCCGAGGCGAAGGCGTCCTCGTGGAAGCCGTAGCGGAAGTAGCTGCCGCAGAAGAACAGGCGCTGGTCGCGCGACTCGGCGTTGATCCGCGGCAGATGGTGCTGCGCGGCCAGCGCGGCGCGGTCGAAGATCGGATGCGTGTAGTTCGTGCGCCACAGCACGCGCGCCGGATCGATGCGGTCGGCGTAGTTGAGGCTGACGAAGTAGTCGGTCCGCTCGGAAACGCCCTGCAGGCGGTTCATGTAGTAGTGCGTCGAGGGACGGTCGCCCTCCGCGGTCGGGTCCATGCGGTAATTCCACGCGGCCCACGCCAGGCGGCGGCGCGGCATGACGGTCGTGTCGGTGTGGAGGACAGTTTCGTTCGACTGGTAGCGGAAGGCGGGCAGCAATTCCTCCTGCAGCGCGGTCGGCCGCGCCAGCATGGACCACGATTCGTCGGCGTGCGCGGCGAGGATGACCTTGTCGAAGGATCGCTCCGATCCGTCACGCAACCGCACGGCCACGGCATCGCCCCGCGACTCGACGGCGAGGACGGGCGCGGCCGTGCGGACGCCGGGCAGGTCGGCCAGCATGCGTTTGACGTATTCGCGCGAACCGCCGTCCACCGTGAACCACGGGTGGTGCGTGGTGAGGCCGAGGAAGCCGTGGTTGTGGAAAAAGCGCACGAGGGTGGCGGCGGGGAAATCGAGGGCCCCGCCGGGCGTGATGCTCCAGATCGCGGCGCTCATCGGGACGAGGTAAAGGCGCAGGAAATCCTCGCCGAGACGGTGGCGCCGCGTGAACTCCTCCAACGTCATCCCCTCGAGCGCCTCATCCTCAAGCGAAGCGTTCGCGGCGCGGAAGAAGCGCATGATCTGCGCGAGAAGGCGGATGTAGCGCGGACGCAGGATGTTCCTCCGCTGGGCGAACACGCGGTTGAGGCCCATGCCGTTGTATTCCACGTCGAGCCCGTCGTGGCGCACGCTGAAACTCATCTCGGTCGGCTTGACCGGCACGTGCAGGGCGTCGAAGAGGCGGAGCAGGTTCGGATACGTGACCTTGTTGAAGACCATGAATCCGGTGTCCACCGGCAGACGGCGCCCGTCCTCCTCGACCTCGACCGTGTTCGAATGCCCGCCGGCCCGCGGTTCGCGCTCGAAAAGGGTGACGTGGTAGCGATTTCGCAGCAGCCAGGCCGCCCCGAGGCCCGCCACCCCGCCGCCGACGACGGCCAAGGTTTTCACTTGGTCCTCACGCCGCGGCCTGCCGTCCGGCTTCCTCCGCCTCGCGGTAAGCCGACTCGGGGACCGGGCGCAGGTTCCAGATGAGGCCGGTCCACGAGAGAAGCTTGAGCATGTAGTAGGTCGGGTCGAACTCCCACCAGAAGAACCCCTGACGTGCCGCGGATTGGTGACGGTGGTGGTTGTTGTGCCAGCCTTCGCCCAGCGTGATGAAGGCGAGGATCATGCTGTTGCGGCTGTCGTCCTTCGTGTCGTAGCGACGGCGCCCGAGGACGTGCGCCAGCGAGTTGATGCAGCACGTGCCGTGGAAGAGGAGGGTCGTGCTGATGAAGAAGCCCCACACCAGCATCTGCAGCGGCGAAGTGCCGAGGGACGGCGCGGCGAACTGCAGCAACGCACCCCAGCCGAGCATGACGAGAGCGAGGAAGATCGGGCCGATGAGGTCGAAGCGGTTGAGGAAGACCAACTCGCGGTATTTCGCGAGGTCCTTGATTTTCGAGTAGTCGGTCGGGAAGTTGCAACTGCTGGTCAGCCAGCCGATGTGCGCCCACCAGAACCCCTGCATCGCGGGCGAATGGAAGTCGCCCTGCTCGTCCGAGTGCTTGTGATGATGCCGGTGGACCCACGCCCACCAGAGCGGGCCGCGCTGCGTGCAGGTCAGGCCGAGGAACGCGGCGAGGAATTGCACCGGACGCGACGTCTGGAACGTCTTGTGGCTGAAATAGCGGTGGTAGAACCCGGTCACGAGGAACATGCGGCCGAAATAGAGGGCGACCGCCGTCCCGACCGCGACCCAGCTCCAGCCGGTCCAGATCACGCCGAGGCAGCCGAGGTGGAGGATGATGAACGGGACGAGGCGCGACCACTCGAGCCGCTCCGGCTGGTTGCGGATCACGTCCGGGTCGCCGATGAAATGGTCGCTGTCGATGAACTGGACGAGTCGGCGGAGCGGCGGGGCGGAAGCGGCGGGCATGATTCTAATCGGCCGGCAAACCTAGCTCTGAAAGCAGCCTCTGCAAGTCGTCGTTCCCGTAATACTCGATCACGATGTGCCCCTTGTCCTCGCTGTGGCGGATTTCCACCCGCGTTGAAAGGTGTTGCTGGAGGCGGTTCTCGAGATGGCGCACCACCGGCGGGACTTCGCGCGTCGGCTTGGTCCGGCCGCCACGGCGGGTGCGTCCGCCGCGGGTCAGGTGCTGGTTGACGAGTTCCTCGGTCGCGCGGACGGATAGGCCTTTGCGGATGGCCGCACCGGCGATCATGCGCTGGTCGGCCGCGGCGGTCAGCCCGAGGAGCGCCTTGGCGTGCCCGACCGTGAGACGTCCCTGCAAAAGGTGGGCGCGCACCTCGTCGTCGAGGTCGAGCAGGCGCATCAAGTTGGCCACCGCGGCGCGGCTCTTGCCGACCTTGTGCGCGATCTCCTCCTGCTTGAGGTGGAATTCCGTGGCCAGCCGCTGGTAGGCCTGCGCCTCTTCGATCGGGTTGAGGTCCGCCCGCTGCAGGTTCTCGATGAGCGCGTCCTCGAGCACCTCCTGATCGCTCACTTTCCGGACAATGACCGGCACGTCCTTGAGGCCGACCTCGGTGGCTGCGCGCCAGCGGCGCTCTCCGGCCACCAACTCGAAGCGGCCGTCCACCTTGCGGACGATGAGCGGCTGGATGATGCCCTTCGTGCGGATCGAATCGACCAACTCGCGCAACGGCTCGGGGGCGAAGGTCGTGCGCGGTTGCAGCGGGCTCGGCACGACCTGCTCGACAGGCACCGACACCACGCGCTCGCCCGCCCCTTCGTCCGCAGCCGACGCAACGGCCTTGGACGGGGTGATCAGGGCGCCGAGGCCGCGACCGAGTGCTGGTTTCGCCATGACTGCGCAGACTAACCGCCCGCACGGCCGAATGGAAAGCGCGCGGACCGCTTATCTGGAGGGCGCGCGGCCTCGCGCGCCGCTCTGCAAGAATCTCCTTCCCGAGCGGCGGCCGGCCCCGGCGGCCCTCCAGTTGTGCCCGGAATGGTTATGCCTCAGCGCGCGCTCACTCCCACTCCACCCCGGTCAACACCTCGATCTCCATCTTGCCACCCGCCTCGGGGATATTCTCGGTGCGACGCTCCCACGTTACCCGGCACGAGCGGCCCTCATATTCCTGCGGATCGTTCAGCACGCGGTCGATGGCCTCGTCGGTGCGGAGGATGAAAAAGGAAACTTCCTCGCCCCCGGCGGTGCGCATTTTCCAATGCGCGTAATCCCCCTGATCAATCCCGGTGAACACGCCCGCCGTGGTCTTCGCCCCCACCCCCGCCCCGCCGCCGCCGCTGCGGCCGCCGAGCGCGGCGAGGAATCCGGGCACATCGTGGGCAAGCCGTTCGCCGATCGCGTCGGTGTCGGTGCCGTGCGGCACGAACGTCTTGTCCGTCGAGAGCCACTTCACAATGACGCCGTCCCCATCGAGATAAATGCGGTCTTCCACCTTGGCACCCGCGTCGGATTTGTAGGACATGAAGACGAACACGGGTTGCCCGTTCTCGAGGTAAATCTCGTCGAATCCCGCACCCATGATCCCGGGGCTGGCCGTGATCTTGCGCACGTCGCCGCCGTCGAGCCATCCGGTGAGCTTCACCTCCCCGTCGCGCCCATCCACGATCGCCCCCTGCTTGTCCATGCTCTCCGCCCGCGCGTTGATGTCCGCGTAGAGCGCCTTGTGGCGGGTCGTGTCAACGTTTTGGGCGAAGGACGGGGCGGTAAGCGCGAGCAGGCAGAGCAAGACGGACAATTTCATCGTCCCGCGGAACTAACAGACCCGCGCTGAACCCGCCAGACCAAGTCGCTGCGCTTCTCCGTTGTCCCACCGTCGTCTTTGCCGTCCTTACCCACGCTGTAGAGACGCACGCCGTCGCCCTCGATGCGGTAGATGAACGGCTGTCCGCTGAACGGGTCGGTCGTTTCTTCCGCTGGCAGGGCGAGTTCCGCGAGATTCTCCGGATAGCGGCCGTGCTCCGCACGCCATTGCTCCAAGGCCAAACCGAGTTGGCCGAGTTGGAGTTGCGCCGAGATCTCAAGTGAGCGCAGGGGGATATCTTCGAGGGCCGGAACGGCAAGGCGTGTGAACAACGCGCTTCTCGGAACCTGGGCTGTCGCATCGCCGACTGCTTTTTCCCCGTCCGCCCTCCGTCGCACGTCGCGCATGAACTGGAGATAGGCAGCATGGTCGGCGTGCAGGAGAGGGCTCCATGGATGGGCGTAGAACTCCAGAGCCAACGAAGCGCCCTTGTCCGTCTTGTCCTTGCCCCCGCCGACACTTTTCGAGAGGTCCGCGAAGGCGCCCGGTTGGCCCAGCATGCGCTCGAATATCCAGCCACCAGAAAGCACCCGTTCTCCATCGAAGGCGTGGACCAAACTCGCTCGCATACCTCGCTCGCGTTCACCCCAGAAAGTGGACAACCGGCCCCAGGCTGGATCATCGAGCGCCGGGGGCGAAAACTCCGCCACCACACCGGAGGTCATCGACACGGCGAGAGAATCCAAAGCAACGGCGACAAGCCAATCAATGAGGACTGGAGATGTTCCCCCAAGACCTCCGAGGCGGGAAGCGGCATGCAAATCGGTTGCCGCGCGAACGGCATCACCATCACGCGCACCCAGCCAAGCCGCCACGCCGAGCAAGCGGGCTCCCGTGATGAACTCCGTGATCGGCCCGAGTTCCATGGCGGGGCCTTTGGTTACGTCGCGGTTGAACCGCGCCCCCGGCCTCGCCGTCGCCTCGCGCAGCAGCCGCAGCACCTCCTGCGTCTCCGGCCACGCCATTTGCTCGCGCAACTTTGCCAGCTTGGCCTCATGGAAATTTGCAGGGTTGCGCTCCCCCTCCTTCCCCGGAGCCGGCACCGCATCAATCCATCCCTCGCGCTTCTTCAACTCCTTCAACAACTCCGCCGCGCGCTCCAGCAAAGGCGCGGCGTTGTCCTCATCGGCCAGAGGCGGCGGTTCCAAGTCGGCCGCCGTCATGGGCAAGCCCTCCGCCCGCATCTCCTCCTGGATCGCCCGCACCTTCCCCTTCTCCACATTCAGCCACACCGCCCACGCGGCAATCAGGAGGAGCAACCCCGCGCCGGTGAAGGCCGCAATGCCGTAGAAAACCGTGCGCAGTTTCATGGGCAGCGAGGGCTGTGCTTGATCTAAAGTCCGCAACGGCGACTCGCGGGGCTCCGCCGCAGCGGGCGCTGCGTTATTGGAGGATCTTTTCGATCTCGGCCTCGGGCAGGTTCATGGGGTGGCCCTGCCAGGTGATCTTGCCGTCCTTGTCGACGAGGAAGGCGGTGGGGATGCTCGAGACTCCGAGTTTCTCGCCGAGGCGTCCGCCGGTGTCGGTGGCCACGGGGTAGTCCATCGGGACCTCCTTCTCGAACTTGCGGATGACCATTTCCGACTCATCGGTCACGCCGACGACGGCGAGACCGCGGTCTTTGAACTTGGCGTAGATTTCGTTGAGGTGCGGGATGCTCTTGCGGCAAGGCGGGCACCAGGTGGCCCAGAACTCGAGGAGCATGGGCTTGCCCTTGATGTCGGGCGTCTTGCCGACGTAGTTGAGGGTGACCTTGGGCAGTTGCTCACCGACCATGTCGGCGCGCAACGGGGCCGAGGTGGCGAGGAGCACGAGGGCGAGGAGGCAGGCGGCGATTTTCATCGGCGGCAGGCTAGCAAACCGGTCGGCCCGTGACGAGCGGCGGCGGACGGGAGAGTTCGCGAATCAGCCGGTTGTCCGCAACCCGCCCGCGATGGCGTTGACGGTTTGGAGGAGGTCGATGAGGACGGAATCCGCTTCCTCGCGCTGCTCGGCTTCGCGCAGTCGGCGCCAGCGGGAAAGGAGCGCGATCTGGCGCGTGTGCAGGGCCTCGAGGGCCTCGGCGCGCTTGGCCGTGCTGCGGGAGAAGCGCGGACGCCGGTCCTCGGGGCTGCGGCCGAAGAGCGTCGCCACGGTTTCGCGCGTGAGTTCGAGTTCCCCGGTGATGCGGTCGAGGAACTTGGCCCGCACACCCGCGTCGCCGACGAGTCCGGCGTAACGCGCCATGATGGCGGCATCGGCGCTGGCGCGGCTCGTTTCCACGTTGGTCAGGACATAGCGCAGGAACGGCCAGCCGGGCATGGCCTTGGCCAGGCGGGCGAATTCCTCGGGGGACTCGCTCCGCAGCGCGTCGAGGGCCGAGCCGACGCCGAACCATCCGGGCAGGAAGAACCGGCTTTGCGACCAGCTGAAGACCCAAGGGATGGCGCGGAGGTCGGCCAGCGTGCGGGCGCCGGTGCGTCGGGACGGACGCGACCCGATGCTGCTGGCCTCGAGCACGTCGATCGGCGTGGCTTCGCGGTAGAAATCCATGAACCCCTCCTCCTCGAGCAGCGCGCGATAGGCCCCGCGGCTGGAGTCCACGAGGCGCTCCATCAGGGCCTCGAGATCGGGCGCAGGCGCCTCGTCCTCCTCGTCGAACGAGAAACGGCACGTCCCGGCCACGAGCAGCTCGAGGTTGTAGGTCGCGGTGATGAGGTTCGAGTATTTCTGCGAGACGGCCTCGCCCTGCTCGGTGATGCGCAGGTCGCCGTAGAGCGTGCCCGGGGGCAGCGCCTCGAGAAAGCGGTGGGTCGGGCCGGCACCGCGGCTGATCGTCCCGCCGCGGCCGTGGAAAAAGCGGACACGCGTGCCGCGCGCGGCCGCACTTTCGCTGATGCCGGTCTGCGCGCGGTGCAGCGACCATTGGCTGGCGAGGATGCCGCCGTCCTTGTTGCTGTCGCTGTAGCCGATCATGACCTGCTGGGTCGGACGCACACGTCCGGCCGCCCGGCGGGCCGCCTCCGCGTCGGGCTCGGCCAACTCGCGCGCGAGCCCCATGCGGTCGCCGCGCCGGGCGACCATCGCATCGTGCAGCCAGCGGAGGCTCGACTGCGTGACCGGATGATCGAGGAATCCCTCCATGATGGCGGGTGCGCCCTCGAGGTCGCCGATGGTTTCGAAGAGCGGAACGACGGGAATCTTGCAGACGAGGCCGTAGGGCCGCCAATCGGTGAGCCCGGCCTCCTTGGCGAAGAAATAGACGGCCAGCAGATCGGACACCTGGCGGGTCATGCTCACGATGGAAACGCCGAGCCCCTTCGTGCCGTAGCGCGCGGCGTAGTCGGCGAGGACGCGATAGACGCCGATGACCGCGGCGGCCTCGGGTCCGAGCGCGGTGTCGGGTTCGAGCAGGTTGTCCGGTCGCGCCAGCCGCTCGGACAGGAAAGCGATGCGGCGCTCCTCCGGCCAGAGGGCGAACGCGGTGTCGGCCGCGCCCGAGGCGGCGAGGATCTGTTCCACGGCCTGGTCGTGGAAGAGGCTGTTCTGGCGGACATCGAGCGCGGCGAGGTGGAAGCCGAAGACCTCAACCACGCGCAGCATCGGGTCCACGTCGGCCTCGACAAGCCGCCGCGCACCCACCGCGAGCAGGCTTTCGCGCAGCGTGCGCAGGTCCTTCTCCAACTCGTAGGAATGCCGGTAGGTGCCCGGACGGTCGTCGAGGACGGATGTGCGGGTCGTGACGTTCTCGGCGAGCGGCAGGCGCGCGACGAGGAGCGTGGCGAAGTCGCGCCATGGCTCGTGTCCGGAGGACGGAGGAGCATCATCGCCGAGCAAGGTCCGCAGCCGGGCGGTCGCGCCGCCGAGTTGCGGCGGAGGAGTCTGGAGCAGTTCGGAAAGGCTCATGTTCGCGCCGAGGCGCTGCAGTTGCTCGCGCAGCATGAGGAGTCCGTGCAGGCGGTAGTCGCGCAGGCTTTCGGCCGTGACCTCGGGAGTGACGAGAGGATGACCGTCGCGATCGCCGCCGACCCAGATCCCGAAACGCAGCCGCGGCAGGGCAGCCGGGTCGGCCAGGCGCGAAGGCGAGAGACCGGCCGCCTTCCAAGCGTCGCGCAGCCGGAGGTCCACCCGGCGCAACGACTGGGGGAAAACGTTGACCAAGTGGTGGAGCATGCCGGCCCGCTCCATTTCCACCGTCGGCTTGCTCAGGAACATCTCGCCGGTGCGCCACAGGCGCTCGATGGCCGTCTTGATCTCCTCGCGCAGGTCATCGCGCTCGGACGGCGTCCAGATCGGGTTCTCGAGGCGGACGAGGAGAAGGTAGAGGTGACGGTGCTGGTCGAGAACTGTGCGGCGCTTGGCCTCGGTCGGGTGGGCGGTGAGAACCGGCTCGACGCGAAGCCACGGGAGCCACGAACAGATTTCCTCCTCGGTATGGCCGGCTTCGAGGAGTTGCTTGAGTTGCTGACCCCAAAGCCCGGGCTCCGAGTCGAGCCCGTTGGCCGTCTCGCTGGCGCGGCGCATCTGCGTGGCCGTGTTTTCCTCGACCATGTTGAGCAGGTGGAATGCGATCGAATACGCATGCGCCAGCCGGGGGGTGAATCCCTTGGCAGCCTCCGCGGCGCCGCCGTCCGCGCCCCAGGGCAGACGGGCCGCGATGTCGTCCTCACCGAGGCTCAGGAGCACCTCGCGGAAACACGCCATGAGGTAGGCGAGATCGGCATCGATCTTGGCAAATCCGCGCTCGAGGCGCTGTTCGTAGGGCAACTGCTTCATGAAAACCCGCCTCTAGTGCGTGATCCGGCCCTTTCTGGCAAGCAAAGGCCGTGCCAGCCGCGAGGTCTCGCCTGATCCGCTCAAGCCGATCGGGTGTCCGCAATGTGCTGTCCGAGCCGCTGGAAATACAACACCTCGAAGCCGAGGATCAGAACGAACTCGATCCATCCGGTCCTTTGCGTGACCCAGCCGCAGAACAGGCAAATCCCTGCGACGGCGAAGATCAACGGGATGAAGACGAGCAGGCAGCGGAAGCCGACCACCCAGCCAAGGACGAAGAACTTCTGAACGAAGTCATGCCCGTCGCGCCCGCCGTTGCAGCGATAGACATAGATCGTGCCGAACACGCCCGCGGCAATGCTGCCGACCCAGCTAGCGTAATCCCAGGCATTCCATTCCCAATGCATCGGGAACACCGCCGCGGCGATCAGGGCGTAGAGCACCACGACATAAGGCAACGCCTCGCGGTCCCCGAGCGTGCGGTCGCGCAGCTTGTCCTTGAGCGGCTGGTAGCGGATGAAATACATGCGACACGGCTACCATGGCACCCTCAGATGGCAAGACGCGGGGAACGGCCTCAGGGCAGCCCTGTCGTCTATTGATCAGCAACCTCGTTCGGGCATGATTCGTGCATGGCCAGCAAAACTATAACCTTAGACCTCGACGCCTACGAGAAGCTCACCGCTCTCAAGCGGCCGGGGGAGTCGTTTTCTGAGGTGGTGCGGCGGGTTGAGTTTGCCGCCGAGACGAGCACCGGGCGGTCGTTGCGTGGATACCTGCGGCGGGAAAGAAGTCGGGTGGCGGAGAGTTACCTTTGTTCGGTTGAGGCAGCCGTGCGCAAAGCGCGCCGACCCGGAGCGACGAACTGACCAGCACAAACGACCTGTGGATCGCCGCGACCGCGCGCTTCCACGGGCTGCCGCTGGC
>CAZSUJ010000082.1:0-11015 GCA_964609925.1 uncultured Chthoniobacter sp. | reverse complement strand
TCAAACAATCATCCCCGCGGCGACGGTCTCGTGGGTGCCTTGGTCCACGAGGACGAAGGAGCCGGTGAGGCGGTTGCGGCGGTAGGAGTCGTGGAAAAGCGGGGTAGCGGTGCGCAGGGAGACGCGGCCGATGTCGTTCATGGCCAAGGCATGGACCCCCTCGCGCTTGTGCAGGGTCTCGATGTCCACGTGGTAGCGGAGTTCCTGCACGATGACCTTGGTTTCCTTGGTGGTGTGGCGCAGGAGGTATTTGCCGCGCGGCTCCATCGGCTTCTGCGAGAACCAGCAGAGCATGGCCTCGAGGTTCTGGCCGACGCGCGGCGGGTTGTTGGCCTTGACCAGCATGTCGCCGCGGGAGATGTCGATCTCATCGCGCAGGGTCATGACGACGGATTGCGGGGCGAAGGCCTCGGCGACTTCGGCGCCGCCGGGGAGGTGGATGGCCTCGATGGCGGTGGAGAAGCCCGAGGGCATGACGGTGATCTCGTCGCCCGGCTTGAACACGCCGCCGGCCACGCGTCCGGCGTAGCCGCGGAAGTCGTGGTGCTCGTTCGACTGCGGGCGGATGATCCACTGCACCGGGAAACGGGCGTCCACGTGGTTCTCGGTGCCGCCGGTGTAGACGGTCTCGAGGTGGTAGAGGAGCGGCGCACCCTTGAACCAGGGCATCTTGTCGGACTTGTCCACGACGTTGTCGCCGTTGAGCGCGGAAAGCGGGATGGCCGTGATCTCGGCGATGTCGTCGAGACGCGAGGCGAAATGGTGGAAATCCTGCACGATGCGGTGGAACACGGCCTCGCTGTAATCGACGAGGTCCATCTTGTTGACCGCGAGGACGAGGTGGCGGATGCGCAGGAGGTTCGAGACGAAGGCGTGGCGCTTGGTCTGCTCGATGATGCCCTTGCGTGCGTCCACGAGGATGATGGCGAGGTCGGCGGTCGAGGCGCCGGTCACCATGTTGCGGGTGTATTGGATGTGGCCGGGGGTATCCGCGATGATGAACTTGCGGCGCGGGGTGGCGAAGTAGCGGTAGGCCACGTCGATCGTGATGCCCTGCTCGCGCTCGGCGCGGAGGCCGTCGGTGAGCAGGGCGAGGTTGACCACGGCGTCGCCGCGGCGTCGCGAGCTTTCCTCAACGGCGCTGAGCTGGTCCTCGAAGATGCTCTTCGAATCGTAGAGCAGCCGCCCGATGAGCGTGGACTTGCCGTCGTCCACCGATCCGGCTGTGGCGAAGCGCAGGAGGTCCATCAGAAATAGCCCTCCTTCTTGCGGTCTTCCATGGCGGTCTCGGAACGCTTGTCATCGGCCCGCGTGCCGCGCTCGGTCTGGCGCGCGGCGGCGACTTCGGCGATGACCTCGTCGAGGTTGGCGGCGGCCGACTCGACCGCGCCGGTGCAGGTCACGTCACCGATGGTGCGGAAACGCACCGTCTTGCGCACGGGTGTCTCGGTCTCGAGCATGGTGATGAAAGGTGAAACGGCCAGGAGCGAGCCGCTGCGGGCGAAGACGTCGCGCTCGTGGGCGAAATAGAGCGAAGGCAACTCGATCTCCTCGCGCCGGATATACATCCAGACGTCCATCTCGGTGAAATTCGAGAGCGGGAACACGCGGAAGTGCTCGCCGGGGTGATGGCGTCCGTTGAAGAGATTCCACAATTCGGGCCGCTGGTTCTTGGGGTCCCACTGGCCGAAATCGTCACGGTGGGAGAAGAAGCGCTCCTTGGCCCGGGCCTTCTCCTCGTCGCGGCGGCCGCCCCCGAGGCAGGCGGTGAATTTATGCTGCTCGATGGTGTCGAGCAGCGTGACCGACTGCAGGGAGTTGCGGGAGGCGTAGGGGCCTTTCTCCTCCTTCACGCGGCCGGCGTCGATCGAGTCCTGCACGTGGCCGACGACGAGGCGGGCGCCGAGTTTCTCCACGAAGGCGTCGCGGTAGGCGATCGTCTCGTCGAAGTTGTGCCCGGTGTCGATGTGCAGCAGCGGGAACGGGATCTTGGCCGGCCAGAACGCCTTGGCCGCGAGATGGGCCATGACGATGGAGTCCTTGCCGCCCGAGAAGAGCAGGGCGGCGTTCTGGAACTGCGCGGCGGTTTCGCGCAACACGAACACCGCCTCGGCCTCGATCTGGTCGAGATGGTCGAGTTGGTAGTGCGGCATGGCGGATGGATTGCTCCCGGCCCGGGCCCACGCGGCCTAGGGCCGCCCGTGGCTGTCCGCATTGGACCGCCAGTAGCCGAGCAAATCGGCCGCACATTCGTCCACGGACCGGCCCTGCGTGTCAAGGACTAGGGAGGCCGCCTCGGGTTCCTCGAACCCGCTGTCCCGCCCGGTGAACTGGGCGATCTCGCCGGCCCGCGCCTTGGCGTAGAGGCCTTTCGGGTCACGCTGGGCGCAGGTTTCAAAGTCGGCCTTCACATAGACTTCGTGGAAGTCCGGGCCGATGATCTGCGCCGCGGACCGCCGGTGTTCCCGCTGCGGGGTGATGACCGAGACGAGGACGATGATGCCTTGGGAGGCGAGGAGGCGGGCCGCCTCGGCGACGCGACGGACGTTCTCCGTCCGGTCTTCGTCGGAGAATCCGAGGTTGCTGTTGAGGCCGGTGCGGAGATTGTCGCCGTCGAGGATCGCGGTCATGCGCCCCTCGTCATGGAGGGCGCGCTCGGCGGCGTTGGCGATGGTGGACTTGCCCGAACCGGAGAGGCCGTAAAGCCACAGCACGACGCCACGCTGTCCGAGCAGGCGCTCCTTGTCACCGCGTCCGAGGAAGCGGCGGGTCTCGGGGTGGATGTTGGTCATGACTCGGACCGGCTGCGGGGCTCAGTCCTTTTCCTTCTTCTTGCCGCCCTCGGCGAAGCGCTCGGCCGCGTAGTCCCAGTTGACCACGTTCCACCATGCCGTGACGTAGTCCGTGCGCCGATTCTGGTTCTTGAGATAGTAGGCATGCTCCCACACATCGAGTCCGAGGACGGGATGGCCGCCGGTCATGATCGGGCTGTCCTGGTTGGGCGAGGTCTCGATTACAAGGTCGCCGTCCGGCGTGAGGCTCAACCATGCCCACCCGCTGCCGAAAACCTTCATCGCCGCTTCGTTGAACTTCTTCTGGAACTCCTCGAAGCTGCCGAAGGCTTCGTCGATCGCCTCGGCGAGCGGGCCGGACGGTTTGCCACCGCCGCCGGGCTTCATCATGAGCCAGAAGAGCGAGTGGTTGGCGTGGCCGCCGGCGTTGTTGCGCAGCGTGGCGCGGACGTCCTCGGGGACCTCGTCGAGGTGCGCGATCAACTCCCAGACGGTTAGCTTGGCGAGGTCGGGGTGCGCAGCCAGGGCCTTGTTCGCATTGTTGACGTAGGCTGCGTGGTGCTTGTTGTGGTGGATGCGCATCGTCTCGGCGTCGATGTGCGGCTCGAGCGCCTCGTAGGCGTAGGGCAGGTCCGGCAGCTTGTAGGGGCCGGACGGCGGGGCGTCGGCAGCTTGGGCCAGGGCCGCGACGGACAACGAAGCGGAGAAAAGAAGTGCGGTAATCGTGGTTTTCATGAGGCGTGGGAGGTTGAAACGACCACGGGATGGCCCGTGGCGCAAGTCTTCTAGTCGGCTTTGATCCCCTGTGAGGCAAGCCAGCGGCGGACGGCGGACGTTCCCTCCGGCGAGGAGACCGCGAAACACACGCCGTTTTGCGCCTGCACGGCGACACCCAGACGCGGGGCGCCGTCCGCCGGGGGCAACTCGTAAACAATCCACTCGTCCGCGTCGGGCAAGCCGACCCCGAAGGTCGTCTCCGTGAACACCGAAGCGCGCAACCCGCCATCACCCAAACGCAGCACCGCCACCGGCGCCGCACCGGTCTTGTCCACCAAGGCCCCGCGCACCGTCGCCCCGCCGAGCCCCTCCGGCACCCGGAATCCCTCGAAACCCGCGGCCAGCAGCCCGTCACCCGAATCGGCGATGGTAGGGCCGGCCGGACCGAAAGCCCCGGCTTCGTGCACATGGCTTGCGCGGATGACCGCCGCCACGGCATCCCCGCCGGGGAAACTGGGCGCACCCTCCCCGCGGAAGGCCAGCAGCAGGACGATCACAAGCACGGCGGCCGCCGCGGCCACCGCGAGGATGACCGCACGCGAACCGGCTTGCTTGCTCTCGGGCCGGGGATCTGGGGCTTCTTCGCTCAAGGGTGGTAAGGTCCGCGGTCTTGTAGCACTTCGCGCCGCGGCGCGGCAAGCGGTGGGCTGGTTGACTTGACCGCGCAGTCCAATAACCTCGCTGGGCGGCCCACGCCGCAGGCAACCCGATGAAGCGCGTCCTATTCGTCTGCACAGGCAATGTTTGCCGCAGCCCCATGGCCGAGGGGCTCCTGCGGCACATGATGCGCGACCGCGGCCCCGTGGAGGTCGCCTCAGCCGGACTCGGGGCCATGCACGGACAGACCCCCAGCTCGCACGCGGTCGAGGTCCTGCGCCGCGAGGGCGTGGACATCTCCCGCCAGCGCAGCCAGCCGGTCAGCGCCGAACTCATCCGCCGCAGCGACCTCATCTTCGCCATGACGCGCGACCACCGCGACATGCTGCTCTTGCTCTACCCCGAAGCCGCGGCGAAAATCCACCTCCTCCGCCAGAAGGAAGCGGCCACCGGGGGCCGTCCGGACGTAACGGATCCCATAGGGGGCTCGATCACGACCTACGAAACCTGCAAGAATGACATCAAGGCGGCGCTGGCCGGCGTCGTCACCATGCTCACCGGAAAATCACCATCCATGAACACCACCCAAGACCGACCCGCCACTTTCGAACCGTCCGATCTCGCCGCCCTCGAAGCCGCCGACCCGGCTGTGGCCGCGGCCATCCACGACGAGGAACTCCGCCAGTTCCGCAACATCGAGCTCATCGCCTCGGAGAACTTCACCAGCCGCGCCGTGCGCGAGGCGCAGGGCTCGGCCCTCACGAACAAATACGCCGAGGGTTACCCCGGCCGCCGCTGGTATGGCGGTTGCGAGCATGTGGACGTGGTGGAAACCCTCGCCATCGACCGCGCCAAGCAACTCTTCGGCGCCGACCACGCCAACGTCCAGCCGCACAGCGGCAGCCAGGCCAACACCGCCGTCTATTTCGCCGCGCTCAACCTCGGCGACCGCATCCTCACCATGGACCTCGCCCACGGCGGCCACCTCACCCACGGCCACAAGGCGAACTTCTCCGGCAAGCTCTACGAGGTCGTCCATTACGGCGTGAGCCCCGAGAGCGAGACGATCGACTATGACGCCCTCGCGCGCCTCGCCCAGGAGTGCCGTCCGAAGATGATCACCGCCGGCGCCTCGGCCTACCCGCGCATCATCGACTTCGAGCGCATGCGCCACATCGCGGATTCCGTCGGCGCCCTCCTCTTCGTGGACATGGCCCACATCGCGGGCCTCGTGGCCGGCGGCGTTCACCCGAACCCCGTGCCGCATGCCGACTTCGTCACCAGCACGACCCACAAGAGCCTGCGCGGACCCCGCTCCGGCGTCATCCTCTGCCGCTCGCAATTCGCCAAGGCCGTGGACGCCCAAGTCTTCCCCGGTGTCCAAGGCGGACCGCTCATGCACGTCATCGCGGCCAAGGCCGTGTGCTTCCACGAGGCCCTGCAGCCCTCGTTCAAGGCCTACGCCGCGCAGATCGTGTCGAACGCGAAAGCCCTCTCCGCCCGCCTCGCCATGCTCGGCTACCGCATCGTCTCGGGCGGCACCGACAACCACGTCCTCCTCGTGGACCTCCGCCCGAAGGGCCTCAATGGCAAACTCGCCCAGGAAACCCTCGACCGCGCCGGAATCACGGTGAACAAGAACGCCATCCCCTTCGACACCGAGCCGATCACCAAGACCGGCGGCATCCGCATCGGCACACCCGCCATGACCACCCGCGGGATGAAGGAAGAGGAGATGATGGAGATCGCCGACATGATCCACGCCGCGCTCGAGGCGGCGGACGACGCTGCCGCCCTTGCGCGGCTGGAGTCGCGCGTTCATGCCTTCACCTCGAAGTTCCCGCTGCCCTGAACCAGCGCCCAGCGGCGCCCTGCGGCGGACATTCCCCCTTGCCCCGGCCTGCAAGTGAGACTAAGTCTCATTAGCATAACGCATGACCGCACCCGGTGTTTTCAGCTTGGACTCCACTCCGCATCGCCGGAGCCACCGCGTCGTGTCGGTTGACGACTCCAGTGAATGGGCCGCGCAACTCCGGCGCATCGGGTTCCACGAGGGGGTCGAGGTTGAGGTGCTTTCCGGCCGCGACCCCGTGATGGTCCGTTGCCAGAACGGCTGTGTCGCCCTCCGGCGCTGCATGCTCGGCTGCGTCACCGTCTGCGCCCTCGACCAGGCGCTCCTGCGCGCGGCCGCCCGATGAGCGGCACGGCGCGTCCCCTGTCCGGATTGGACGCGGGGGAAAAGGGCATCGTCGCGCCGGACGGCGCGGACCACCCGGCCGCCCAACGCCTTTTCGCCATGGGCCTGCTCCCCGGCACCCCGGTGACCGTGGTCCAGGTCGCCCCGCTCGGCGACCCCATCGAAGTCGAATTCCGCGGCATGCGCATGGGCCTGCGCCGCGCGGACGCCGCGGCCGTGCAGGTCGTGGACGTGCACTGAGCCGGACGCCGGCATGGCAGCCACCGACACGCCCGCCCGCGTCCTCCGCGTCGCCCTCGTCGGCAACCCGAACACGGGCAAGACGACCCTCTTCAACCGCCTCACCGGCGCACGGCAGAAGATCGGCAACTACCCCGGCGTCACGGTCGAGAAGAAGCTCGGCTCTTGGGAATACGGCGGCCGCACCGTCACGCTCGTCGATCTCCCCGGCACCTACAGCCTCGCCGCCGCCTCTCCCGACGAGCGCGTCGCCCTCGATTTCCTCACCGGAAACCTCGCCGGCGAGCCCGCGCCCGACGCGGTCATCTGCGTCGTGGACGCGTCGAACCTCGTCCGCAATCTCTTCCTCGCCTCGCAAGTCGCCGACCTCGGCCTCCCGCTCGTCATCGCACTCAACATGGCCGACGCGGCCGAGCGCGCCGGCATCCGGATCGACACCGCCCTGCTCGAGCGGCGGCTCGGCATCCCGGTCATCCGCACCGTGGCCACCCGCGGCGAGGGCATCGAGGCGTTGGAGAAGGCCGTGAACGACACCGTGGACCACCGCGCCCTCATGGCCACTGTGCCGTGGCCCGCGGTGGTGGACCGCGCCGTCAGCTTCCTCGGCGAAGCCTTGGCCCGCGAGGGCGTGCAGCCCCTCTCGCCGGGCGAACTCCGCCGCGTGCTCTTCGACCGGCAGGGCGCCGTGCTCGAGCGCAGCGGATGGCCCGCGGGAAAGGACCCAGCCCCGCTCCTCGGCGCCGCGCGTGACCTCCTCTCCGCGGACGGACTGCAACCGGCCTCCGCCGAGGCCCTCCTCCGCTACGAACACCTCGGGCACCTCACCGCGGATGCGCTCCGCTTCCCGGAGAATCGCCGCCGCACTTGGACCGAACGCATCGACACCGTGCTCACCCACCGCGTCTGGGGGCTCGTGATCTTCGTCGCGCTCATGGCCCTCGTCTTCCAGTCCATCTACACGTGGGCCGGCCCGTTCATGGACCTCGTCGAGGTCGGTGTAGCGGCCGTGCAGGACGCCCTCGCCCCGCTGCTGGCCGCGTGGCCCGCCCTGCAGAGCCTCGTGGTGGATGGCGTGGTCGGCGGCGTCGGCAGCGTCGTCATCTTCCTGCCGCAGATCCTCATCCTCTTCTTCTTCATCGCGCTTCTGGAGGACAGCGGCTACATGGCGCGCGGCGCCTTCCTCATGGACCGCATGTTCGGCTGGTGCGGGCTCAACGGCAAAAGCTTCGTCCCGATGCTCTCCAGCTTCGCCTGCGCCATCCCCGGCGTGCTCGCCACGCGCACCATCGAGGACCCGCGGGCGCGCCTCACGACCATCCTTGTCGCCCCGCTCATGAGCTGCTCGGCCCGGCTCCCCGTTTACACGCTCATGATCGGCGCGTTCATCGAACCGGCCCGCGGCGCCTTCGTCGCCGGCCTCGTCCTCCTCGCCATGCACTTCATCGGCCTCGCCGTCGCCGTCCCCGTGGCCTGGACCATGAACAAGTTCATCCTCCGCACCCGCCCTCTCCCCTTCCTCCTCGAAATGCCGCCCTACCGCCGCCCGCGCCTGCGCGACATCCTCTGGCGCATGTGGGAGCGCGCGCGAGAGTTCCTTGTCCGCGCCGGCGGCGTCATCCTCGCCGTCACCGTCATCATCTGGGCCCTCGTCTATTTCCCCCGGCCCGACGCCGTGCGCGAACGCGTCGAGGCGAAATGGGCCGCGCAACTCGACGGCGACGCGCTCGAGCGACGCATCGACGCCGCCTACCTCGAACAAAGCTACCTCGCGCGGGCCGGACGCGCCTTGCAACCGGTCTTCGACCCCGCGGGATTCGATTGGAAAATCACCGTCGGCGTGCTCGCCAGCTTCCCCGCGCGCGAGGTCATCGTGGCCACCCTCGGCACGATCTACGGCGTCGGCGACGACGTGGACGAAGGCTCGCAGGATCTGCGCGAAGTGCTGGCCCGCGATGTCTGGCCCGACGGCCCGCGCGCCGGCCAACCGGTCTTCACCGTGCCCGTCGCCGTCGCCATCATGGTCTTCTTCGCCCTCTGCCTCCAATGCGGCGCCACCGTCGCCGTCATGGCCAAGGAAGCCGGCTGGCACTGGGCCCTCTTCGCCTTCGCCTACATGACCGCGCTCGCGTGGCTCGGCGCCGTCCTCGCCTACCAGATCGGCACGCGTTTCGTCTGATGAGCACGCCCGAAGCCCTCGTTGTCGGCCTCGCCGTGGCCGCCGCCCTCGCTGCCCTCGCCCGGCGCGCCTGGCGACTGCTCGCCGGACGTCGCAACTGCTGCGACCAAGGTTGCGCCTCCCTCCGTCCGAAAAACCGGCTCGCCGGAAGCAGCGCGCACGTTTCTAGTAGGCGGCGATGAAGCTCCCGACGGTCCTGCTGCTCCTCGCAACAGCCGCCCCGGCCCCGGCCGGACTCACCCCGAAGCAGATGGCTGCCGCCGAGGCCACCGAGGCCTTCAGCGTGCCGAGCCCGGCCGAGTTCTTCGCCGCCATCGACAAAGCCGGCAAGCCCGACTGGGCTGCCTTCTACCGCGAGCCCGTCCCCACCACCTACCCCACCCGCCCCCAGACCGCCGTCAACCTCGGCGCCCTCGTCGCCGACGGCTTCGTCGCCGTCGAGGCCGAGGACGGCCAGCAGGTCAAGAACACCGGCAAGGACATCATCGCCCTCGCCCGCGCCCTCGGCGTCGGCGAAAACGTCCTCGCCCGCGGCAAGAGCATCAGCGACTTCGCCGACAAGAACGACTGGTTCGCCCTCCGCGAGGAACTCGAAGCCACCGCCAACGAAGTCCGCCGCGCCATGGCCGACCAGCGCGACGAAGCCATGTCCTCCCTCATCACCGCCGGCGCCTGGATCCGCGCCCTCGATGTCGGCAGCCGCGCCGCCATCCTCGCCGCGGAACCCCCGACCGCCGGACTCCTCGCCCAGCCCGACCTCGCCGACTTCCTCCGCACCGAATTGCAAAAACTGCCCGACAAAGCCCTCGGCGATCCCGTCACCGGCCGCGTCGAAGTCACCCTCGCCGCGCTGCGCGAGCAGATGACCACGCCCGATGCCGCGCCTCCCGGCCCCGAACGCATCGAGGCCATCCACTCGGCCACCTCCGCCCTCATCGCCGAACTCAGCGCCAAGCAGCCGTGACACCCCGCGCCGCCGCCATCCTGCTCGCCCTCGCGTCCGCCCTCCACGCGGCCGACCCCAGCCCCGCGCCTTCGCCCTCGCCCACGCCCGACCCCGCCCGCGCCGCCGCCGCCGCCCTGCGCGCCCGCGCCCTCGAGCTCGCCGGCGCGTTCTCGAACGACGGCTTCAAGACCCGCGACGGCTCGTGGTCCGGACGCCTCGAACCCGGCGAACCCCGCCGCGTCGCCGTCCACCTCTTCGCCGGCAACCAATACTGGTTCGCCGCCGCCGTCCCCGAGACCGCCCGCGCCCCCCGCCTCACCCTCCACGACCCCGCCGGCAACCCCGTCCCCTCCACCACCCACGAAGGCCCCGGCCTCGCGGCTGTCGGCGTGACAGCAGGCACGACCGGACGTTACGTTCTGCAAATCGAGGCTGGCGGCCCGAACCCGGCCGACTTCAACCTCGTTTACCTTTTCAAATAGCCCGATGACGACCGAAACCACCGAGAAACTCGGCGGCCCTGCCGTGCGCCAATACTCCGTCTTCCTCGCCAACCGCGTCGGCGCCCTCATGGAAGTCGTCAAGATGCTCACCGACGCCCGCGTCGTCGTCCTCGCCCTCAGCATCCAGGACTCCTCCGAAACCTCCATCGCCCGCATGATCGTCAGCGACCCGGAAAAACTGGAGGAACTCTTCGACGTCAACGACATCGCCTTCGGCGTCTGCGAAGTCGCCGTGGCCGAACTCGAGGAAGGCGCCTCCGATCTCCCAAAACTCCTCGCCGCCCTCCTCGAAGCCGAGGTCAACATCCTCTTCAGCTACACCCTCCTCGTCCGCCCGCGCGGACGCCCCCTCGTCGCCATCCATACCGACGACCTCGAATGCGCCAGCGCCGTCCTCGAAGGACGCAGCTTCCGCCTCCTGCGCCAGACCGACCTCTCCCGCTGACCCGCGCCTCAGCCCCGGTTCCACGAGAACCAGACCCCCGCCGTCAACCCGGCCCCCACCAGCACCGTCAGCGCGACCCCGTCCACGAAATACGGGAACGCCATCAACGCCACGCCCAGCAACAGGCACATCGCGTTGCCCTCCCGCTTCCCATGCCGGAACGCCGCAATCCCCACCGCCCCGAACACCAGCCCGAAAAACAAAGTCTCCGCATCCGGCATACCCCAACCCTACACCCGCTGCTCGGCAAGGCTCAGCAAAAGGAAACAGCCGCGAAACCGCCCAAGCCCCACAATCCACCGCGCCCGACGGTCAGAAACTGCCAACCGACTCCGCATCCAG
>CAZSUJ010000081.1:0-11467 GCA_964609925.1 uncultured Chthoniobacter sp. | reverse complement strand
CGGAACTCAAGGAAATGGAAGGCCGCATCCTCGGCGGCGAGGAGCGCGCCAAGGCGCTCGAGGCCGAGATCTTCGGACGCCTGCGCGCCGCGGTCCTCGAAGAGATGGAACCCCTGCGCGAAACCGCCCGCGCCGTGGCCGAGATCGACGCCGTCACGGGACTGGCCGAGACGGCGCGCACCTTCCGTTACGTGCGACCGGTGCTGACGGAGGAAGGCGTGATTCGCATCACCGACGGCCGGCACCCCGTGCTCGACCAGACGATGCCGGCCGGCCGCTTCGTGCCGAACGACACCCTGCTCGACACCGCGGGCCACCGCCTCGTCATCCTCACCGGCCCGAACATGGCGGGCAAGAGCACCTACATCCGACAGGTCGCGATCCTCGTGCTGCTCGCCCAGATCGGCAGCTTCATCCCCGCAGCATCCGCCGAGATCGGTCTGGTGGACCGCATCTTCACCCGCGTCGGCGCGACCGACGACCTTGCGCGCGGGCAGTCCACCTTCATGGTCGAGATGAACGAGACGGCGGGCATCCTCAACAATGCAACGGACCGCAGCCTCGTCATCCTCGACGAGATCGGCCGCGGCACCTCGACCTTCGACGGCCTGTCCATCGCGTGGAGCGTGGCCGAGTTCCTTCACGACCAAGCGGGATGCCGCACGCTCTTCGCCACGCACTACCACGAGTTGACCGACCTCGCGCGCACGCGTCCCGGAGTGGCCAACTGCAACGTGGCCGTGCGCGAGTGGAACGACGACGTCATTTTCCTGCGCAAGATCGTGCCGGGCCCCGCCGACCAGAGCTACGGCATCCAGGTCGCCCGGCTGGCCGGCCTGCCCGAGAGCGTCCTCGCCCGCGCCCGCGAGATCCTCGGCAACCTCGAGCAGTCGGAACTCAACGCCGAGGGCAAGCCCGCCTTCGCCGAGAAACGCAAACGAGCGCACAAGCTCCGCGCGTTCGCCGCGCAACTCGACCTGTTCGAGGACGCCTGAGTTCCCCCACCCTCAGGCCACGTCCGACGCCGGCGTCCATTGCGCCACGTCGATCCCGTCCACCAGCTGGTCCACCGGCGAGAATTGCGACTTCTCGTCGAGCGATTCGGTCAGCGAAGCCGCGATCCACAGGGTGCCCGGTGCTGCGTATTTCTGCAGGTGCCCGGCTGTGTCGATCACTCGGTCGCTGAACTGCTCCAGCGGCATGGCATCGTCGTAAAACACACGCCCCGCATTCAGCCCGCAGCGGACGCGGAAATCGCGTGAAATCCCCTTCACGTTGCGGTTGAAGTTCTCGAGGCCGAGCAGGATGTCGCGCGCCGCGCGGAACGCATCCCCCACGCTCGGGAAGCAGGCCATGCTGCCGTCCGGCGTCCATGTGGCGCGGATCAGGTTGTGGCGGCGGAACTTCTCCTCCACGAACTCCCGGTATTCGAGGAAGTCGTGCTCGACGATGGCCGGATCCTCGCCGGCCTTCATGCCGATCGAGTCCGCCACGTCCAAGGCGAGGAAGGCGAGATTGCGCCCGGATTTCTCGAGCTCCTTCTTGAGCTGAGCGAATTCCTTGAGCAGATCCTGCCGGCTCTTTCCCTTGGCGGCCTGCGGGTCTTCCATCTTGCGCTCGAGGCTGGCGATGAGCTTCTGCTGGGCCGCCGACACCGCCGTGCTCGGGATCCTGTGGATGTCCTGCATCATCTCGCGCTTCTGGCTGGAGAAGCGGATGCGGGCCGCCTGCGAACGCGCCACGTCGGAGATGAAGATGGCGGCGGCCACGGTCAGCACGCGCGAGAAATCGATGCCCCCGAACTCGGTCGGGATGAGGCTGCGCACCACGCCGTTCACCGCACCCTCGAGGCTGAGCACCATGTCGACCGGCAGGATGGCCTGCAAATCGGGGAAAAACCGCAGGAGCCAGCTGAACACGGTGAGGATGATGGTGGCGGTGGCAACCCAGCGCACGAAGTTGAGTGCCTGGACGATGGTGTCGCTCATTGGGTTGCGTTCTGGCCGTTCAGGGCGCGCGGCCCCCGTGAAGAAACCACACTCGGTAGCGGCACGAAACCTCCGTGTCGAGCACGGTGCGAGGCCGCAGCCCTCTTCGCGCTTGCGCCGGCCGTCCGCCTCGGCGAGTTTACCGGCTGCATTCTGGCCTGTGGTGTAATGGTAACACAGCGGCCTTTGGAGCCGTTATTCATGGTTCGAGTCCATGCGGGCCAGCCACTTCAGGGCCGGACACACATCACCCGGGCTGCACGGCCCCCGAAGCTTCCGCCTCGCGCCGCCGCGCCATAGCCCGCCTGCCCCACCGCCATGCTATGGGCAAGAGCCACACCGCCGTGAAAAGGAGTGCGGCGGCAACCACCATCGCGCCCGCAGCCGAGCACTTGAGCCACACGGACAGGTGAAACCCGATCAGTGCGCTGAGGAAAGCGTGGACGACGGTGAGGACGAGGCGGACCGGCAGACGGTCGGAAAGCTGGGCGGCAAACATCGGCGGCACCACGACCATGGCCACGGCGAGGATGGCCCCCACGGCCTCGAATGATGAAACCACCACGAGGGCCAGTGCCCCCATGAGCCCGTAGTGCCACACGCCCGTGCGCAGGCCGAGGGACTTGGCCAGGCCGGCGTCGAAGGAGGTCACGAGGAGTTCCTTGTAGAAGAGCACGATGGCCAGGACGACCCCGGCCAGGACGAGCGCCATGCGGACGACCGAGGGCGGCCCGAGCGACCAGCCGGCCAAAACCAGCGGCGGTTCGAGCGGCACGAACGCGATCTCGCCGTAGAGGACGCATTCGGCGTCGATGTGGATCGTCCCCTGCGCCTCCAAGCTGCTCATCAGCGCGACACCCAAGGCGAAGAGCGTGGTAAACGCGATGCAAACAGCCGCGTCGGGCTTGATGCGCGACTGCTTGTGGATGAACTCGATCAACACCACCGTGACGAGCCCGGCCGCCAGCGCGCCGGCGAACATCACCCATGTCGAGTTATGCCGGAAGATCATGAAGGCCACGACCAGCCCGGGCAGGATGCTGTGGCTGATGGCGTCGCCCACCAATGCCATGCGACGCAGAAGCAGGTAGTTCCCGACCAAACCGCAGGCGGCGGTGACGAAGAAGCCCATGAGGACAATCCAGACGCTGATCGGAAACTCGTCGGCCCACGGCTGGATGACAACCCGGTGCCAGTCGAATGCTGGGATGAGGTGCTCCATGGATCTTCAGGCGGCCGGGGAACCGAAGCCGGTCGCACGACCGCCCGGCGGCGGCCCGGACTCGTGGCGGCGGATGTCGCGGATGCCGGGGATAAGCTTTCCGTGCGGATCCCGACGCGCATAGTCGAGCTGCCTCTCCAGCTTGCGCACCGTCTCCTCGCCCAGCGCGTGCTCGATGACCTCGGCGTCCTCGTGGACGTGGTCGGCCGCGATGCGGGCCTCGTTGGTCAGGTAAAGTTCCCAAAGGCGGTGGTTGCGCACGATCTCGCAAGCGCGCTGCCATCCCCGAGGAGTGAGCGAGACCGCGTCGCCCATGGTGGTGAGAAACCCGCTGCGCCGCGCGGCCTCAACCTGCCGCTGTGCGCTCTCGAGCGTCTCGCGCCGGCGCTCGGCCAACTCGGCCAGACTGATGGTGTCCCCGCGGAAGCCGTCGTCTTCCAGGACGTGGTAGATCGCCTTGAGCGTGTTCTCGTGTTGGATACGCGCCGCGCGCGAGCGGTGGCGCCACCAACGCGCCACGATCCCGTGCCTCGGACCGAAGAAAAGCGCCGCCGCGAACACCGCAGCAGCCGCCAGAACCATGAACGGACCCGTGGGCAGATTGCGTCCGACGAAGGAGAAGAACGACCCCACGGCACCTGCACAGAGCCCGAAGACGGCCGAGAGCAGGAGCATGGCGCCGAAACGGTCGGTCAGCAGGAAAGCAGCGGCGGCGGGGATCACGAGCATGGCGGACACGAGCACCACGCCCACCGCCTGGAGGGAGGACACGATGGCGAACGCCAGCAGGAGCATGAGGCCGTAGTGGAACAACTGCACGGGAAGCCCCAAGGAACGGGCAAAACCGGGGTCGAAACTCATCAGCTTGAACTCCTTGAAAAAGACGAACACCACGCCGACGCAAAGCAGGGTGACGACCGCCAGGAGGAGGACATCGCCGGGCCCCAGCGCGGCCGCCTGCCCGAACATGAACTTGTCCAGCCCGCCCTTGTTCCCGCCGGGGATGTTCTGGATCATCGTGAAGAGGCAGATGCCGACCCCGAAGAACGAGGCCAGCACGAATCCGAGCGCCGCGTCCTCTTTGTGCCTCGTCGTGTTGCGGATCAACTGCACCGTCCCCGCACCGAGCAACCCGGCCAACGTGGCGCCCACGAAGATGGCCAGGGGGTCCTTGGACATGTGCCAGAGGAACCCAAGCGCAACGCCGGGCAGCACGGCATGCGAGAGCGCGTCGCCCATCAGCGCCAGCTTGCGCACGACCAGGAACGCGCCCATCAGTCCGCAGCAGATCCCGAGAAGCATCGAACCGACGAGAGCATGACGGAGAGCCGTGTCCTGGAAGGTGAAGAAGCGAACGGCGCGCTCGGCCATCGACGAGTCGGTCAACTCGCTGATGCGCGCCGCCGCCGCGGTCTCCGGCAGGATGCAGAAGACGACCACCGCAAGCAGGGCCAACGCCACCCTCATCGCTGGGCGGAGAGCGTCTGCACCACCTCGGAGAGGATGGTCAGGCGCCCGCCATACGTGGTCTGCAGAAGCTCTGGCGTGAAGACATCCGCGGTCGGACCGAAGGCGACGAGACGCATGTTGAGCAGGATCAGACGGTCGAAGTAGTCGCGCGCACTCGCCAGGTCGTGGTGGACGACGAGCAGGGTCTTGCCGCGCGACTTCAGCTCGCGCAGCAGTTCGATGATCGCCGACTCGGTTGCCGCATCGACGCCCACGAACGGCTCGTCCATGAGATAAAGGTCACTCTCCTGAGCCAAGGCGCGCGCGAGGAACACTCGCTGCTGCTGTCCGCCCGAAAGGTTGCCGATCTGCCGGTTGGCGAACGGGAGCATCTTGACCTTGTCCAGACAGGCGGCCGCGATCTCGCGGTCGTTCTTGGTCGGACGCTGCCCGAGCCGCAGGCGCCCGTAACGCCCCATGAGCACCACGTCGGTCACGCTGACCGGAAAATCCCAGTCCACGGACTCGCGCTGCGGAACATAACCGACGCGGACGCAATTCTCCCGGTAGGGCTTGCCGAAGATCTTGACCCAGCCGCTGGAGGCCGGCAGGAGACCCATGATCGCCCGGATCAGCGTGGATTTGCCCGCTCCGTTGGGGCCGATGATGCCGACCAGACTGCCCTCGGGAACCGTAAGGTCGATGCCGTAGAGCACCGGCTTCTTGTGGTAGGCCACCGTAAGATCGTGGACCTCGAGCGGAGCAGGGTCTGCTTCGTGCGCTTTCATCTCCGGCGGAGTGCGCTCACTTGAGGGCGTTGACGATCGTGCTGAGGTTGTAGCGGATCATGCCGTCGTAAGTCCCGACATCGAAGCCACCCTTCTTCTCGCCCGGGCCGCCCATGGCGTCGGAGAACAATTCGCCCCCCACCCGCACCCCGGCATCCTCGGCCACGCGCTTGATCGCGGCGGGATTCACGCTGGTTTCGACGAAGATGGCCTTCACGTTCTGCTCCTTGATGAAATCGACCAGGCTGGCCATGTCGGCCAAGGCCGCCTCGGAAACCGTGGAGACACCCTGCAGGGCCACGACTTTGAAACCGTAGGCGCGCCCGAAGTAGTTGTAGGCGTCATGGCTGGTGACAAGGATCCGCTTCTCGGGCGGCAAGGTCGCCGCGGTGTCCCTGCACCATTGGTCCAACTCGGCCAAACGCTCGAGCAAGGCGGCGGCGTTCTTCTCGTAGACCTCCCTGCCAGCCGGATCCACCTCGCTGAGTCCCTTCAGGATGGTCGGGACGGTCTTGGCCCAAAGGCCGACGTCGAACCAAAGATGCGGGTCGTAGTGCCCCTCGAATTCCGCGGGCTCGAGCAACTCGCCCTCGGGCACGCTCTCCGTGATCGGGTAAACCTTGCGGCCCGTGCGCGCCAGCTTGGCGAAGAGGTCACCCATGCGCCCCTCGAGCATCAGGCCGCTGTAGAAAATGACATCCGCACGGGAAAGCTCCGCCGCATCCGAGGATGACGGCTTGTAAAGGTGCGGGTCCACCCCGGGCCCCATGAGCTGCCGGACCTCCACCCGGTCGCCGCCAACCTGCTGCACGAGGTCGCCGACCATGCCGATGGTCGCCGCCGCCTTGACCTTGTCCGCGCTGAAGGCGTCCGCCACACCAGCCGAGCCCAGCACGAGCAGCAGCACGGCGCGGATGAGGTGAAGAGCGGGTTTCATGCGACTGGGATATGGCAGGCATTTGTAGCACATGCTACAAACATTTGCCATAGCTACATCGGTGTCCGAGATTTGTCAAGGGCTTTCGTTTGTGCGACAAGGCCGCGTGCGTTCGCCGGCCAAGAAATCCCGTCCCGCCACCGGGGCGGCCGCCCGCCGGGAAACGGCGGACATCCAGCGTCTCACCCGCCTGGCCCATGCGCAGGAACGGGCACAGGATTACGTCGAGGCCATCGCCGACCTGATCGCCGAGGGCGGCGAGGCGCGGGCCACGGACATCGCCCGACGGCTCGGCGTCACGCACGTCACGGTGATCCGCACGGTGAGGCGCCTGCAACGCGAGGGCCTGGCCACATCGCAACCCTACCGTTCGATTTTCCTCACGGACGCGGGGCGGCGGCTGGCCCAGCAGACCAAGGCACGGCACGAGAAGGTCGTGGCCTTCCTCGAGGCGCTCGGAGTGCCGCCGGCCACGGCGCGGGCGGATGCCGAAGGAATCGAGCACCACGTCAGTCCGGAAACGCTGGCTGCGTTCGAGAAGTTCCTGCTCTCCGGGCGCCGGCGCGGGACGGGGCGGACGCGGCCCTGAACCTCGCGGCGCGCGGTTCTGCTTTCCGCGCGCGGCGCCGTTTCCTAGCCTCGCCGCCGTGCTCAAGCTGATCCTCCGCCGACTGCCCGCCCTGGCGTTCGTGCTTTTCTGCGTAGTCACGCTCACATTTTTCCTCATCCGGTTGGCGCCCGGCGGGCCGTTCGACCGCGAGCGCAAGATCCCACCGGCCATCGAGGCCCAGCTTCTGGCGAAATACGAGTTGGACGGCCCGCTGTGGAAGCAGTTCACCGGCTACCTCGGCGACGTGGTGCGCGGCGATCTGCGACTCTCGACCAAATACCGCAACCGCAGCGTCAACGAGATCCTCGCGCAGACCCTCCCGGTCACGTTCGCGCTCGGCGCGCTCGCCTTCGCGCTGGCCACGGTGGGCGGCGTGTGGCTCGGCGCCTTCGCGGCCGTGCGTCGCGACACCGCCGCGGACCGTCTCGCCATGGGGGCCGCGTTGCTGGGGCTGTCGCTTCCCATGTTCGTCGTCGGCCCGATCCTCGTCCTCATCTTCGGCCTGTGGCTCCAGTGGTTTCCGGTGGGCGGGTGGGGCAGTCCGCTCCAGGTTGTGCTGCCGGCCGTCACCCTCGCCCTTCCCTTCGCCGCCGTCATCGCGCGGCTGATGCGGACGAGCCTGCTCGAGGTGCTCAACCAGGATTTCGTCCGCACCGCGCGCGCCAAGGGCCTCCCGGACTCGGTGATCCTCTACAAGCACGCGCTGCGCGTGGCCATCCTGCCCGTCGTGACCTACCTCGGCCCCATGGCCGCGCACCTGCTCACCGGCTCGATCGTCGTTGAAACCGTCTTCAACATACCGGGCGCCGGCGGCTTTTTCGTCCACTCGATCCTCAACCGCGACGGCTTCCTCCTCGGCGGCGTGGTCATCGTCTATTGCGCCCTTCTCATCGTCTTCAACCTGCTGGTGGACGCCAGCTACGCGCTGATCGACCGGCGCATCCGCGTCGATGCTTGAACCCGGATCCGCGGCCCGCGTCCTGCGACGTCCGACGGCGCGGGTCTGCCTTGCCGTCCTCATCATCGTGGCGGCCGCGGCCGCGGTCGGACCTGAGTTGTTCCCCGAGTCCTACCGCGAACCGGGACCGCTGCAGTATTCGCCTCCGACCTGGGCGCACCCGTTCGGCACCGACCTCAACGGCCGCGACCTTCTGTATCGCGTCCTGCTCGGCGCGCGCATCTCGCTCGTCGTGGGTCTGGCCGGCGCCGCCGTGAGCCTGTTCCTCGGCACGGCCTACGGCCTTGTGGCCGGCTACTGCGGGGGACGCGTCGACGCGGTCATGATGCGCCTCGTTGACATCATCTACTCGGTGCCGCGGTTGATCTTCATCCTGATCTTCATCAACGCGTTCGACGGACACCTGCGCGAGTTCGCCGCCGCGCGGGACTGGCCGTGGCTTGTCGCGTATTCGCGCATCGTCATCCTCATCATCACACTCGGTCTCATCGAGTGGCTCACCATGGCCCGCATCGTCCGCGGTCAGGTGCTCGCCTTGAAGGAACGCCCCTTCGTCCTCGCCGCCCGCGCCCTCGGCCAATCGCACGTCAAAATCATCCTGCGCCACCTGCTGCCCAACATCCTCCCCATCATCATCGTGTATCTGACCCTCACCGTTCCGGCGGTGATCCTCGACGAGTCTTTCCTCAGCTTCCTCGGCCTCGGCATCCAGCCGCCTCAGGCGAGCTGGGGATCGCTCTTGAGTGAAGGCGCGCAAGCAATCAACCCGCTCAAGGTCTATTGGTGGCTCCTCCTCTTTCCCGCCGCCACGATGACCGCGACGCTATTGGCGCTGAATTACCTCGGCGACCGCCTTCGCGACACCCTCGATCCGCGAAGGTAAAACAGGGGTCCTGCGGGGCTTGCAGCGAAGCCGTGATCGCCCTACCAATCCGATATGGGCAAAAATCATCACTTGGGAGTCGCGGCCATCCGAGCGTTGGTCTTGGCCACCGCCTGTGTCCTCGCCACCACATCGGGAACCCTCGCATATGATCTCGCCAGGCCCCTTTATTCCGCTGCGGCCGGCAGCAACTGGGGCTGGTCCCATGCCTACATCACCTCGGCTACCCCCTACAACAAGGTCGGCGTCGTCGAGGCGGGAAGCTCCCGGGGGTCCGGTTGCGCTGTCCAGCGCCACATCGTTCTGACGTGCGGACACGTCGTGCTCGATGACCGGGGCAACTGGCGGACCAACATCCGCTGGGATCGCGCCCGCACCTCGCTGAGCACTGCGCCGCTAAGCCCGGCGAAGAGCTACGTCAGTTCCACCTACCAGAGCCGCCTGCAGGAGGGCTACGCGAAGAACCAGACCGCCGCGTTCAGCCAGGACTGGGCCTTCCTCGCGTTCTACGACAGCAGTGCGGGCAATGGCGGATGGGTGGACATGGCCGTCGATTACCTCGAGGCGCTCGACAACAGCAACCAGCGCGCGCACTTCGAGATCGTTGGCTACCCGTCCGCGCTCTACTCCTCCTCGACGGACCGGCGCCGGGACGAGATGCACTCGACAAGCCCCTACATGACGTATTCGCAGTGGTATCGGAATGCCTCTTTCTACTACAGAGGGACGTCCTACCTCCCCGATTGGTTCTACACCTACGACCTGTTCTCCGAAGGGGGTAACAGCGGCGGCCCGGTTTTCTGCATCGTCAATGGCGTGAAGTATGTCAGCGGCATCTACGTCTCCGGGGTCGAAGGCTACGTGCAGGCTGGAGCGAGGGAACTGACGCGCGATCTCTACAACATCCTCGTAACCTACGACGGCCTCTACAAGGCCTGGGCCAGCACGCCCGTAGCTGCAATCCGCAGCGGCAGCCCGGTCAAGGTGAACCAGACATGGGCCCAGGCCATCTCGGTCGGATCCGACAGCCGGCTGCAATGCACGTTCTTCAACGGCTATTACTGGCAGACCTACTCCCTCGGCGGACAGACGGTCGATGCGGGAGCGAAGGCCCCCTTCGACATCGATCCCGTGACCGGCATGGTGTTCTACATCTCCGGGGGCGACGTGTGGGTCGCCTACGTGGGCAGTGCGGGTTGGGCTCACTTGCGGGTGCTTGATTACGGCGGCGCAGTGACCGGCACACCCGTCGCTCTGTCCTTTGACCCGACCTTTCGCTTGGCCGGCGTGACCCAGTCGAACGGCACGAAACGGCTGCTCTATTTCACGGGCTATTCCTGGGCCAGTTTCGCCACCACCTTCCCGGGCGGACGTCTGGTCAGCTCGGACGCGGGGATTTCGATCGCGTGGGATTACAAATCGGGCGGCGGCCTGCTCGGGCGGTATTTCTACGGCGGTTGGCAGAATCTTGATGTCACGGCAAACCTCGGCGGCGTGCTGCCCGGCGACACCTCACCCACGGCGACGCTCGACGGCAAGCTCGCGCGATTCGGCGGAGGCCTCGCCTATGCCAGCAATTACTCGACCCTTGAGTTGCTCATGTTCTGGTATGGCTACTGGACACGCGTGAGCCTCCAGTCGGGCGTGAACAGCCGGTCATGGGTTGCGGCCGACCGCTTCCGCAGCTCGATTTTCTGCGTGGATACCTCCGGCAAGCTCGCCGTGATGGTCCCCGGGACTTCGAGTTGGCAGAAGACCGCAACCTCGATCAACTCCACGGCGGACTCCTCCGGCGCGGTGGTGGAGTCCTGGGGCACGATGTTCCATGCCACCGGCAGCAGCCTCTCCGTCTGCGCCCTGCAGTAGGGCGAAAACCCGCACGGCCCCGGGACCCAACCTTGCCGACTCGCAATCAACAAGCCCGTATCGGGCGCGCACTCGCGGCAGCAGCCGCGGTGGTGGCCCTGGCTTGGGCCGCTTGGACGCTCTGGCCGGGAGGCCCGTCGCCCAGTCTCGGCCCCGATGACACCGGAGGCCCGAATGAAGAGCCGAAAGCTGCCGCGTCCGTCCCGCCGGACTTCCCGCGCCCCGGCTCACCCGGCTACGGCCAGCCGCCCGCCGGCCTCACAAACGTCGGAACACCACCGGGCAGCCGGCCGATGCCCGGTGCAGCAACACCCGCGGACTCGCGCCAGTTGGACGCAGCCGCATTCGCCGCTGAACTCCAGCGTCTGCGCGGGGCGCTCTCGTCGTCCGGCGATGGACGCGACCGGCGGCGCTTGATCAAGGAGTTCGGGGATCTCGTCGCCACGGCCATCGGACAACTCGGGGCGGACGCGGTGGCGCAGGAGTTGGTTCGCCTGCTCGGCGCGGGCTTCGAGGACATTGACTTCCAACTGCCCTTCCAGCCGGGTTTCGACGGGCGCATGGAGACCGTCCCGAACTGGCGCAGCCTCCTCCTCGACGGCCTGGCGGCCACCGCATCGCCGGTTGCCGGAGAGTTCGCGCGCAACCACGTCCTCGACCAACCCCGCACCACCGCGGACTGGGCCATGGGCCTGAAGATAATCTGGGAGGCATCTTCTCAGCAGCCCGGCGATCCGTATTTCTCGGCGAAGCTGGCCGAGATGCT
>CAZSUJ010000080.1:0-11510 GCA_964609925.1 uncultured Chthoniobacter sp. | reverse complement strand
GGCAACTCCCCGGGTGCGCGACTGGGCAACCCCTGCGGGCTGGCGGTCACGCCGCGTGGAAGGTTCTCCGCTATGGGGCGGATATTCACCGATCGCTGGCGTGCGGTGTCGTCAGGCTGGGACGATGGCATGGGGGGAGAGTGAAGGATGAAGGGAGAAGGATGAAGGATGAACTTTGAGGTGGGATCCGCCTACGCTCTGCTACGGCGTGACGAGCAAGTGACATGTGACGTGGGGCGAGTGACCAGCGACTATGGACCTTGCTGCTCCGCTTCGACGGCGGGCAGATACTCGCGGGCGATGGCCGCGCCGGGGAGGCGGAGGGCCAGACGGAAGAGGCGGGCGGCTTTCTCGGGCTGGCCGAGGCGCCAGTAGTGCAAGGCGAGGTATTCGTAGCTGTTGGCGTGGTCGGGGTCGCGCGCGATGGCACGGAGGTGGACGGGAAGGGCGGCGGCGGATTGTCCGGAGGTATCAAGGGCGAAGGCGTAATCGCGCAATCCGGGGGCGAACGATGGGCGCAAGGCGGCGGAGCGGGCGAAGGCGCGGGCGGAGGATTCCCGCCACTGCAATTGGACGGCGGGAATGGGCGAGGCGGCGGCAAGGTCGGCAGCGGATCGACCTGCGATGGTGAGCAGGCGCGGGTTGTCCGGGCGCAGGGCAAGACCCTGCATCGCCAGGGCGCGGGCGCGGGTGGGCTCGCCTTCGAGGAGGGCGTTCTCCGCGGCGGGCGCGAAGCGTTCGGCGGGGGCCTCCCGCCAGAGCCAGACGAGGAGGACGGCGGCAGGCAGGGCAGGAAGCAGGGCGAGGATGCGGATCCACCAAGGAGGCGCGCCACCGTGCGAGGCCTCGCGGGCGGAGGCGAGCAAGCCGGCGCAGAAAGCGGCCAAGACGGCCACGGCGGGCACGTGCAGGGCGAAATCAAAGAGGGCTTGGACGCCGAGGGCCGACAAAGCGGCAAGGGCACCGATGAGGAGGCCGAGGGAGGTGTCTTGGGGCACCCAGCCCGATGGCGCGGTCTGGCGGGCGAGCCGAAGGGCGTGGCGCCATCCGGAGACGAGATGCGCGATGAAGCAGGCCACGCCCAAAATGAGGCCGATGCGGCCGTATTCCAGCAGGAACTGGAGCCAGTCGTTGTGGGCATGGAAGGGGCGCCCGCTGAACACGGGGCCGCGGTAGCGCGTCGAGAGCTGGTCGAACATGTTCGCCCCCGCACCGAACCACGGATCGAGTGAGAGCATGGGCGGCACGGTGACGAACCAGAGTCCCTCGCGGTAGGCGTCCTGCACCACCACGCCAAGGCGCAGGCGCACAGCCACGCTCTCGCCGCCGAGGACGAAGGCCAGCGAGAGGGCGACGGCGACAAGACCGAGCCCGCCCGCGACGAGCCAGAGGCGGTGGACGACGATCGAGCGGTTGAGGACGAAGAAACTGACTAGACCAAACACGAGCAACCCGACCGGCACGCCGAGGTAGGCGGCGCGAGAGAGGCAGAGCGTGAGGCCGACGAAGCCGGCGGCGGCGACCCAGAGCAGGACGAGTTTGAGCGCCACGCCGCCGCGGCCCCAGACGAGGAGGCCGAGAGCGAGGAAGGTCGGGACTTCGAGGACGCCGGGCAGCGGGAGACGGGAAGCCAAGGTGCCGGTGACCCAGCCGTGATTCGGCAACTGCGCCGCCGCTTCCGGCAGCACGAGGCTGCGGGCGAGGAAGGCCAGCGGATGGAAGCGCACTTCCGAGGTGAACTGCGCGGCCACGATCACGACCTGCGCGACGAGGAGGGCGAAGAGCACGCCGAGAACGAGCCAGCGCGGTCCCGGCTCGCGAAGCTGCCACGCGGTGGTGAGATAGACGCAGAGCACGGCGAGGAGGAGCCAGGAGTCCTCGCGGGCGGTGTAGGGGTCGGGAGAGACCGACTGGCGCCACAAGCACCAGGCGGCAAAGAGCAGAACGAGGCCGCCGCAAACCGCGCCGGGGGCGTTGCTCGCGCGGAAGCAGACCGCGCCTGCGATCAGGGCCGAAAGGGCGACGAGCGCGTAGCCAGGGGCCGCGTAGGCGGGATACCACCAGCCGCCGAGAAGCACCTGCGCGGCGAGCAGGCCGGCGGCGAGGAGGGCGGAGATGAGCCAGAGGGCGGGCTTCATGGAAGGAAGAAGTATGAAGGAAGAAGCATGAAGGAGGAAGGGCGCGGAGGCGGAGGGGGGAGGAAAGTGACGAGTGGCGAGTGACGTGGGTGGGAAAGCAGACAGATGACAAATGACCAATGACGAACGACCAATGGCCAATCAGGATTTTGGATTTTCCATTCGGGAGTGGCGCGCGCAGGCTTGGACGCATGTTGCGTTTCGAAAAAGCGCTGTTGATCCGGTTCGACGATGCGGATCCGGCCGGCGTGGTGTTCTACCCGCGGGCGGTGGCGTTGGCGCACGGGGTGGTGGAGGACATGATCCGCGAGTCGTCGCTGGGTTGGGACGCGTGGTTCGCCTCGCCTGCACACGCGGCGCCGCTGCGGCGGGCGGAGGCGGATTTTTTCCATCCGCTGCGCGCGGGTCAGATGGTGGCAGCGCGGGCCAGGGTCGCGGAGATCGGCGAGACGTCGGTGACGTTCTCGGTGGAATTCGCAACCGAGGGCGGAGCGGTGGCGGCTCGGTTCCGCACTGTGCACGTGCTGATCGCGAAGGTCACGGGACGTCCGGTCGCGCTCACGGAGGCGATGCGGGCGGCGTTCGCGGGCGGATGAGTTTGCCGAGGGACGTGGTGCGGATTTCGCCGACGACGACAGCGGACGGACGGGCGTAGGGCGGGAAGATGTCGAGGGCGGCGGTGGCCGCGGCGGCCGCGGAGCCGCAATCAGCGATGACGGTGAGCGAGTAGCCGTTGCGTTCGTCTGGCGACGCGGCGACGGCGACCCGCCCGTGCGGCACGCGGGCTTGGAGGGCGCGATTGAGGGCGCGGATGTCCACGAGCTCGCCGCGGATCTTGAGGAGGTCGTCGGCGCGTCCGAGCACGCGGAGCAGGGGGCCGTCGAGGGACGCGCGGTCGTTGGTGCGGAGCCAGCCGCGGTCCTTCGGGTCTTCCCAGCGCGGCGGCGCGTCGCCATCGAAGACAAGCCAGCCGTCGAGCAGGGAGGGACCGGAGATCTCGAGGAGGCCGTCCTCCCCCACCCTCGCGTCCATGTGCGCGAGGAGCGGGAGCGGTTCGCCGACGGCAGCGCCCTCGTGCGCGGTGGCGACTTGCGAGGCGGCTTCGGTGAGTCCGTAACTCGGACGCAGCGGCCAACCGAGGGCGGACGCAGCGCGGTGGAGATCCGGGTCGAGCGCGTCGCCGCCGATGACGACGGCGCGGAGGCGCGGCGGTGACGGCAGCCGTGCGGCGACGAGATCGTGGAGTTGCGCGGGCACGAGGGACGCGAGGGTGGCACCCGTGGCGGCGGTGCGTCCGGCGAACGCGGCGGGACTCCAAGCGCCGAGGGGTTGCCATGCGGCGCCGACGAGGGCGGCGCGCACGGTGATGGCGAGACCGCCCACGTGGAAGAGCGGGAGCGGGTTGAGCCAGACGTCCTCGGCGGTGGCGGCGAGGCGGTCGTTGACGGCACGGGCGGACGCGGCGAAGGCGGCTCGGGAGAGCGCGATGATCTTGAGGCGGCCGCCGGTTCCACTGCTGGCGAGCCAGACGCGGCCGGGAAGGTCGGGGAACACGGCCCCGAGGACGCGGTCGCGCCATGCCGGGTCGAGGCGGGGGTTGAGGAGGAGGAAGGCGTCGCCGGAGGCATCCCACGAGGGGGGCGCGTCGCGCAGAAGTTCATGGCCTCGAGGCATGGCGGGAGTTTGTCCGCCCCAGCGCGGGGGCTCAAGCGCGGCACCCTTTTTCCTTGCGACGATTGCGCGGCAAGGTGACATTTTCCGGCTCGCGCGGCCGAGCCCGCCATCGCGAACGCCAGGGTAGCTCAGCGGTAGAGCAGGGGACTCATAAGCCCTTGGTCGGGAGTTCGATTCTCCCCCCTGGCACGATTTTGCAAGGCGACCCTAGTGCCGCCGCGGAGTTTAGCCGGACAACGGGGACGCCGGCGCTACAGAAGGTTACTCCGGGAAGAGCAGTGCGGCGGGTGCGCCGACTTCATCCGGCCACGAGGCCCAGGCCACATCGGTGATGCCGACCACGCAGCGGACGACTTCCCAGCCGTTGCGAGCATCGGACCAGAGGATGGCGACCTCGGCGCTCTCCGATTCGCCCACGGGGATGGCTGCGCCTTCGGCATTGACGATGCGGCCCTGGAAGAAGGCCCAGCCGTTGAGTTCCTTCATCGAGCCGGCGAACTTGACCGGCTGTCCGGCGATTTCCTCGACCTCCGGGCGGGCAAGGTCGAAGAGTTGGTCGCGCAATTCGGAGCCGCGGGGGACTTCCCGGGGGCCGGCGAGGGCGGTGGAGGTGAGAAGGGCGGTGAGGAGGAGCAGGATGGTTTTCATGAGAGTCAAGGGATCTCGAGGGTGGCGAGTTGTGGAATGATGTCGTGGCGGGCCTCCTCGATTTCCTGCGCGGTGGCATCGGTGACGTCGTAGAACCGGCGGGCGTATTGCAGGGCCTCGATACCGCCGTTCTTGACCTCGATGCGCCACAGATTCCACTCGGCGAAGAAGGGCTCGGCACCTTCCTCCGGATAGACCACGAAGTCCGCGATGTAGGAACCGGCCGCCTCGTCGGCCAGAACCTGCCCGACCGCCTTCGGATTGCTGGCCTCGGCGTTCATGACCATCGCGGCGGCGTAGGCCTTGGCGCCGTCCGCCCCCTCTTTGCGGCGGATGGAGATGAGGGTGCTCCAATCCTGGAACGTCTCGCCCTCGGTGAGGTATTCGCGGATGCCGGCCTCATCGCCGCGCAGGAAATAGGCGCGACCGTCGAATTCGAAGGCGGGGGCGGCGGCACCGCCACGCACATCAGCGAGGGTGGGACCGGAGGGCGGCGCGGGGTTCGGTGGAAGATCGACAGTGCCGGGAGCGGACGGTTCCTCGGTGCTGGTGCCGACGATGCGCGCGGTGTTGCCGTCAATTTCGACATCGGCCCACACGCTGGCTTTCTTCTGCACCTGATCATCGCTCGTCACGTGCTCGTCGGCCCAGAAGCGCACGAGCAGGGTGCCGTCCTGCTGCCAGCGAACGGGCTCGATGCCTTCGGCGGCGACGTCGGCAATCTCGGCGAGCGGCGCGGCCTGCGAGTCGTCCAAGGTGGGGAACGGGATTTCCTTGAGCGACGACGAGGTGACCCGGTAGAGCGAAATGACGCTGCTGCGGGAGGCACCGCCGGTCACCGCGACGTAGTCACGCGAGGGCGACCAGACGAAGTCGGGGACGATGGAGGACTCGAAGCCGTAGTCGCTCGAGTCATTGGCGCGATCCCAGAATGTGCCGACGACGCGGCCGGTATCGGTGTCGGCCACGACGTAAACCGGTTCGGCGCCTTCGGGTCCGGTTTCGATGATGTCAAGGCCGGCGAACGCGGAGGACGCAGCGACGACGAGGCTGCTCGCGAGGAGCGGGAGAATGAGTCGGTTCACGAGCGTGGCGTGGTGCGGCGCCGTCGCCACGGTTTGCGGGACATTTGCGTCGCCGCGCGACAACCCAAAGTCAAAACTTTTTGCGCGGACGGCGCGGGAATCCCCTCACCCGCGGGCCACGTGGTAAAGCTGCAAGGTTCCGAACTTCTTCGGCAGCGGCGTCTCGCCGGCGTATTCGAAACGCACGCCGCCCACATCGAGGGCGAGGGCGAGGGCGGCCATGGTGCGGCTGGCGTAAACGTGATTCACCGGGGTGACCGGTTCGATGCGGGCGGCGCGGTTGACGAGTTGGCCGGCCACGTCGCGCTGCAGGCTCACGGGGTCCTGGAATTCCATGACCGGGCCGCCGTCGAGCGAGATGCGGAGGCCGAGGTCGCCGGGAAAGCCGCGGGCGACCCAATCGATGGCCGATGTGCGATCACGCAGTTCGAGGCTGAAGCGGATGGCGCCGGGCACGTCGCGGAAGACGATGAACAGCCCGTCGCCGGCGGTCTTCACCGTGACGGTGCGGTCGCGGTAGGGCGCGACGACCGCGCCGATCTCCCCGAGGAAGTCCCGGACGAACGTGCGGAGGCCCTCCGCTTCGAGGCGGCTGTAGCCCTTGGCGTCGGCAAAGAGCATGGCTCTGAAGGGCAGTTCGCGGCCCGGTTCGACGCCGCACGCGGCGAGAGAGGGCAGGCCGGCGGGCACGAGGTCGAGTTCCCGCGCGCGGAGGAGGGCGAGGCCCCGGAAGAACAGACGCGTGAAGACCGGCGTGGTTTCGGCACCGCCGGCGCGCATCTCGCGCTGGCCGATGACACGGGTGGAACCCGAGAGCAGGTGGTCGAGGCTCGAGGCCTGCGCGGCGTCGAGGCCCGCGCGGAATTCGTCCAGAGGGCGCTCGAAGCAGACATGGAGCTCGGTGCATTGCCCGGCCAGGCTGGCCGCGTCCGCCAGCGCCGCGGCGTCGTCCACGTAGAAGAAAACGATCGGCCGTCCCCCGGGCGCGGGCGGCGGCGTGCCGAGGCCGGCCACGTGGAGGCCGGGCAACGCGAACCACTCCTCGACCGTGGCGACGGGGAAGCCGGTGCGGCGGGCGGTCTCGAGGGCCTGGCGGCGCATGGACTGCAGCGGGCGCCAGCGGCCGCTCAGAGCGGTGGCGGCGGCGCGGTAGGCGGCAGCCGCGCCATCGGACTCGCGCCGCAGCAGGTGGGCCTCGCCCCTTGTGGCCTCGATCCATGGCTGCGC
The DNA here is from genome assembly GCA_964609925.1 of uncultured Chthoniobacter sp. Lineage (GTDB taxonomy): Bacteria > Verrucomicrobiota > Verrucomicrobiia > Chthoniobacterales > JACTMZ01 > JACTMZ01. The sequence continues at coordinate 4,738 of CAZSUJ010000080.1, read as the reverse complement.
GCCCCCGCCGGCGTGCAACCGCTCCGCCTCGTCGCAAAGCGCGAGCACCTCGCCGGCCAGCGCGGCGGCGTCCGTCCCGCGCCCGCTCCATGCGTGCATGGTCGCGGCATTGATGCCGAGGTAGTAGGCCTCGTCGGCACCGGCCGCGGCACCGGTTGCGCGGAAGCGCGCCAGAGCAGATTCGTAGGCGGCAAAATAGATGCGGCCGGCGGCGGCGAAATGCTCGCGCCCGGCATCCGGCATCGCGGCCCCGAGGCCCTGCATCTTGGCCAAGCGACCCTGCAACCCCGGGAGGTCGCCGCCCAGATCGTCGTGCGATTCGAGTTTGCGGAGTTCGACGGCAGCACGCTCGAGGGCGCCGATTTCCATGAGCGAGAGGACTTCGAGGTGGAGCAGGCGGCTGTCCACCGGTCCGCGGACGCAGGCGGGGTCGGCCTCGCGCCGCGCGAGCGCCTGCGAAACCATGTCGAAAACCATGAGCGGCCATCCGGCGTCGGAGGCTCGCCGCGCGAGGCGCAGCAAAAGCTCCGGGTGCGCAGCCCAGAAATCCGCGCCGTGTCCGCGGCGCAAGCGGTCGGCGGCTTCGAAGTCGAGATTGTCGGGATCGTCAAGGGCAAGGGCGACGACCGCGGCCGCGGTGTCCTCGGATGCGGGTGCAGCAGCCCCGGCCACGACCTCGAAGCCCTCGGCGTAGAGGGCTTTGAGAGTCGCGGTAGCGGTAGCGCGATCCACCTCGCGTTCCGACTCGGGCAGATCGGCGTAGGCGACGAGGTTGGGCGTGCGGCGGGCGGTCTCGTCGCGCACGGGGCCGTAGGTCCATCCCTCGGCCATGCGCTGGCGCGCCCAGCGGTCGTGGACCCGCTCGGCGAGCCGCTCGACGAGCGGATCGAGGAAGGCGGGGAGGACGCCGCCGCCGTCGGGGGGCGGCGTCCACGGTCCGGGAGACGCGGGCACTTCCATGTTCATCGGCGCGCCCGCGCGGCGCGGCTAGAGACTGCGGCCGGTGCCGACGTATTGGGCGTTGACCGTGTCGTAGCGGTTCGTGCTGCCGACACCCGGCGTCTTGCCGACATTGTAAACGTTATTGCCGACGATTTCCTGCGACTGCGTGTCGTAAACCATGACCTGCTTGGTGTTCTTCGGGTTGCCGGCATCGGCCACGGTGTCGACGGCGATGAAGCGGGGCTTCTTGGCCTTGGTGCCGCCGGAGGATTTCTGCTTCGACTCGATCTTGGCCACGGCTTTGCGGGCGTTGGCCTCGGCGATCTCGCGCTGCTTCGCGGTGGCGCGCTGTTTCGAGACGATGTAGGCGGTGGCCCCTCCGACGACGGCGGCGCCGGCGGTCACGGGGATGGCGATGGAAGAATCCACGCCGGAGGCACCGAGGGCGATGCCTGTGGCGGCGCCGGTGAGACCGCCGAAGACGGCGGCGTTTTCGCCGGGGGTGAGGTTCTCACAGCCCGCGGTGGCGAGGGCGGCGACGACGACGATGGGGAGCACCTTGGTTTTGTTCATGGGATGGTTGATTCGAGGGCAGCGTCCGGACGCAGGGCTCCCGGCGTCAAGTCAATAAGCCACGTTGTTCTCGCGGCACCACGTGACGGCGTCCTGGTTGCCCTTCTGCGCGGCTTTGCGATACCAGAACTTCGCCTCGTTGAGGTCGGGCGGCCCGAGAGCCGGGTCCTCGAACGATTTCGCGTAGAAGAGCATGCAAACGACGTCGCCCTTGTTCGCGCCGTCCTGCCAAAGTTGGACGGCCCGGCGGGGGTTGGGCGCGCCGGCTTCACCCGTCATGTGCATGGCACCGAGGCGGGCCTGCGCCTCGAGCGAGCCTTGGGCAACGGCCTCCTCGTAGAGTTGGAGGGCTTTCTTCGGGTCCTTGGCCGGGACGCCGGTGCCTTTCTGGAACATCCGGGCCAGTTGGACCTTCGCGGGCAGGTTACCGAGGGCGGCGGCCTTGGAATACCAGTCGGCGGCCTGCGCGGGATCCTCGGCCACGCCTTTGCCGAGGAGCAGGCACTCTGCGTAGAGCATCATGCCCTCGGGGAATCCGGCCTCGGCGGACTTCTTGAGCCATCCCGCCGCGGCGGCGAGATCGCGGGGAACGCCGTCGCCATTCGACAGCATGAGCCCCAACTCGGCCATCGAGCGCGCGTCGCCCTGCTCGGCCGCCTTCTGGAAAAAGCCGAAGCTGTCCTGCGGATCGGATTGCCGGAGGAGAATGCCGGCGAACTTCTGGGCGGCGGGCACCCCGGTTTCGGCCACGGAGCGAACCACGGCGGTGGCGCGCGTGTCGCCCTTGTATTTTTCCTCCTCCTCCATGAGGCGGGCAACCGCGTTGCCTGCGCGCGTGCGGACCTCGGGCTGGTTCGGGTCGGCCTCGAGGAGACGGCCGTAAATGTCGAGCGCGGCGACGAAATCCTGCTGCCCCTCCAAGGCCCGCGCCTGCGCCAGCGGGTCGGTGGCAGCAGGCGTCGCGACCGGAGGCGGGGAAGCGGGGACCACCGCGGGGGGCGCCGCGATAGCGGGTGCGGGCGCGGCAGCGACCGGCGCGGCGGGTGCAGCGGCGGGAGTGCCGTTGCCGCGCAGGAGGAACATGCCGGCGAGGCCGAGCACCACGAAGACGGCGGTGACGATGCCGCCGACGATGGCGATGTTGCGGGCGTCGCTGCGCGCAGGGGTCGGCGCGGGAGCAGCCGGCACGGGCGGAGGCGCGGCGGGCGTGGCGCCGAGCACGGAACCGACGGCCTGCACCAACTCCGTGATGCGGGCGGGAAGCGGCGGCTTGTAGGCGTCGAGCCAGTGGCAGCTGCTGATGAACAACTCGAGGTCCTCCGAGGGCTTCACGTTGTCGATGCGGAACGGGATGATGACAGCCGAGTGCGACACGGCGCGCTCGATCTCGTTCATGACGTGGCGGGAGTTGTTCGTGTGCTTCGAGAAGATGAGCACCATGACGCGCGAGGCGACGATGGACTTCACGATCGAGCCGGCCCAGTTCTCGCCCGGCCGCACGTCGCGCGGGGCGATCCAGCACCGGAAGCCCGCCTGCTCTATGCTTTGGCAGACGGCATCGGCCACAGCCTTGTCCTCCGAGCAGTAGCTGATGAAGACCCGCGGCGGCCCGGAGAGCGTGGGCGTATTGGTGTCGCTGTTCATGCCGGCGGCGGAGCTTACACGCCCCGGCGGCTTTTCCGCAAAGGACTTCGCGCGTCGGCGCTCACGCCGGGTCGGTGCCGCGGGCTGCGTCCACGCGCCGCCGCAGGTCCTCCAGAAACGGAGGCGGACGGAGGGCGAACATCGCCGTCGAGAGGCGCGGCATGAATGCAAGCCGCTCCACCGCTCCCATGGCATCGCGATAGACGAGAATGATGCGCGGCGGCTGCGCGATGCACGAATAGGTCATCTCGGAAATCGTGGACAGAGGGATGCGCCAACCACGCCCGCGATGGTGCACAAGGAGGGCGTCGCCCGCGTCCTGGATATCGTCCACCAGCACGGCGGTGTAACGGCTCACGTAGAGGAAGCCGATCAGGGCGAAGACCGGCGGAATCACGAGCCACCAAACCTCGATGCGCCCCGTCCAAACCAACCACCCCAGCAATCCGAAAGCCACCGCCAAGCCCCCGAACCCCAAGACCGGGCCGGCTTTCTTGAACCACCCGGTCAGCAACGACGTCAGCCTGACCATTGCTCCTAGGCTGCCGCATGCACAAAAAAAATGCAACCGGCGATCAAACTCCAGTGTGGACTCGGCTGGGGTGTCCGCCTATGTTCGACGGTCCGCTCGGGCGCAACCCGACCTCAGGAAACTCAAGCATCCACCATGGCCAACACGAAATCCGCCGCCAAGCGCGCCCGCCAGACCCGCGTGCGCACCGCCCGCAACCGCAGCACGCTCAACGCGCTGAAGACCCTTTCCAAGAAATCCTCGGCTGCGTTCGAGTCGAAGGACAAGACTGCGGCGGCCGCCCAGGCCCGGCTTCTCAGCTCGGAACTCGACCGCGCGGTCAAGCGCGGCACGATCCACCGCAACGCCGCGGACCGCCGCAAGAGCTCTCTGGCGCGCAAGCTGGCCGCGCTTTGATCCTGCGCTCCCGCGGGGTTTGACGCCACCTCAGGGCGTCCCTAAATTCCGAATCATGAGCCGTCCGGCCCGCCTTCTGGTCGCCGCTTTGGTCCTCGCCGCGACCGCGCTCCCGTCGCACGCCTTGATTTTTTGGAACCTCGGCAACGGGTCGAACCAGACCGATCCCAGCACCGGCGCCCCGTGGGACTCGGTGGCCAAGATCATCAACTCCAACAACACCGCGCTCTCCGGCTCGGCTGTCTATCTCGGCAACGGATTCCTGCTCACGGCCAACCACGTGTATGTGGGGCCGAGCATCGACCTGACGAACTACTCGCACGTCACGTTCGACAACATCACGACCTACGCGATCGACCCGACCTTCGGCACGTGGGGCGTGCAGGTCGCGCCCGGCGTGGACATGAAGGTCATCAAGCTCATGCTCGACCCCTCGGGCGTGAATGCCGTCTCGCTGCTCACCACGCCGACCGAGGCGGAGGCCTCAGCCACGCTCGTCGGCTGGGGCGTCGGCCGCGATCCATCGGCTCCCCTCGGCTTGCTCAATGTGGAATGGGACACGAACAACACGGCTGACACCGCGGCCAAGCGCTGGGGCCTCAACGTTCCGCGGTCCGCGCTCACGATTTCCTACCCCTCGTATTCCTACGA
>CAZSUJ010000079.1:0-11513 GCA_964609925.1 uncultured Chthoniobacter sp. | reverse complement strand
CGCGAGGCGGCGGAGTTGCAGGGACAACTGGAGGAGCGTCAGGGCGGCCTCGATGCGCTGCAGAAAGAGCGCTCGGGCTTGCAGGCCGGCGTGCACGCGGCGGAAGAGGAATTGCGGCGCCAGCGCCGCGAACACGGTGAGACCCAGGACCAGAAGGGACGCCTCGAGATCCAGGCGGCCGAGTTGCGCCTCAAGTCCGAGAACCTGCTTGATGACATCCGTCGCCGTCACCACGTCGAGCTGACCGAGGTGGCGGGCGACACCTACGCCCTGCACTGCGCGGTTCGCGATCACCGCAAGCGGCGCAAGCAGGGCGGCACATCCGCGGAGGAGCAAGGCGGCGAAGAGGCGCCCGCTTCCGAGCAGGCAGTGACGGAGGAAACGCCACCGCCTCCGGTGGAGGCCGAACTCGATTGGGACGAGATCGCGGTGTTCGTCAACGAACTCCGCGACAAGCTCGACGCGATGGGACCGGTCAACATCGACGCGATCCAGGAATTCGACGAATTGCTCGACCGCCAGAAGTTCCTCGACGAGCAGTTCAACGACCTGACGCGCTCGAAGGAGGAATTGCTCGAGGTGATCAAGAAGATCAACGCGACAACGACGACCCTCTTCGCGGAGACCTTCGAGAAAATCCGCGTCAACTTCCGCGATACGTTCCGCGAGTTGTTCGGCGGCGGGAAGGCGGACCTCGCGCTGAGCGATGACGGCGACCCGCTCGAGTGCGGAATCGAGATCACCGCGAAGCCCCCGGGCAAACAGCTGCAGAGCGTGTCGCTGCTCTCCGGCGGCGAGCGCACCATGGCGGCCGTGGCCCTTCTGTTCGCGATCTACATGGTCAAGCCGAGTCCGTTCTGCATCCTCGACGAGATGGACGCACCGCTGGACGAGTCGAACATCAACCGCTTCCTCGCCATGCTCGACCGCTTCGTCGCGCAGAGTCAGTTCCTTGTCATCACGCACAACAAGCGCACCATCGGCCGCGCCGACGTGCTCTACGGTGTGACGATGGAGGAGCGCGGCGTCAGCAAGCTCGTCAGCGTGAAGTTCGTCGCCTCCGGCGAATCCTCGCGCCAGGTGACGCCGGTAGCACCGGCGGAGACCGGCGAACTCGCGCCCGCGGCTGTTTAGGGCTTTGGCGGCGGGATGCGGATTCGGCGGTTCGTCGGTGGGGACACCGACGCTACAGCAGCGTGTGGCCTTCTAGGCTACAACTGCACGTCGCAGAGATATTCGTCCAAACGCAGGCGACGGGCCTCACTGTTGGCCGACCGCAGGAGGGTCAGGGCCGCTCGGTAGCGTCCGCACAGTCCGAGAACGTGCACGCCGAGCGCCGGACTGGCTGCATCGGCGATGATGGCGCGTCGCAGGGCCTGCGAGCATTCGTTCCAATCCTCGAGCATGCGGTCGATCTCCGGCCCCATGTCGCGCGGAGGCCGCGCGGCCTCGAAGGCGTCCGCCAGTTCGATGAGTCCGCCGCGCATGATCCCCTTGATGCGGTTCACGCAGGGTTCGGCCAGAGGCACCATTGCGGGCGGAAGGGTGTGGAGCAATCGCCCGGCAACCAGCGAAATCTCGCCGACAAGCCGCCGGAGGGTGATGACGTATTCGCCGAGCGCGGCCATCTCGTCGGGAGGGAAGGCCGGGCCGCGCATGTTGGCGATCAGCCTGCGGGCCAGCGATGGGAAGAGTCCGAGGCGCATGCGCTGCCACACGGGAAGCTTGTCCAATGCGTCGGGCATCGCCGCCGCCACCGTGCGGAGGTATTCGGCGAGGGAGGACTGGAGTTGGCGCTGCGGAAGGACGGGCCAGAGGACGCGCTGGGCCACGGCGGAGATGAGGAGTCCGTTGGCGAGGCCGAAGAACAGGCCCGCGATCTTCTGCACGGAGACGGGATCTTGCGCGTTGAGGCTGAGGATGCCGATGAGGAGCAGGAAGGAGAACTGCAACGGGGCCGTGATGCCGCCGCGATCATGCACCCAGTAGCCGAGGAGAAAGAGCCACGTGGCCAGCAGGATGTTCAGCACCGCGTAACTCGCGAGCAATGGTGTGCCGGCAAGGAGCAAGAGAAACGTGGCGGCCAGCACCCCGGTCAGACCGACCACGTAGGAGAACGCGCGCTGGTCCCCCGAACCCTCCGGTGTCAGCGCGTTGAGCGCGGTGAACATCATCGTCGAAAGAACCATCATCGGACCGCCGGGTGGCGACAGCCAGTTCTCGAGGAAGAGCGCGACGGTGGTGGCGAGTCCCGCACGCAGCCCGAGCCGGATCCAGAAGCCGTCCGGCCACGCCGGCGCGAGGGCGAGGGCTTCCGCCTTGGGTGGATCCAACGGAGGGTTGCGCCAGAGATCGTCGATTTCGATGAGCGTCTCGCGCAGTTCGGCCAGCGACAAGAGGTGGATGGAGGTGCTTCCGACCAAGGCCGGGGCGAGGGCGCGCGCCTCGGGATCCGAGCGCAAGACGAGGAGGCGCTGCTGCAAGGAGGACACGGAGTCATGCACGCGCTGACGCCATTCGGCGGAGAGTTGCCCGCGGTCGCGAAGGGTGAGCCAGCCCTCGCGCAGTTGCGAGCCGGCCTCGCGCACGGCGGTGTCGAGATTCGAGCGGTGGGGCTCGGGGGCCGGGTCCACGAGCTCGAGGGAGCGGAGGATGTTGGCCGCACGGGTCAGGTGCGTGATCGTCTCGCTGTGGCGACCGAGGTGCGTGCGGAACTCGGTGCTTTCACGCGCGCCGAAGCGCAGCAGATTGCGGAGAGCCACGGCGCGGGTCGGAAAGTCGCGCATGGCGGCGTCCAGGCCGGTGTGGCGTTCGGCGAATCGGGCGGCGGCCGCCGGGGAGGCGTCCGCCAATTCCCCGAGCGTGCCGGAGAGAAGGCGACGGAAGTCCTCGTTCGCGTAGCGAGGAAACACGGTGCTTTGCACGACGAGGCTGGCGACGATGCCGATGAAAACCTCCTCCACGCGAGCAAGGGCGTAGATCCACGCATGCTCTGGGTGCGACTGGCTGTTGGACGAGATGACAATGAAGGTGAGGCCGGTGAGGAGGAATGCGTAAGGCGCGCGCGACTGGCTGAACATGGCGACGCTGAACGCCGTGATGAGGAACGTGGCCGTGAGGTAGATCACTGGAGACTGCTGCCAGCCGCCCGTGGCGAGATAGCCGAGGAATCCGCCGACGATCGTGCCGGCCATGCGGAATACAGCCTTTTCCTGGATTGCGCCGACGTATTGCGCGAGCAGGACCATGATGACGGTGAAGACGGACCATGCGGGAAACTCGAGCCGCAGGAGTTGGGAGAAAAAGAATGCGGCCAACCCGGCGAGGGCCATCTGCAGACCGAGCGCGGCCGCACCCGGGTCGGCCTTCTCCCACAGGCGCGTCCATGTTGCCCTTGCTGCCGCTGCTTCCACGCCGCGCAGAGTGCGGGGAGGGGTGGGCTTGCGTCCACGGCAAAAAACTGTCAAACGGTCGTGCGGTGGATTTTTCGCTGCGCAACCCCGAGATCATCCTTGGCGACTTCATGCTGCCGTGGGGAATGGTCATCGGGACTCTGGGCTTCTTCTGCGCGTGGTTGATCGTCGCGGTGCTCGAGCGGTTCCGCCTGACCCGTCACATCTGGAACCTGCCGCTCTTCTTCGTGGCCCTGGCTGTCCTCTGCGGTTGCGTGCTCGGTCTCCTCCTCGCGCCGTGAAGCCCAAGGTCCTTGTCACTCTCGCCGTTATCGTGCTCGCCCTCGCGGCGGCGCTGCTGATGTATTCGCGCTACCTGAGCAAGCCGTGGACACGGGACGCCTACGTGCGGGCAAACATAGTGGGCATCGCGCCGCGCGTGCCGGGCCCGATCGTGCAAATTCCCGTCACCGACAACCAGGCGGTGAAGAAGGGCGACCTGCTTTTCCAGATCGACCCGCGCACGTTCCAGGCTGCGGTGGACCAGGCGCAGGGGCAACTCGACCAGTCCAACGCTGCGCTGCTGGACAAGGAAGCCAACGCCAAGCGCGCCGTCGCACTGCTGGCCCAGAACGTGATCAGCCGCGAGCAATACGACGATCAGGTGCAGGCGTTCGAGGCGGCCAAGGCGAACGTGGTCGCCGCGCAGGCCGCGCTGGAGAACGCGAAGTTGAACCTCGAGTTCACCACGGTGACTTCGCCGGTGGACGGCTACCTGACCAACGTCAACACCAGCCCCGGAACCTACGTCTCCGCGGGCGAGCAACTCCTCGCGCTGGTGGACACGTCATCATTCTGGGTCGCCGCGTATTTCAAGGAGACCCAGATGGCGGGCGTGCAGCCAGGGGACAAGGTGCGGGTCACGCTGATGGGGCACCTGCATGAACCGTTCGTGGGCGTGGTGGCCAGCACGGCATGGGGAATCTTCGTGCAGGACGGTAGCACGGCGGGCGACCAGCTTCTGCCGAGCGTGCCGCAGACGATTGACTGGGTGCGCCTTCCCAACCGATTCCCTGTGCGCGTCGACATCACGGGCAAGCCGCCGGTTCCCTTGCGTATCGGACAAACCGCGTCGGTGTCCGTGGTGCGCGATTAACCGCAGCTCAGGACTTGCCGAGGGCGGCGGCGGCGCGCAGCAGGAGGGCTCGGAGTTCTTCGAGGCGGACGGGCTTGGCGAGAAAATCGTCCATACCGACCTCCCGGCACGCCTGCTTGTCGGCTGCCATGACGCGCGCGGTGACCGCGGCGATGAACGGCTGCCGGTTGGCGGGAATCTCGGCGCGGATGATCTGCGATGCTTCGAGGCCGCTCATGAAAGGCATCTGCAAATCCATGAGAACCACGTCGTAGCCCTGGCGGCGCAGTGCGTCCACCGCCTCGCGTCCATCACAGGCGAGGTCGGGGGTGATGCCGAGCTTCTCGAGCATGTGGCGAGCGAGTTGGAGGTTCAGGTCGTTGTCATCCACGACCAGGATGCGCATCCGCGGGACATCGCCGGTGGAGGCCGTAGGCGGAACCTCCGGGGCCGGGCGCATCAGGTCTTCCGCCGAGGCGGGATGGAGGGGGAGGTCCACGGTGAATACACTACCCTTCCCAGGCTCGCTCTTCACGTCAATTTTGCCCCCCATGGCCCGCACGAGGGTCTGGCAGATCGTCAGGCCGAGCCCGGTGCCGCCGTAGCGGCGTGTGATCGAGGCATCCGCCTGCCGGAACGGTTCGAAAATGCGCGCCAGTTCCCCGGCGGATATGCCGATGCCGGTGTCGGCCACGGTCAAACGGAGTGCCTGCGGGCCGCCTTCCTGCAAGGCCGGGGCCAAGCCGAGGCCAAGGTTGACCGTGCCGTCAGAGGTGAACTTGACGGCGTTGGCGAGGAGGTTCGTGGCGATCTGGCGGAACCGGGTCAGGTCACCCCGGACAGCGGCCGGAGCCGCCTTGGCGACATCAAAGCGCAGTTCGACGCGGCGCTCGGTGGCGGACGGTCGGAGCAGATCGAGACAACTGTTCAGCGCGTCGACGGGCGCGAAAGGCTGGTTCTCGAGTTCCACGCGTCCGGCCTCGATCTTCGAGAAGTCGAGGATGTCGTTGATGATGCTGAGGAGGAGGGAGCCGCTGGCGCGGATCGCCTCGCAGTAAGTCTGCTGGCCGTCACCCAAAGGCGATTCTTCGAGAAGCGATGTGAATCCGATGATCGTGTTGAGCGGAGTGCGGATCTCATGGCTCATTGAGGCTAGGAAGGACGACTTCGCCCTGTCGGCTTCCTCGGCAGACTGCTTCGCCCGCTGCAACGCCTCCTCGGCGGCCTTGCGCTTGGTCAGGTCGGTCATGACCACAACAGCCCCCGCGAACTGTCCGGTGGCTGAATGGAGCGGTGCGCCGCCGCAAAGAACATGACGGGGGGGGCGCCCGGCGGGCTTGATGACGATTTCCGCATTGGTGACCGTCTCTCCGCGCCAGGCACGCATTAGCGGGACTTGGTCGGGAGGAATGAGCGTCTCGCCGTCGGGCAGATAGATGTCGTAGGACTCGGCCCACTTGTCCGGCGGCATGAGCGCTGGATCGCAGCCATGCCAACCGCGGGCCACGCGGTTGAAGAGGAGCAGGCGTCCCGCCTCGTCGCACACCACCACCCCGGCTTCGATGTTCTCGAGGATGGTGCGGGAGAATTCGCGCTGGCGGACGAGTTCGTCCTCAATGCGTTTCTGCTCGGTGATATCCTGGAAGGCGCCGACGAGTTCGATGCAGCGGCCCTCGCGGAAGATGGCACGTCCGAGCGAGCGCACACGGATCTTGCGCCCGGTGGCGGTGAGGAGGTCGCACTCGGTATCCCACGGTTCGCTGGTCGCGATGGCTTCGGAAATCACGCGCTCCATGTGGATGCGCGAGCCCTCGGTGTAGAACGAGAGGGCGCGCTCGAGGTTGGGCTCGAAGTCCGGCGGGACTTCATGGATCTCGTTGATCATCGGCGTCCACTGCACTTCGCCTGTCTCGACCCGCAGGCGCCAACCGCCCACACGGGTCAGGCGCTCCGTGGCCGCGAGAAGCTCCTCCATGCGGCGCAAACGGCGTTCGATGGACTTCTTGACCGTGCGATCGAGCACGGCGCCGCAGAGCCCCGTGATCCGTCCGTCGGCATCCCGGATCGCCGAGCACTGCACCTCGAGGTCAACGTGCTGCCCATTGTCCTCACGCCGACCGGAGCAGGAAATCATGCAGGGTTCCCCGGCGTCGCGGCAACGTTCGACCGCCTCCTTGAGGCGTCCATGATCCTCGGGCGCGAAAATCTTGTCGTGCTGATCCCAAGGCAACGGGCCGAGGGCCGGATCACGGCCGAAGATCCCGAACAACGGGGGCGACCAGTGGACGGTGTTGGTCAACAGGTTCCACTCCCAGCCGCCGAAGTGGTTGAGCTTTTCGGGAGCCGACTGCCTGGCAGGGGTCGCCATGGGGGTGCGGTGATGATTGGCAGGATTGGAAGGCGCCAGCAAGCCATGGGCGCGACCCATCGCTCGCGGACTGCTCGCAGTGGACCTCGTGGTCCGGAAAAAAAAAGTCGATTTTGGGGTTGAAAGGAACGTGATTTGTGCGACAGGTATCCCCGCTTATGAAACACCTGCTCACTATCACCGTCACTGCCATCGCCCTCGCGGCTTTCTCCAGCACCGTCCTTGCCGGCGACTGCGGAAGCTGCCCGGCTGGCGCCAAGAAGGACAAGGCCAAGGACAAGACCGAAGAGTCGACCCAGAGCTAAGTCCGACTGGATACAGTTGCAGGAAAGGCGGCCTTCACGGCCGCCTTTCTTTTTTCCTAGGGCAGGCTGCGGCCGCTTTGCGTTTCCCTCATCCGTGATAGACACTGATGGCAACGGATGAATCACTGGTTCTGGTTCAGTCTTCCCGACTTCGCCTACTCGTTCCTCAGCGTCGTTCTGGAGGGCGTGCCGTTCATCCTTGCCGGCGTCTTGCTGAGCGGTCTGATTGATGCGTTCCTGCCGCCGCGCGTTTTGGCGCGTCTCCTGCCGTCCAACCCTGCCGGAGGGATCCTAATCGGCGGCGCCCTGGGGGCGGTCCTTCCCATGTGCGAGTGCGGGATCGTGGTCGTCATCCGCCGACTGCTGCAGAAAGGCCTGCCCTTGCCGACCGCCGTGGCCTACATGCTCGCCGCGCCGGTGGTGAACCCGATCGTCGCACTCAGCACATTCGCCGCGTTCCGCGGTCAGGGGGCGTTGGAAATGACGCTCTGGCGCATGGGGCTGGCATTCGGTCTGGCCACGGTTGTGGCCCTCATCGTCCTCCTTTTGTCCCGCACCTTCGTGTTGCGGCCGTTCTTGGCCGGACAAGAGCAAGCGACCGAGACAGCCGTTCCGCCAGGCGGCCGCGCGGCGGCTGCCGTGCGCGCCTCGGTCAACGACTTCCTTGATGTCACCCTCTACTTCATCCTCGGAGTCGCCGTGGCCACCTTCTTCAACACGGCGGTGAACCAGCAGGTCATCCTTCCTCTGGCCGAGAACCTGCCCTTGGCTGTGGCCGGCATGATGGGCCTCGCGTCACTGCTTTCCTTGTGCAGCACCTCGGACGCGTTCATCGCGGCGACCTTCACCGCCTTCCCGGCGGCAGCCAAGCTGGCTTTTCTGGTCTTCGGTCCGGTCGTGGACTTGAAGCTCGTGTTCATCTACGGGCTGGTCTTCCGCCGGCGATTCATCGTCGTCCTTGTTCTGCTGCTGGCGTCGCTTGTCTGGCTTGCCTGCACGCTGCTGCCGATCGGCGAGTTTCGAGGCTGAGAGAACCATGAAGCGCATCCTCACCTCGGTGACCTTGCTCGTCTGGTCCGGCCTGTTGCTGTGGTTCTGGTTCAGCGGCCGGGTCACGGCCTACCTGCACCCGCAGTTCCACCCATTGGTCGCCGCGGCCGGGGCGATCCTGCTGCTCCTCGTCCCGCTGTGGTGGTGGGCCTCCCGTGAAACCGACCACGCCTGCGGCGATTCGTGCGGGCACGATGGGCACGAACACGGGGGTTCCGGCGCCGGCATGTGGCTCGGCTTCGCCGTGCTCCTGCTACCCGTGACAGCTGCGGCGGTGCTTTCGCCCAGCCAGTTCGGAGAGGCCGTCGTGATGAACCGCGGGATCGTGACCGATCTGAACGCGTTGCCCTCGGCGGAGCGTCCACTGCCGTCCACTTGGGAAGATGCCCCGCCGATCACGGACGACGGGCAGTTGCCCGATGTGGCCGAGCTCAACGACGAGGAGGGTGTCGAGTATTTCTACCGCGGTCAGGACGGGGCGATCCGCTTGGAGATCCTCGACCTGCTGTTCGCGGCGGGCGAGCCCGCGCTGCGTGAAGAGTTTGAAGGGCGCAAGATCGCGATCATCGGCCAATACGTCCCGCCAGCGGGCGGAGGCACAGCCGGGTTCGATCTGGTGCGGATGTTCGTGGTTTGTTGCGCTGCGGATGCGCGGCCGCTAGGTCTCAAAATCACGACCCCCGCGGAGGTAGAGGTGCCGCGGATGGGGTGGATCCGGATCACGGGCACCGCGCGTTTCGAGAATGTGAGCGGTCAGCTTGAGCCACGCATTGATGCGGACAAGATCGAGCCGGTCGAACAGCCGCGTGAAACGTTCATTCATTAGCATCGCGCTCGCGCTGGCTGCCGCAACGAGCGGTGCGGCCACGGACGAGCCGGACTGGGCGCTGGCTCTACCGGGGTGGAAGTATGAATTTCCCCGCGACCACCATGCGCATCCGGACTTCAAGACCGAGTGGTGGTATCTGACCGGGAACCTCGCGGATGCAGACGGAAACCTTTTCGGATTCCAGCTCACGTTCTTCCGTCAGGGCATCCGCCGCACGGACAGCGCAGCCACGCGGTTCGCGGTGGACGACATCAAGCTGGCGCATTTCGCCATCACTGACATCGGTGGGCGCAAGTTCCGCTTCGCGCAGAAGGTCTCCCGGGGCGCCTTCGGGGAGGCCGGATTCGGCGATGGTGACCGGATTGCCTGGAGCGATGACTGGGAACTGGTGCAGACCGGGCCGCAGGCGTTCGCCATCAGGGCCAAGGCGGACGAATTCGCCTTGGATCTCAGCCTCGTCTCGCGCAAGCCTCCCGTCTTCCACGGAGAGAATGGCGTGAGCCAGAAAGCCGCGGGGGAGGGGCGTGCCTCGCACTATTACTCGTTCACGCGGCTGGATGCGCAGGGCCGCATCACGCTGGCGGGGCGCGACATCGCGGTGTCCGGGTTGGCTTGGTTCGACCAAGAGTGGGCCACCAACCAGCTCACCGAGGGGCAGACGGGCTGGGATTGGCTCAGCCTGCAATTCGAGGACGGGACCGAGTTGATGCTGTTCCAAATCCGCCTGCGCGAAGGCGGACGCGATCCGTTCTGCCACGGGACCTTCGTCGAGGCGGACGGCCGGACGATTCCGATCAAGAACGACGATTTCGAGTTCGTCCCGGGGCGCACGTGGCGAAGTCCGGAGAGCGGAGGGGAGTATCCGGTCGCGTGGACGATCAGGATCCCGCGTCTCGGTCTGGAACTCGATGTGGAGGCGGCCCTCGACGGACAAGAACTCGTGCTGAAGCCCATCTCTTATTGGGAGGGCAGCGTAGTTGCTGAGGGCGCGCGCGGCGGGTTTCCAGTGCGCGGGCGCGGCTACCTTGAGATGACCGGCTATGCCGGCGGCTTGGTCGGTTTGCAGGCTCCCGAAACCCGCTGATCAAGCCGCGTCCTCGACCGGCGCGCAGGTGCAGAAGAGGTGGCGGTCGCCGTAAACGTTGTCCACCCGGCGCACGCTGGGCCAGAACTTGTTCGCACGGAGCCACGGCAACGGGAAGCCGGCAACCTCGCGTGAATAAGCGTGGTTCCAGTCGTCCGCCATGACCGACTCCGCCGTGTGCGGGGCGTTCTTCAGCGGATTGTCGGCGCGGTCCAAGCGTCCATCCTCGACCGCAGCAAGCTCCCCGTGGATGGAAATCATGGCGTCACAGAAGCGGTCCAACTCGTCGAGCGATTCGCTCTCGGTCGGTTCGATCATGAGGGTGCCGGGCACCGGCCAGCTCATCGTCGGGGCGTGGAAGCCGTAATCCATGAGCCGCTTGGCGACGTCCTCGACCTCAATCCCCGCGCGTTGCTTCCAATCACGAAGATCGATGATGCACTCGTGGGCGACGAACCCGCGCGTTCCGCGGTAAAGCACGGGGAAATACGGCTCCAACCGCTTGGCGATGTAGTTGGCGTTGAGGATCGCCACCTTGGTCGCGTGCTCGAGGCCGGCCGCACCCATCATCCGAATATACATCCACGGAATCGGGAGAATGCTGGCGCTGCCCCACGGGGCTTGGGAGATCTCGCCGATGGCGCTGTCGCCACCGGTCGGCACCACCGAGTGGCCCGGCAGGAAGGGGGCGAGGTGCGCTCCGACGCCGATGGGGCCCATGCCGGGGCCGCCGCCGCCGTGAGGGATGCAGAAGGTCTTGTGGAGGTTGAGATGACAGACATCGGCGCCGATGTCTCCCGGGCGGCAGAGGCCCACCTGCGCGTTGAGGTTCGCCCCGTCCATGTAAACCTGTCCGCCCGCATCATGCACCATGCGGCAGATCTCGCCGATGCGCTCCTCGAACACGCCGTGGGTCGAGGGGTAGGTGACCATGAGGGCGGCGAGATTAGCGCTGTGCGCCGAGATCTTCGCGGCAAGGTCTTCCACATCCACGTTGCCAAGGCTGTCGCAGGCAACGGGAACCACGGTCATGCCCGCCATGACCGCGCTGGCGGGGTTGGTTCCATGGGCCGAGGTGGGGATGAGGCAGATGTTGCGGCCGGTGTCTCCCCGCGAGCGGTGCCAGGCGCGGATGACGAGCAGGCCCGCGTATTCGCCTTGGGATCCTGCATTGGGCTGGAGTGAAACGGCGGCGAATCCGGTGATTTCGGCGAGCCACTGCTCAAGATCGCGGAACAACGTCCGGTAGCCCGGGGCGTCGGCCTCCGACGCAAAGGGATGCAGCGCGCCGAAGCCCGCCCACGTGACGGGAATCATCTCGGCCGCCGCGTTGAGCTTCATGGTGCAGGA
>CAZSUJ010000078.1:0-12158 GCA_964609925.1 uncultured Chthoniobacter sp. | reverse complement strand
ACGCCGCGGGCCAGTCCGCGGCGGATGATGTTCGACGGGCGCGGCGGCGGTCCCTCGAAGATGCGGCGGTTGAGGCTGGAGATGATGGCGCGCGCGGTTTCCACGCGGCCCTCGCCGTAGAGGGCGGCGAGAGCGGACATGGGCGTGAGCCCGTCGAGAGCGGTGTCGTTGGGCATGGGAGGTGCCGGGGTCAGTTTGTCGTGTGCTCGACGAGGATCCGTTTGATCTCCGCCATGCCGAGCGGGTGGAGGTGGGTCCAGTGGTTGCTCGGGATGATGCGCTCGCTGCGGGCACCGGCGAGGTGGCCGCTCCAGTAGGGGACGAAGCCGTCGGTGAGTTGCGGCCGTGTGCGGTCGAGGAAGCCGCCGCGTCCGCGGTCGCCGAGCACTGTATGGTAGGGCACGCCGGGCTTGAGCGGGAGCCCGTCCACGGTGTTGATGAAAAGGTTCTCCGGGTTGAGGAGGTCGATGCTGTTGGGCAGGCGGCCCACGCCGCGCTTGCGGGCCTCGGGCCGGGCGAAGGCGGCGACTTCCTTGTAAACTTGGTCTTCCGTGATCGGGTTGCCCACGATCATGGCGCCAAGGCGTCCCCAGATGTCGATGGCACGGTCGCTGCCGCGGTGGGACGGCGAGACGAAGATGACGCGGCCGAGGTTCGGCACGGCTTCGAAGATCATCGAGCCGGCCATGATCTTGCGGGTCCGATCGGAGAGTGGAAGCTCCGCGGGAGGCTTGTCGAAATACGTGTCCCAGAGCTTCATCCCGCTGTTGGTCATCAAGAGCCGGGCGATCATGCCGCCCATGCTGTGCCCGACGATCACAGGTTCCTTGAGGTTCGGGTAACGCTTGCGGAGTTCCGCAAGCTGGGCGCGCAGGAACGCGGCCGATAGCGGGTAGGGGAGTCCGGACGGGTAGCTGAAGAACCAGAATTGGAAATTCTGACGGATCTTCGGGTCGCCGCGCAGGAATTCGATGAGCGGCGCCCAGGTGGCCGGTGAGTTGCCGAGGCCGTGGATGAGGATGACCGGTGTTTTCGTCGGGTCGAACGGCTGGAGCCGGGCCAGGCGGGCGGATTGTTCGAATTCCTGCGGCTTGAAGAGGCCGAGGAGCTCGCGCTTTTCGAGATTCAGGTCGGCGAGGGCGAGGGCGAGGGGACCCTGGAAGTCGCCCGCCAGCGGGTGCTTGCGGCCGTCGAGATCGATGTCTTCGCGGGACAGAGGGTCGGCCAGCACGATCTCGCAATCGCGTCCGCGGAAACGGATGAGCGCGGTCAGGCCGTAATAGACGTGCTGCGCTTGGGCGAAGCGGTCGATCTTCACGTAGTCGAGTTCGTTGCCGACGACGATGAGCGGGGCGCCGAGCCCGGCCTTGAGGACGCGCACGCCGGCGTTCTTGCCCTTGAAGTCGTAGCGGTCGGACGGCGTGAACTCGAAATAGCGCGGGTGATATTGTGGCTGCGGGAAGGGCGGTGTGAGGCGCAGTTTCCAGGTGCCGCCGTCGGCTGAGGGCGCTGCGACCGCGGCGTCCCACGGGGCGAGGTTCTGCTTCGAGACGATGTCGATGACGCGGGCGACGGCGAAATTGTAGTCGCTGCGGAGGAGGGTGTTGCCGGGGTCCTTGGCGAGGCGCAGGCGGGCGTCGTTGGCGGCGTCGATGTAGCGTCCGAGTTGTTCGATCGGTCGGCGGTCTAGGCGCTGGGTTTCGAGGGCGAGGGATCTTTGTTCCGCGGTGACGGCGAGGTCCACCGTGCGGTCCTGTCGGAAGGCCTTCGAATACTTCAGCCCGCAACCGCTCAGGGCGAAGGCCGCGAGGAGTGCGATCAGTGGAAGGGTTGCGGCGTTCGACCGGGACATGTGGGGTTAGCTAACCCGTGGCTGCGCGGGGTGTCAACGGAGGTTGAGTGATGGGTGATCGGCTCAGCCGCGTTCGCTGCCGAGGAGGCCGTCGCGGATGGAGCTTTGGAGTGGCTTGGCCAGCCAGAGGCGCAGAATGGCGTGGTAGAAGTCGGCGCCCGGGATGCTGCCCAACTCGCGGCCGTCGAGCGCGGCGACCATGCCGCGTCCAGGCGCGAAGTCGAGGATGACCTCCGATCCCGGACGCAGGTCGGCGCCGTCATGGAAGAAGCCCAGGAAGGAGGAGAGTTGCTCGCCGAAGGCCGTCTTTTCCTCGGGTGTGAAGTTGCGGTCGATGCTTTCCTGGACGGTGCCGGTGAACTGGCTGCTCGTGACGCCGCGAAGCATGATGATGTGGACGCGCTTGGGATTGCGGTCGGACTGCAGGATCGAGTCCGCATCGTGGTTGGGGGCAGTGAGGAACAAACCGATGCGATAGACCTCGAAGCCCCAGACGGTGCGGACGGCGCTGCCATTGAGGATGACGCGGGCGCCGGCGACCTCGCAGGAGAGCGGCAATTCGCGTGGCGTGGCGTCCTCGGCCCGCGCGACGCACGGCGCGAGGATCGCGATGGCGAGCAGGGCGACCAACGCCGCGGCGGCGCGGGGCCGGGGGGCGTCAGCGCCAGGGGGCGGGGTCGACATTTTCGAGCACACGTTTGGCATTCTCGTAACCCCGTTTGACGGCGAGATCAAATTTGTCCCATTCCAGGAGGCTGATATCGCTGACGGGTGACTCGAAATAGATGTCTGCGGCGGTGCGCCAGGCGCGGCCGACGACGCGGCTGTGCAGGATGACCGAGCGCATGATGATGGCGATGGGGTTGGGCTGGTCGGAGCCCTTGGCCGAGGGGCCGCCTTGGTCGCAGGCGATGAGGCGTCCGGCCCCGCGGTCGCGGAGAATGTCGGCCGGGAGGTTGTTGATGACTCCGCCGTCCACGAGGAGGTCGCCGCCGGCGGTGACGACGGGCGGAAAGACGCCGGGGATTGAAACCGTGGCGCGGAGGGCGCGAAGGAGAGGGCCTGATTGGTGGATCTCGGCACCGGGGTGCGTGATGTTGGCCGACACGCAGGCGAAATCCTTCCAGCAATCTTCGATGTCGCGCTCCGGGAGGAGAAGGGGCAGGAGCCGGTCGAGCTTGCGTCCGGAGAGGAATGAAGTGCGGGGGATGAGGAGGTAGTCGCGCTTGGTCGGGTTGTTCTGGACCATGACGCGGAAGCGGCGCATGAGGTCGTCGAGGTCGAAGTCGAGCGAGACGCCCGAGGCGACGATCGCGCCGAGACTGGTGCCGGCGGCGATGTCGAGCGGGATGCCGTGCTCGGCCAGGGCGTGGAGCACGCCGAGGTGGGCAAACGACCGCGCGCCGCCGCCTGCGAAAGCGATGCCGTTGGCGTTGCCGGTGAGAAGGCGGCCGAGCCGCTGCAGGTCGGCCGCCGTGTTCTGCCGCAGGTGGAAGTGTGTCTCGGCCCCGCAGGCGGCGCGGAGCTTGGCGGTGCCGGTCGGAGCCTTGCTGCCGTCCGGGTGGAGAACGACGAGCGTCCGTGGGATGCCCTCTGGCACCAGTCCCTCCGGCACCACGGGGTTCGATCCAGGCTTGGTGAGGACGAGAACGAGGTCGGCGTGGCGCAGGCATTGCCGGGTCCAGACAGACGAGGCCTCCTCGCAGCCCATGATGAGCACATCGGTCGCGGCCTCCTGGTCGTTCAACCAAAGGGCGGCGCGCTGGCGCTCTTCGGCCGGGGTGCCTCCGCAGGCAGGGGCTTCGGAGCGCAGGGCGAGGGCTGCGCGCGACCGCGAGAGGATCTCGCCGTGCAGGCTCCGCGCGAAGTCGGCGGCGGAGAGCGACGGTTCGGCGGCGAAGACGGCGAGGCACAGGTGCTTCTTGAAGCGGGTCGGAGGAAGGTTCGAGCGCTGCAGGCGCTGCATCTGGATCTGCGCGACGCGTAGGACGGCCTCGGGGCGGAAGCGCGCGAGGTCGGCGAACCCCGGACGATCGAGCCCGGCCAGCACGCAGTCGCGCATGGCGCGCACGGTGGCCGAGCGCACGCCGCCGGCCAACAGGGCCATCTCGCCCACCGTCTCGCCGCGGCTGATCTCGCCCGCCACGGTCTCGCCGTCCTCGGTCTTGCGCGATGCGCGCAGGCGCCCGCTGAGCACCACATACATCGTGTCCGCCGGTTCGCCCTCGTGGCAGAGGGTCTCTCCCGCGGCGAGGGTTTTCCAGACGATGCGCGGGAGCAGATTCGTCCAAGTGGCATCATCCATCCCCCCGAACTCCGTCTGCAGGACATCACGCAGGAGATTTTCACGCGCCGTCTGCGTCTGCGCGTTGGCCGGTTCTTCGTTCATCACAAGATCAACCAGGTGGCCAGCCCGAGGAAAAGGCCCATGCTGACGACGTCCGTCGCCGTGGTGAGGAAAATGCTGGAGGCTGTGGCGGGGTCGGCTCCGAGTCGGCGCAGCACGGTGGGCACGAGGACTCCGCTGGCCCCGCTGACCACGCAACTGCCGATCATGGCGAGGAAGACGATGCCGCCCAGTTGCCATGGCGTGTCGTTCTTCATCATGTGCGCGTAAACAACCATGCCGAGGCCCGCGGTGATGCCCACGAACGCGCCGTTGGCCAGTCCGAGGGTGGCCTCCTTGATGACGGCGCGGAACTCCTGGCCGCGCTTGAGCTCGCCCAGCGTCATGGCGCGGAGCGAAACGGCGAGCGCCTGGCATCCGGTGTTGCCCGATTGACCGGAGAGCACGGGAAGAAAGACGGCGAGGAGGACGATCTGGGTGAGGGTGTCCTCGAAGAGGCCGACGACGGCGGCGGCGATGAAGGCGGTGAGCAGGTTCAACTGCAGCCACGGGTGGCGGAAAAGGAAACTGCGCCAGACGGGAGTGGCGAGGCGTTCCTCCTTCTCGACGCCGACCATGCTTCCGGCCTGCGCGGTGAGTTCGAAGGCCTGCGCCTCGGCCAGCGCCTGCCCGCGCACCTGCCCGACGAGCACGCCCCCGGCGTCGCACACGGGATAGACCGGGAAGTGGCGGTTGATGGTGGACTTCATCGCCTCAAGCAGCGGCGTCTGCGGGCTGAGGGTGAAGACGTCGCGCAGCATGAGATCGCCGAGGAGGCTGTCCGGAGGGTTGAGCAGCAGGTCGCGCATGGTGATGACGCCGACCAGCCGGCTGTCGTCCGCGGTGACGAAGCAATACGTGACGAGTTGGTGCTTGGTGAGTTCGCGCAGGATCTCGATGGCGCCGGCGACGGTGTCGTCCGGGTGGAATTCGCCGGCTGGCGCTTCCATGAGGCTGCCGACCGAATCGTCCGGATAGCTCGCGCCGAGTTTCCACTGGGCGGCGGTTTGCTGCGGCGTGGCCTGGAGGACACGGCGCAGGAAGGGGGCGGGCAGGGCTGCGAGCACGTCCTGCGCGAGATCCGGGCGCAGGCGCTGGATGACCAGGGAGACTTGGGTCGGGTCACGACCGACGAGCACCGCGGCTGCCTCCCGCGGGCCGAGTGACTCGCAGCGGGCTTGCAGTTCGGTCAGCTCGTCCACGTCCGAGGATTGCGGTTCCGCCTTGTCCGGTCAACCTGCGTGAAGCCACACCGTGCGCATCCTCCGCGCAGGGCTCAGAATTCCTGAAACGGCGTTTTCGGCGGCGTGTAGGGAGGCGTCGGCTGCGGCGGGGTGGGAGGAGGTGTGGGCACGGGCGTGGGCACCACCACCGGCGGGGTGGGAGGAGGTGTGGGAGGCGGCGTCGGCGGCGGGACGAATTCGCGCCTCGGGGCGGGCGGAGGCTGCGGCGGGGTGGGCGGGGGGACGGTATTGCGCAGCTGGTTCTGGACGTCCAAGGCGTTCGGGCCGGCAAGGTTCGGGTTTTCCAGCGCGGGGGCGGGCGGTGCCAGGACGAGGCTGCCCTCTTGGAGTGCCTGCTGCTGCTCCTCGATGACCTCGAGGATGAGCCCCATGGATTCGAGTTCGCCTTCCTGCACGAGGCGGGCGGTGCGGATGATCGTCTGCAGGTCCACCGGCACGGGGTTGGGGAGGCTGGTGGCGTTGGTGGGGACGGCGAGCATCTCGCCGGCGCTGACGAGGACCGACTCGCCGAAGCGGCCCTTGAGGGCGACACGGACCTTCACGCCCTGCTTGGTCTCGAGGACGATGAGCTTGATCGTGCCCGGGTTGCCGGGGACGTAGGACATCATGACGGTGGTGCCGGTGATGGCGGCCACGATCGGGGCGCTGCGTATCTCGGCATCTCCGGCGCCCTTGGGCACTTGGAGGAGGATGGTGCCGTTCTCCAAGTCCATGTTGCGCGTGCCGCGGTCGAAGCTGAAGAGGGTGTTGGCGCCGAGGCGCGCAATCGTCTGGTCGGTGAAGGTGAGCTGCGCGCGTGAGTTGCCGCCGGTGCGCACCCCGGTCTTGTCGGTCACCACATCGCCGAGGGCGGCGGCCTGAGGTTGTCCGCTGCCGGGGATGATCTCCACGTTGTTGACGATCTTTGTGACGGTCGCCTGCTGGAACGGCGCGGCATGGGCGACGGGCAGTGCGAGAACGGCGGCTGCCGCGGCGGAGAGGAGTATGGCGCGGGTGCTCATGGGGTCAGAAGGTGTAGTTGGCCGCGATGCCCACTCCGGCGTTGAGGACCGAGTATTCGTAGAAGCTTTCGTTGGATTCGTTGAAGGCGGCGGAGACGGATGTGCTGATGTTGAAGCGCTGGCTGAGGTTGAGGACGAGGGCGAGGCTGACGATCTGGTTCCAATCGCGGCGGCCGAGTTCGACGTAGGGGAAGTAGGCGAGCTGGTAGAAGGCGTTGGCCTGGAGGATGCGGGTGATGTTGAGCTGGTAGCCCGCGAGGAAGGCGAAGCGGTTGCGCAGGGCGTATTCCGGCCAGCCGTCGAGGTTGATGTCGGCGGCGAGGCCGAGGGTGGCCGAGTGGGCTCGGCTGAAGATGAACGGCTTCGTCACGCCGGCGCGCACGGTCTGCTGATAGAAGAGCGACGAGTCGGCCGAGCCGGGGGTGAGGAGGTTGTAGTTGTAGCGGGCGAAGATCGAGAGGCCCTCGAAGTCGCGGAAGACGTAAACAAGCCCGGCGCCGAGATCGAGGCTGTTGAAGTTCAGGCCGCCGTAGTTGGCGTAGCGGAAGAGTTGCTGCACGGCCGTGAACTCGGCGAAGAGGCCGCCGTTGATGCGGGGCATGTAGGAGGCGCCGAACAGGACGGATGTGAACCAGTCCGACTGAGGATTGCTGTTCGAGAGGGCGGCGTTCGTGGTGAAGAACTCGTTGACGCTGGAGAAGAGCGTGAAGGGGCGGTAGTCGCTGCGCCGCGTGAGCACGCGCTGCACGCCGAGGTCGTCGTCCGCCGGGCTCGGGACCACATAATCGGGGTTGTTGGCAATGAGTTGCCGCGTGATGGTCCCCATCATGTCGCTCCGCTCGACATCGGTGTTCACCGTTGGTGGAGGCGTTTGCCCGGAGGCGGTGGCTGCGGCGAGCAGAGCCGCCGCGAGGATCGCAAGGGGCCGACTGATGAGAAATCGCGCCATCTTTTGATGCTGGCAAGAAGCACGTTGTCCGTCCATGCGGAAATGTGCCAACCTGCCTGCGATGAATGCCCCGCGCGGCTGGCACCATGCGTTGCTGCGTCGCTCGGAGCGGCGTCCGCTCAATCTATTCCTCATTTGCGCGGTGTGGGCGGCGGTGTTCGCCTTGCTGGTCGGGCACTTCCGAGCCGGGCCGCTCGAGTTGGCGGCCCGGTCCTTGCAGGACTCCGTGGTGCGCCACGGGGCGAAGACGCCCACGCCGGACAACCTCGTCTTTCTCGCGCTCGACGAGGGCAGTCTCGACCTGAGCCAGTTGGATCCCGAGTGGATCGAGGCGTCGCCGGTGCTGACCATGATGCAGGCCGAGTTCCCGTGGCCGCGGTCGTTTTATGCGGCGATGATCGACAAGCTGCTCGGGGCCCGGGCCAAGGTCGTCGTCTTGGACGTCCATTTTCCGCAACCCGGGAAGGGGGATGAAGACCTGCGTGAAGCCATGCTCCGGAACCCGGGGCGCGTGGTGATCGGTTCGCTCTATGCGAATGTCGAGGTGGCCGGCGGCGTCAGTTCCTCGCTCTACCATCCCCCGGCCGAGACCATCGTGCCACCCGGCAGCCCGTTGGAGGATGCAGTTGGTTTCGTCAATTTCTGGCCCGATGAGGACCGGGTGGTGCGGGTCGCCCATTACCGGATGACGGACAGCCTGCTCGAAAGGCGGCCCATCATGGGCGACCGGCCCCAGCCTTCGCTGGCCGCGCTGGCCATCGATTTCGCCGACCGTCCGGTGCCGGACCGTGAGGCCGGATTCATCCGGTTTTGCGAACCGGGCTCGTTTCCCATTGTGCCCGTCTGGCAGATCTTCGTGCCGGAGTTCTGGAAGAAGAACCTCAAGGACGGCGCCGTCTTCCGCGACAAGATCGTGGTGTTCGGTCCGCTGGCCTCGCGCTTTCGCGACGCGTTCCGCACGCCGGTGGGGACGTTGCCCGGACCGGAACTGCACCTGCATGCAATGGCCGCGGGGCAGGCGGATTCGTTCTACAGCCGATCCTCGCCCGGGACGGTGCGGGCGATGTGCCTGCTCATGGGGTTGGTCACGTTCGTGCTCAGCCGGCGGGCGGCCTATCCGCTGGCCACGCTCGGCTACCTTGCGCTTGCGCTGGTGGTCTATGCGGCGGTGGCGCTCGCGCTCTACAACTACGCCGCCTTCCTCCCGGGAATGCTCTACCCGATGGCCACGCTCGTCATGGCCGGCATCACCTGCTTCGCCTACGACCTCTCGCACGAGCGGCGCGAGAAGGCGCGGGTGCGGCGGAGTTTGGAACGTTACGTGTCGCGCGATGTGGTGCGCGAACTGCTCGACAGCGACAACGACTTCCTCACCCAACTCGGAGGAACCCGCAAGGAGGTGGCGGTCCTTTTCTCCGACCTGAGGGGATTCACAGCCCTGAGTGAGAACGCCGATCCGCACCTGCTGGTCTCGAACCTCAACGAATACCTCGCCCGCATGGTCGAGATCGTGTTCCGGCACCGCGGCACGCTGGACAAGTTCATCGGCGACGCCGTCATGGCGGTGTGGGGGACGATCGGATCGGGCGGTCCGTCCGCCAGCGCCACCGGCGCGCTCGTCACCGCGCTTGAAATGCTTTCCACGGTCGGCCGCCTGCGCAAGGAGTGGCTGGCCCGCGGCGCGCCGGACCTGCGCCTCGGCATCGGCCTGCATTTCGGACCGGCCATCTTCGGCAACATCGGGTCCGATCTGAAAATGGAGCCCACCGTCATCGGCGATACGGTCAACCTCGCCTCGCGCCTCGAGAGCCTGACCAAACGCTACGGCCAGTCCCTGCTTTTCAGCGGCGCGATCGCAAGCGCTGTCGGCGGCGGCTTTGTCCTGCGCACGATCGACACCGTGCGGGTGGTCGGCCGCAAGACTCCGGTCGATCTGTTCACCGTGCCGGTGGACGAGGACGGCAACACGATCGAGCCCGTGTGGCTTCCGCTCAATGAAGAGGCTTGGGCGCTCTATCGTCGCCGCGAATTCTCCGCTGCGGCGCGACTCTTCGGCGAGGCGTTGGCCGTCGTGCCCGGCGACAAGGCGCTCTTGCAGATGGCCGAGCGCTGCCGCTTGTTGCTGGAGAATCCGCCCGGACCCGATTGGGAGCCGGTGATGACGCTGGACAGCAAATGAGGTGACCGGCTGCCGCGATGCGGCGGCTCACCTCGCCGGTGTGGGCGATGCGGCGGCTTGCTTAGTGCGCGGGAGGAGCAGCTTGACCATCCACGCTTTGCGGAAGTCGGTGACGAGGGCCTCGGCCTGCTGGGCGGTTTCGTTGGAGCGCTTGACCAGCTCTTCGACCTGCGGGGCGGAGGCGTTGACGGATTTCTCGACCTGTGCGGTGGCCTTGCGCAGGGCGACAAGGGTCTTCTCCGCCTCGTCGAGCATCTTGGGCAGGCGCGACTCGATCTCCTCGCTGGTGGCGAGGAGGTTCTTGCGGAGTTTCTCCACGTCGCCCTCGTTGGCGGTCAGTTCGTCGAGATAGGTGCGCGTGGTGCTGGCGGCCTGGCGCGCGTCAGCCAAGGCGGGAGGGACCTCCTTGAGCATGGATTCGGTGAGGGCGCGCAGGCTGGCGAGGGACATGAGCATGTCACCGTCGGGCTTGCCGAGTTGTCCCACGAACTCGCTGCCGGCGGCGATGACGGGCCTGATCTGCTGCTCGATCCCGCTGGCGATCTCGCCGATGGTGGCCTCGCGGCGGAAGGGCAGTTCGGTGTCCTCCTCGATGGGCGGCTGCCCGGAGGATCCGGTCTGGAGTTCGAGATGGGGTGTCTCGAGGGGACCGAGCCCGGTGAGGAGGAGGCCGGCGTCGGCCCGCAGCCAACGTGCGCCGCGCTCCTGGACGCGTAGGGCGATGCGCGGCCGGCCGTTCTCATCGAGTTCGACCTGCTGCACGCGGCCGACGCGGATGCCGTGGAGGGTGACGTTCATGCCGGGGGAGATGGCGTCGGCTTTGCCCGGGCGGCTGTAGAGGCGGATGGAAGGTTCGAAGAGGTCGTTGCGCCAGCCGAGGACGGCGGCCATGACGAGGAGAAGAATGACGACGCCGGCGAAGAACGTGCCGACCTTGAGGCCGAGGTTGCGGAACCGCGGGTCGATGTCGCGCAGGTATTTCATCGCTCGGGCCCCAAGGTATTTCCGCTGAAACCCGCGGGCAATCGCGATTCGGCCTGCAGGAAAAGCCACGCGCAGCCCGGGAGTTCCGTGCGCAGCCAGTCGAGCGCGGCGTTGGCGGTGTCGCGGCCTCCCCGCTCGAGCAGGTGGAACGGGTGGCAGCAGACGATGGCCTCGGGTTCGAGAAGGCGCGCGCGCAGCACACCGGAGAGGAAACGCTCGATGGGGGAGCATTGGAAGGGCAGGCAGGTCAGCCGCCCGGCATCGATCCACGAAGTCCAGGGCGCGCGCTCGATGAGGCGCTCAAGCGTCAGCACAGCCTCCTCGTGGCCCGAAGGACGGCGGTCCGCGACTGGCAGCATGATATTGTCGCCGAGGTTGAGGTTGCCGATCAGGCCGCCGGCGGCGGTCAGCGGAGCGAGGCGCCGCAGGATGGCCAGCACTTGCGTCGCCGGTTCTGCGGCGAGGTCGCGACCGAACCAAACCGCCGTTCCCACCGCGGGCGGGCGCAGTCCAAGGATGGTTTCCATCGTGATGGTCGAGGCCTGGTGGTCGGGCGTCATCCAGCCGCCCGCCTCGCCCCTCGCCACCGCGAGCGGCGGATAGCGCAAGGGGCCGTCCGAGAGGCCGTTCGATTGGAAGACGGGGTCCTTCATCCGAAAAATGCCACGAAGATCGCGTCGCCGAGGACGATTGCGGTGAAGCTGTGAATCATGCCGGTGCGGGTCGCGCCGGGAACGCCGAGGGGCCCCGGCACGGCGGTCATCCCCTGGTGGCAGCAGACCGTTCCGATGATCGCGCCGAAGACCATCGTTTTTCCGATCATCACAGCGCTGGCCCAGCCATCGAGGCCCTCGGCGAACTTGCCGATGGCGAGGAAGTAGTCCCAGTTGCCGAAAATCGACATGAGGGCAAAGCCGCCGAAGACCGCGGCGACTTGGAAATACACCCCGAGGGCGGCCACGCAGAGGATGAGGGCCACCACGCGGGGCGCCACGAGGTAGGCGACCGGGTCGATGCCGAGGCTGTAGAGCGTGCTGAGCTCGCCCTGCTGTCGCGCGCTGGCAAGCTCGGAGGCGATGGCCGAGCCGCTGCGGGCAAGGAGGAAGAACGCGACGAGCAGCAATGAGGCTTCGCGCACGACGAGGGCGCGGAAGACGTCGATGGTGAGCGCCATGTCGCCCATGAGCACGCCGTTGAGAGCGGCGGCCGCCGCGTAGCCGGTGACCAGGCCGAGGACGGTGAGGAGTGGCAGGGGTTCGATGCCGGTGAAATAGATCTGCCTCAGCAGCGTGCGGCGGGCCGGGTTGCGCGCAAGGCAGGGCGACTCGCCGAGCGCCTCGAGGCAGAGGGCGAGGTAGGCTCCCCCGCAGGCCAGCAGCCACGAGATGAATCGCAGGGCCTGCCGCATGAAGTCCCGCATGCGGCCAAGCTACGCCCTCACCGAGCCCGGGAACAAGCCGCGCCTTGCCCGGAGACGCGGTGCGACGGTCAGTTTGCCTTCTTGATCTGGATCGTCTTGCTCAGGCCGTCCATCGCCGCGTTGATGCGGTTGTATTCGGCTTT
>CAZSUJ010000077.1:0-12348 GCA_964609925.1 uncultured Chthoniobacter sp. | reverse complement strand
CCACGGCTTATCAGGCGGGCGACCAAGAATGGATCCGGAGCGCGGTGGACCCGGACGGAATCATCGAGGAAGCCAAAGCTCCCTACTTCGGCTTCCTCGGACCGAAGGAGGGCGGGGAACCAATCACCGGCCCGTCCGTCGTGGCCGCCCCGGACAACTACCAACTGCCCAACTCCCTGCTCAACTTCGCCATTCAGCCGACCATTCCGGTGGACTTCATCATCACCTTCAAACGGAACGTCGCCGGAGTCGAAACCACCATGCAAGTCCCCGCCGGCTACCGCGACGGCAAGATCCGGTTGGCGGGTATCCGAGAGAAGTGAACCACGACGATATCCCCAAGCCACAGTCAGCCCTCTGCGCAAAATCCCTCCGCATGCTAAATTGCTGGACGAAGCTGGAGTTGGATGAACAATCGGCACAAGCTGACAATTTGTTAAGCAGAGACGCACCTCGCACGATCCATTCTTGTTATAATGAGTGAATCCGCCGTCAAGTATCATCCTTCCAAGCTGCCAGCCATTTGGGTAGCTGCGGTGATCGGAACTATTTCAGTGGCATACTTCTTTTATGTCGCAGGCTTTCAAGCATTAGCGCGCTTGTATCTCTGGCCGTCATTTGTTCTTACTCCCTTCTTTGCAGTCTGTGCTGTCAATCGCAATGTCCGCTGGTGGCACAGGATGGTTTGGCGCTCAGCTCAGATATGGAGCGGATTTTGGACCATACTTTTTGTGTTGAGCATTGTTAGTGGTTTTGGAGCACTGCTTACCCTCTTTTTTCCCCTTAAGTGGTCGATGGAAATGCACGTGAATCCTTGGGTAGCGGTTGCGACTCATGGCTTACTGTTTGGTTGCTGCACCGACGCGCTGAAGGAAGAGAAAGCTCCTAATGCCTAAGGAGCGAATCCGGAGGCCGGAGGCAGGCGACACCAGACCATCCGTCTACCTCCTTGCAAACGCCATAATCGCTTTTCTGACCCTGCCGGCCCTCGTGGCCGGGGTGGTGCCTTGGTTGGTCTCACGGATTCCCGCGGCGCCGCTGTTCCGGTCTGACTACGGCGTTGTGCTGCTGGCGGCGGGGTGTGCGGTGCTGGTTTCCTCGGTAGTGTCATTCTACCGTCGCGGCCGGGGAACGCTGGCGCCTTGGGATCCGCCGAAGCATCTGGTGGTGCAGGACCTCTACCGGTTCACCCGCAACCCGATGTATGTCGGCGTGATTCTGCTCGTCTGGGGTTGGGCGGCGGTGACCGGGAGTCCGGGGAACTACCTGTATGCCGTCATCGTTCCCGTCGTTTTCCATCTGCGCGTGGTGTTCTACGAGGAGGGACAGATGGAGCGCCTGTTCGGGGCCGAGTGGTTGGCTTACCGCGCCGCGGTCCCACGCTGGGGTGTGACCTTGCGGCCTTACGGGCCTATCGCCAACACCCGGAGCACGAGGCGGTGCGATTGACGGAGCGGCTGCTTTAGCTGCCGCCGTGAGGCCTGCGCGGCGGAGCCGCAGTTGCTTTTTGGGCGGCAGCTGAAGCAGCCGCTCCGGAGTTTGCCGCGGAGCACAGCCAAAGGCGTGGCGAGTCAGTTGATTGGGGTTGGCGGAGCGGGCTGAAAATGTTCTCTACGACCCATGGCAAGCGAGGCATCCGCCGCGAACACCAGCCCGATGGCGCGGGTGCTGGACCTGATCGAGAAAACGGGAAACAAAGTCCCGCACCCGGCGATGATCTTCCTCTCGCTGATGGTGATGGTGATCGTGCTCTCGCACGTCCTGCATTTCGCCGGGGCCTCGGTCACCCAGCAGGTGATTGATCCCGCGACCGACCAGGTCGAGTCCGTCACGGTCGCGGCGCGCAGCCTGCTCACGACCGAGGGGATCCGGTTCATCTACACCTCGGTCATCCCGAGCTTCATGAGTTTCACCGCCGTGGGCCTGATCATCGTGGCCATGATCGGCGTGGGCGTGGCCGAGGCCTCGGGGCTCATCCAGGCGCTCATCCGCAAGCTGGTGGCCGTGTCGCCGGGTTGGGCCATCGCCTACATCCTTGTCTTCGTGGGCATTGTCTCGAGCATCGCAGCCGACGCAGGCTACCTCGTGCTCATCCCGCTGGCCGGTTCGGCGTTCCTCAGCGTGGGACGTCACCCGTTGGCCGGTCTGGCCGCGGGCTTCGCCGCGGTGGCCGCGGCTTTCACGGTCAACATGCTGATCAAGCCGCTCGATGCGGTGTTGACCGAGTTCACCAACGACGCAATCCACCTCGTCAATCCGTCCGTCTCGATCGACCTGACCGCGAACCTCTGGTTCTCCATCGCCTCGGTCCTCGTGCTCACGGTGGCGATCACCTTCGTCACACAGCGCATCATCGAACCGCGGTTGGGCCCCTACGAACCCGGCCGGGCCGGCGACCTCGCGGGCACCCCGGACACGGACGAGGCCAAGCAGACGGGCAACGAGGCACGCGGCTTGATGTTCGCGGCGGCCGGGTTGGTCGCGGTGTTCATCCTGCTGGGGCTTTTGACGCTGGGAGCCGATGCCCCGCTGCGCAACCCGGAGACGGGGGCTTTGATCGGAAACTCGCCGCTGATGAACGGGCTGATCGCGGTGATCATGCTCGTGTTCCTCGTCACCGGGGCCGCCTACGGGTTCGGCGCGGGCACGATGAAGAGCACCACCGACGTGATCAAGGCGATGGAGAAAGCCCTCGCCGGACTGGGCAGCCTCATCCTCCTGCTTTTCATCCTCAGCCAGTTCATCGCCTACTTCAATTACAGCAACATCGGCACGATCATGGCCGTGTCGATGGCCGACGCGCTCAAGTCCGCGAGCATCCCGCCGCTCGCGCTCCTGCTCGGCTTCATCGTGGTGGTGAGCCTCATCGACATCCTCATCTCCGGCGCCATCGCCAAGTGGGCCCTCTTCGCCCCCATCTTCGTCCCCCTCCTCTTCCAACTCGGCGTGGCGCCCGAGTCCGTCCTCGCCGCCTACCGCGTCGCCGACTCGCCGATGAACGTCATCACCCCACTCAACGCCTACTTCGCCCTCATCGTCGTCTTCGCGCAGAAATACGATGCCAAGGCCGGCGTCGGCACCCTCGTCGCGCTGATGATTCCCTACGTCATCGCGATCTACGCGGTGTGGACGCTTCTCTTCGTCGCGTGGTTCCTGCTGGGGCTGCCTTGGGGGTTGTGAGCGGGGACGCTGCACACGCCACACGGCGAATTCCGTCCGACGGATTGTCTGCTGACGATGCCGCCGTCCATCAAGCAATGACAACCTCCAACCAGGCCCGCGAGCGGACGGCGCTGGTTGCCTCGTTGGTCATCACCGCGCTCCTGAGCTTGCTCGGAGTGCTCTGGGGCATCGCCATCGGGTCGCAGATGATCCTGTTCGACGGAATCTTCGGGTTCGTCGGCGTGGTGACCTCGGCCATGCTGTTGCAGGCGTCCGCCCTGGCCGGGCGCGCGCCGTCCCGCCATTACCATTACGGTCAGCACTCGGCCACGCCGCTGGTCATCGGCATCCAGGGCTTTGTCCTTCTTGCGACGTTTGTCTATGCCGCGATGGAAGCCTTCACCTCCATCCGGCACGGGGGCAGCCACTTTTCCGCGGAGGTGGCGCTGCCATACGGGGTTGTCACCGCCGTGGCTTCGATTCTTTTCGCCTCATGGCTGCGCCGACGCGTCCGGCACTCCGACCTCGTCAAAGCGGAATCCACCGCCTGGCTGATCGGAGGCCTGCGCGGGGCGGGGATGGTGGCCGGTTTCGCCCTCATGCTGCTTCTCGAGGGGTCGGCGTGGGATGGGGCGGTTCCTTACATCGACCCGGCCATGGTGCTCATCACCTGCGTGCTGTTCATCCGACCGCCTCTCCAGATGGTGCGCTCCACCATCCACGAACTCCTCGAGGGCGCGCCCGGCCCCGAGGTGCAGGCACCGGTGCGCGATGTGATCTCGACGGTGAAAAGGGAATTCAAGATTGATGAGCCGACCATCCGCATCAACAAGGTCGGACCGAAGCTCTACGTCGAGGTGGAGGCGCACGTGGATCCCGGAATGACGGTGCTGCAGGAGCACCAGATCCGCACCGTGCTTGAGACACGGCTGAAGGCTCTGCCCTACGACATCTGGCTCTACATGGATCTCTTCCCACAACCGCAACCCGCCGACGCGTCCGAGGCCGGGGATCTCGCACCCTCTAATGAGCGCTGAGCCGCCAGAGTCCGAACCGCGGCCAACCCCGAGCACGGCCATCCTGCTCGAGTTTCTCTTCCGCTTGGGGCGCGCCTACCTCGCCTGCGGCGAGCAGACGGCGAAGGTGGAGGACCTCCTGCGCCAGACCGCCGCGGCCTACGGCATGCGCAAGACGCGGGTGGTGGCTTTTCCCACGGCGGTTTTCATCTCCCTGCATGACGGCAACGGCGAGAGGGTCACCTTGGCGGAGAGCCCGCCGCAGATGCTGCGGCTCGACCAGATGGCGGCCGTCTATGCCTTGGGCGAGGAGGCCCAACGAGGGGCGATTGATCCGCGGCAGGGACTGAAACGTCTGGCTGCGATCCGGCGGCAGAAGGTCCGGTTCGGCCCGATAGGGCATGTGGCAGGCCATGTGATCCTCACGCTCGGCCTGACTCTTGTCCTCATGCCGACCACGGCCAACCTCGCCGCGGCCTCCGTGCTGGGCCTCATCGTGGGCCTGCTCAAGCTCCTCGGCCCCGACCGCACTTTGCTGGCCGTGCCCGTGCCGGTCATCGCCGCCGCCACGGTGTCGTCGCTTGTGTTTCTCGCCATCCGGAACGGGATCGCGGTGGACCCATTGCACGCGCTGATTCCGCCGCTTGTCACGTTCCTCCCCGGCGGGATGCTGACCCTCGGCATGCTGGAACTCGCCTACGGGGACATGGTGAGCGGATCGAGCCGGTTGATCGCGGGATTCGTTCAACTCGTCCTCCTCGCCTTCGGGCTGGCCATCGGGGCGATCATCACCGGCTACGTGCCGGCCGACCTTGTTTACTCGACCGGCAGCTACACCCCCGCGCTGTGGGCGCCATGGATCGGGGTGCTGGCCTTCGGGCTCGGGGTCTATTTCCACTTCTCGGCCCCGCGGGACTCGCTCCAATGGATGATGCTTGTGCTTCTGCTGGCCTTCGGAGCGCAGCGCCTCGCCTCGGTGTTCTTCAGCAGCGAGCTGAGCGGGTTCTTCGGCATGCTCGTGGCGACGCCGCTGGGATATCTCATCCAATATCGCTTCCGCGGACCACCGGCGGCCGTGACCTTCTTCCCGGCGTTCTGGCTCCTCGTGCCGGGAGCGCTCGGCCTCCTCAGCGTCACGCACATGCTCAGCAACCGGGCGGCCGGGATCGACGGCATGGTCACGGTGCTCTACGTGATCACGTCCATCGCCCTCGGCACGCTCGTCGGCGCGTCGATCTACCGATGGCTGGCCGAGCGTCTCGGCGCTTCGGACGCGCGGAGCCGACGCCGTGCTTCGCGCGGATGACTCAGGCCACGCCGGCCAGTTCGGGCCAAAGGTGGGCGGACATCTTCATTCCGGCCATGTAGGCATCGAGGGAGAATTTCTCGTCCGGCGAGTGGGCATTGTCGTCCGGCAGGGCCAGACCGAGCATGAAGGTGTCGGCTTTGAGATGCTGCTTGAATGCCGCGATGATCGGAATGCTGCCTCCGCCGCGGACGAGCACGCACTCGCGGCCGAATCCCGCTTTGGCCGCCCGCATGCAGGCCTGCGCCAACGCCCCCGTCGGATCCACCATGTAGGGGGCTCCGCCTTGGCCCTCGGTGATGGTGAGTTTGACCGTGGGCGGGCAGACGGCTTTGAGGTGCTTCTTCACGAGCGCGATGATCTTCTTCGGGTCCTGGTCGGGCACGAGTCGCATGGTGATCTTCGCGCTGGCCCACGACGGAACGATGGTCTTGCCGCCCTCGCCTTGGTAGCCGCTGGTGAGGCCGTTGATCTCGAGGGTCGGGCGGGCCGCCCGCTGCTCGTCCGGCGTGTAGCCCTTCTCGCCGAAGAGCGCACCGACGCCGACCGACTTGCGGAATTTCTTCTCGTCGAACGGCACCTTGGCCATCTGCTTGCGCTCGTAGGCGGAGAGCTTCACCACATCGTCGTAGAATCCGGGGACGGTGATGCGCCCCCGCTTGTCGCGCAGCTGGCCCAGCATCTGGCAAAGCACCATGGCGGGGTTGTCCACCGCGCCGCCGAAGAGGCCCGAGTGCAGGTCGCGGTCCGGTCCGTCGAGCCGGATCTCGAGCGGGGCCAGGCCGCGCAGCGAATAACAAAGCGCCGGATGCTTCATGCTGGGGATCTCGGTGTCCGAGACGACGAGGGCCCGGCAGGCGAGGTCCTTCGCGTGCTCGGGCAGGAATCCGTAGAGCGCCTTCGATCCGACCTCCTCCTCGCCCTCGACGAGGAAGGTCACGTTGCAGGGCAGTTCGTTTCCGGTCTTCAGCCACGCCTCGACGGCGTTGATGTGGGCGAGGTGCTGGCCCTTGTTGTCGCTGATGCCGCGGGCGTAGACGTTGCGGCCGACACGGCGCGGCTCGAACGGCGGAGAGGTCCAGAGCTCAAGGGGGTCGGGCGGCTGCACGTCGTAGTGGCCGTAAACAAGGATGGTCGGTTTCTTGGGATCGTGCTTGGGCGTCTTCGCGATGACGACCGGATAGCCCGAGGTCTTCCGGATTTCCGCGGTGAGCCCCGCCTTGCGGCAACGCTCCACCAGCCACTCGGCGCAGCACCGCATGTCGCCGGCATGCTCCGACTGCGCGCTGATGCTGGGGATGCGGGTGTAATCGAAGAGTTCCTCGATGAAGCGCTCTTCGTTGGCCTCGAGATAGTCCAAAACAGCGGAGGGTGTCATGACGCGCGGTTTACACCCGTGCCCGCCGCCTCGGCACGCCTTTTCGGTGTGCGCCACGCGGTCCCCGGCGTGAAATCAGGCTGCAACGGCCCGCGCGGCCACGCAAAGCGCTCTAGACCCGAGGCTCCGGCGTCACCATGCTCTCCGGAATGAGGTCCATCCGCATCAAGCACGAAACCTCCTACCACTACCGCGAGCCGGTCGAGTTCGGTCCGCACCGCGCGCTCATGCGTCCGCGCGAGGGTCACGACCTGCACATCGCGAGCGGCAAGTTCACCGTGTCACCCAAGGCCACCGTGCGGTGGATGCGCGACCTGCACGGCAACTCGGTGGCGGTCCTCACGTTCCACGAACCCGGCACGCTGCTGCGCGTGGCGAGCGAGGTCACCGTGGATCTCTACGACGACGAACTCGTCGAGTGCCACGTCGCGGAGCAGGCCCGCTTGTTCCCGTTCTGGTATCCCGCGAGCGAGTTGCTCGGGTTGACTCCGTTCATCCTGCCCGCGCATCCGCAGGATGCCGGGTCGGTCGGTGCATGGCTGGCCGACCTTTATGCCCCGGGACGGCTGGTGGACACGCTCGATCTGCTCGCCGCGCTCAACACCAAGATCTTCACGGCGCTGACCTACGCCGCGCGCGAGGCCGAGGGCACGCAGACACCGGGCGAGACGCTGCGGCTGGGCGGCGGGTCCTGCCGCGACTACGCGTTGCTCATGATGGAGGCCGCGCGCTACTGGGGGTTCGCGGCGCGGTTTGTCACGGGATACGTGCTGATGGCGGACGGGCAGCACGGGGCGACCCATGCGTGGACGGAGATCTATCTGCCCGGCGCGGGCTGGACAGGATACGACCCGACCAACAACAAGCTCGCGGGATCCGAGCACATCTCCGCCGGTGTGGCGCCGCACCCGGCGCAGGCCTCCCCGTTCTCGGGGACATTCAGCGGACCAGCCGATGCGTTCGAGCGGCTCGAGGTGAGCGTGCAGGTCGTGGATGTCGCGGGACCCGCCTCCTGACACGGCGGCTCAGCCGAACCACGCGAGGAACCTCGAAATCACGATCGCGTTGGCGATCGAGACGAAGAATCCCGAGACCAGCGGGACGATGACGAAGGCCTGATGGGCGAGGCCGTATTTCTTAGTCACCGCCGTCATGTTGGCCATGGCGGTCGGCGTCGCGCCGATGGACACGCCGGCAAAGCCGGCTGACATGACCGCGGCCTCGTAGTTGCGGCCCATGACGCGGAAGATGACGAACACGGTGTAGAGAAGCGCGAGCAGCACCTGCGTGAGGAAGATGGCGAGCAGCGGGCCGGCGAGGTCGAGGATGGACCAGAGCTGCAGGCTCATGAGCGACATGGCGAGGAAGACGCCGAGGGAAACATCGGACACGAGTGCGAGCGCGCGGCTGCCGGCCGGCCAGGGTATGGCCGGGGCGAAGCGGGGAATGGTGTTGGTGAGGAGGATGGCGGCGAAGAGGACGCACACGAAGAGCGGGAGCTCGACCCCCATCCGCTCGAGCCCCCCGCGGATCAGGCCGCCGAAGGCCACGGACATGTTGAGCCAGAAAAGCGTGCTGAGCATCGAGCGGTAGCCGATCTCCTCCGTGGCGCGGTCGTAGGTGATGCCGACATCCGGCTGGATGATTTCTTTCGGGGCAAGGTTGCCGCGGGTGATCAGCCAGCGCGCGACCGGGCCGCCCATGAGCGAGGAGGCGACGAGTCCGAGGGTGGCGCACGAAATCCCGATCTCGGCGGCATTGACGATACCGTGCTGCTCCACGAGGACCGGGGCCCAGGCGACCGTCGTTCCGTGTCCCCCGATGAGCGAGACCGTGCCGGCGACCAGCCCGATGAGCGGATCCACACCGAGCGCCGTGGCCACACCGATCCCGGCCAGGTTCTGCAGGAACATGTATATCACCGTCGCGAGGACGAGCAGCACAAGCGGGATGCCACCGGCGAGAAGCGAGCGCAGGTCGGAGTTCAGACCGATGCCCGCGAAGAAGTAGAGCAGCAGGAAGTCGCGAGCCTGGAGGTTGAAGGTGATCTCGAAGCCGAATCCGAGATAAAGCACGGCCGCGAGCAACCCCACGAGCAGGCCGCTGCTCACGGGCTCGGGGATGTTGAAGTCCTGGAGGAACTTGAAGCGACGGTTCAACCAACTCCCGGCCGCAAGGACCAGGATGGCGATGTTGAAGGTCGCGAAAGTGTCGAAGGACATGGCCCGTGGGGATCCGTCCCGACGCTGCGGCTCAGGATTCCTGCGCCCGCGGCAACGCGATGCCGAAAGCGAGAAGCGAGGCGCCGGTGAAGAGGCTGTTGATGCCGAAGAGGAGGCCGACCGCCCAGTCGGCGTCCGACGGGAACTTGGCGTAGAGCATGCCGGCCAGAACGAGGGCGGCCACGCCGTTGAGCAGCATCCAGATCCACGCGGGGTTGCGTCCGCGCAGCTTGAGCCCCAGCACGGTGCTGTAGATGCCCTCGACTACGAAGAC
Organism: uncultured Chthoniobacter sp.; assembly: GCA_964609925.1. Taxonomy (GTDB): domain Bacteria; phylum Verrucomicrobiota; class Verrucomicrobiia; order Chthoniobacterales; family JACTMZ01; genus JACTMZ01. Next base: position 2,990 of record CAZSUJ010000077.1, on the reverse strand, counting down.
CGCGGCCAGCAGCAGGGTCAGGGCGAGCAGGCCCTTGGCGAGATTGCCCATGATGAGAAGGCCCACGAGAAGGCGCAGGACAGCCGAGAGGAAATCCAGGATGCGGTGCTGGCGCGCCTTGCCGAACAGCGCGGCGAAGAGCAGGAACGCACCGCTCACCAAAATGAACGCGCCGATGAGCTGGGTGATGGCCAGCGCCGCGAGGCCGGGGCGGCCGATGGCGAAGAAGCCGACAAGGATGCAGACAATGCCTCCGAGGACATACCAGATGCGGCCGGCGACGGAGGGGGCGGAGGAACTAGACATGGATCGAAGCTAGGCCCGGGCCCCTGCCGCCTCAAGACCGATCGCCGCGCGCCTTGCCTTGCCGCTGCAGCCCGCCCATACATCTGCCCGTGTCTTCGCCCCTTCCTCCCCGCCAGCGGAGCCTCCGCAAAGTCCTCGTGCGCGCGGCACTCGCCGCTTTCGTGCTCGTGTTGGCCGCCACCGCCTGGCTGGTGCGGCCCCTGCCCCCGCTCCCGCCGGGACCGCCCCCGAACCCCTCCGCATCCTACGAAGCCGCAATGGAGCGCGTGGCCGCCGTGCAAGCGACCGAGGCGGCCCTGCCGCTGCACGACGGAGGACGCTCGATCATCCTCACGCACGGACGCCGCACGGAACGCGTCTTCGTTCTGCTGCACGGCCTGACCAATGCTCCGCGGCAGTTTGCCGACCTCGGGGCGAAGCTCTTCGCGACCGGCGCGAACGTCATCATTCCCCGCCTCGCCCACCACGGGCTCGCGGACCGGATGACGACGGAGCATGCGGCCATGACGGCAGACGACCTCGTCCGTTATGCGGACAACGCCCTGGACGTGGCGGAGGGACTGGGCGAGCACGTCACGGTGGTGGGGCTTTCGGTGAGCGGCATCTCGGCGGCGTGGCTCGCCTTCACCCGCAAGGACCTCGACCAGGCCTTCCTGCTCGCGCCGTTGCTCGGCTTGCGCGGGGTGCCGCAATGGGCGATGCCGCCACTCACCTCGGCGCTGGTGCGCCTGCCCAACCGCTTCCTTTGGTGGAATCCGAAGTTGCGGGAGAACCTGCCGGGGCCGCCCTACAACTATCCGCGTTTCCCCACCAGCGGCCTCGGCGAGGCGCTCTGGCTCGCTGAGAACGTGGCGGCGCAGACGGGACCGCTCGCCGTGCGACGGCTCGGCATCGTGCTCACCGCGGGCGACCTGGCGGTGGACAACGCGCGAACACTCCGGTTGGCCGGGCAATGGCGCGAGGCCTCGCCGGACACGCAGATCTTCATCCACGAGTTCCCGGCGTCCGAGCGCGTCCCGCACGACTTCATCGACCCGCTGCAGCCAGACGCGCAGACGGAGAAGGTGAACCCGCTCCTCGTGGAGTGGCTTCTGGCGGAACCCGGGGCGGACGCCGCTACTTCGCCGCCACGAACAACGCCGAGCGCATCGCCGGGAGCTTGAAGACGGCCTTGCCGTCCTTCACTTCGATCTTCTCGCCGGAAAGCGCGTCGCGGTAGGCGCCATCGGCCATCTCCGGCCCGACGTCGAGGCTGAACTCGGTGAGGTTCGGTCCGCGGTTCCACACCGCGAGGACCGTGTCGCCGAGGTGGGCGCGCACGAAGGCGTAGCGGTCGCCCTCAGCCACCAGCGCGCGGCGGCTGCCGTAGCGGAGCGCGGGGTGCGAGTTGCGCACGGCCGCGACCTTGCGGAAGTGGTCGCGGACGGACTCCTCGTCCTTCGTGACATCCTTTTCCCAGCGCATCATGCGGCGGTTGTCCGGATCACCCGCGCCACTCATCCCGATTTCGTCGCCGTAGTAGATCATCGGCACGCCGTCCACCGAGAGGACGAAGGTGAGGCCGAGCTTGAGTTTCTCGTAGGCAGCCGGGTCGTCCACCTTGGGCGGGTTCTGCCAGCCGACCTCCTCCTCGTCGGAAATCTTGGGATCGGGAAGGTCGCCGTCGGCAAACGCCATGAATCGGGACTTGTCGTGGTTGCCGAGGAGCGGCGACATGAGGGTTTCCTTGCCGTAAACGGTCTCGGACGCCTTGAGCGACTTTTCCAACTCCTCCATGCCGGCGCGGTGCCTCGCGAAGACGTCAATGATCGTGTCGTAGAGCGGGAAGTCGAACTGTCCGTCGAGCATGTTGGGCCCGACGAAGCTCATGATGCCCGCGCGATCCATGAAGGTCTCGCCCACGCTGTAGAGCGGGACTTCGCGGCCGGGGTCCACCGCGCTGCGCATGGCCACGCGGTAGCGCCACCAGAACGACGGCTTGATGTGCTTGACCGCGTCGAGGCGGTAACCGTCGAGCTTGAACCGGCGGGCGAAATCCACGGCGTTGCCGATGAGGAATTTCACCGCGTCGGGCTTGTCGAAATCGAAGCCGGGCAGCCACTCCTCGAACCACGTGGTGAATTGATGATCGTCCCAACGGCGCAGGTTCTTCGAGCCGTCGGGCAGCTCGAGTTGGCCGAACAACTCCGGCCGCTCTTTGAACATCGGGTGGTCCACGTGGACGTGTTTGAGCACGAGGTCGGCGATGATGAACATTTCGCCGGCGTGCGCCGCCTTGACCATCTCCTTGAGTCCGGCCTCGCCGCCGAAGCGCGGTTCCACCTCGGTGTGCGACACGGGCCAGTAGCCGTGGTAGCCGGTGTAGAAGCGGTAGGGCTCAAGGTATTCCTGCCACGCACCGTCAGGGTTGCGGTTGATCGGGGCGAGCCAGAGCACATTGACCCCGAGGTCGCGGAAGTAGCCCTCGTCGATGCGACGCCGGATGCCTTGGAAGTCGCCGCCTTGGTAATTCGCGGGCGGCAGAACCCGGTCGTCCGGCACGGGCCGGTCGTTGCCCGGCTCGCCGTTGGCGAAACGGTCGGTGAAGGCGTAGTAAATGATGCCGTCCTGCCACTGAAACCGCTTGCGATCGCCGAGCAGGACACGGGCGGCATTGCTGATGTTGCCCGCGGTGTCGGCCACGA
>CAZSUJ010000076.1:0-12613 GCA_964609925.1 uncultured Chthoniobacter sp. | reverse complement strand
GCGTCGGTTCGATTCCGACCCTCGCCTCCCTCCCTTTTTGAGCGCCGATGGTTGGCTCTTCAGCGGTGTCAGCGGCCCGGGCAGACCTGACCCCGGAGACGCCTTGCACGTTCAGACCGCGGAGGATGCCGTGAGCTGTCTCCAGGCCAGAGCGAATCGCAGGAACTCGGCGGTGGCCCACAGTTCGGGCGTGCTCGGGTCGAGGTAAATGCGGGTGAAGCCGCGTCGGCCGGAGTGGGCGATGCTGAAGTGTTCGGGGATCAGGTTCGAATCGGCGGGTATGTTGCGCAGGGCCCAGGTGATCAGCTCGCGGGCCTGGTCGACTTCTCCACGGAGAAGGTGAACGCGTCCCAGCCAACTCGTGTAGGTGACCCATGGACCGCCGTAGGGGTGCTCCTGCCACGGTTGCAATTCCAGCGGGTAACGGTGAAGGCCGCCGATGCCGCGGTCCCAGATGTGCTTCCTAAGATGCTCGATGGAGCGCTCCACCGCCGGATGATGTGGTTCGACCACCCCGAACAGCGCCGGGGTCAGGGCTGAAACCGCAGGCAGGGCGATCCGGCGACCCATGTAGAGCCGCTTGACGAACGATCCCGTCTCCGGGTCGATCATCTCGCGGATAATCGCCTGCTTCAGATTGTCCGCTGCCGACGCAAAGCGCACCGCCCCCGCATGGTCGCCCCGCCGTTCCGTCATGTGCGCCGCATCGGCGAGGCCCCGCCACGCCATTACGTTGACGTAGGTCTCGTAGCCACGGCTGATGGCAACGAACTCGTGGATCGCACGCTCCGAGTAGATGAGCCCGTTGGCCGGGTCTCTCAATGCAATGAGGCGGTCGGCGAACGATTCGAGGACCTCGTGGTTGGTGTTCCAAAGGTCGGTGTCGCCGCAGATGTCCGCCCTTCTGCGGAACACGTGAAGGATCGTGCCGAGTTGGTCGTTCTCATCTGCCGAGGCGAAGCGGTCATCGCCGACCTTGAAGTTCAGGTAGTATTCGTAGCCTCGCCGAACTTCGTCGTGGTAGCCCATCTCGTCGAGGGCGGAAAGGATGTAGCAGCTGTTCCGGGTCTGACCGACGTTGTGGTAGCAGCTGAAGCCGCCGAGCGGCGCTCCGTTCGATAGCAGGCAGGCGTTGAGGACGAGCCTGCCGCGGCGTTCGACGGCAGCCAACCGCGGGCCGAGATTCTCCGCACGGACCGGCACCGGGGATTGTGCCAGCACGGCCTGCGCGTGGTCCGCCGTTTCTCCCAACAGTCCATCGGCTTTTTCGCGGAAGCTGCGCAGGAGCCCGATTGCTGAGGACTCATCAGCCCCGCACCCGAGGCACGTTTCGATGATCAGCGATGCGCCGGGTGCGAGTTCGCTTCCGGTCGAGATGGCGGCGTTGGGAACGACCATCGAAACGGATGGGTTTCCCGAAAGCTTTTCGTCCTCAAGGTCGTAGTAGACGTCCGAGCGTCCGCAGACTTCTCCGACTTGGAACGCATCAGCCGGTCTGCGAAAGCCGAAGACGAGGGTGTGGCCCTTGAAGTCCTCGATCAGAACCGCCGAGTGTTCCGGATGCCACCAGGCCCGTCGGCATGCCCCCTTCTTGTGATGAACTTCGGATCCGAGTTGCGGATAGATGATGGCTGCTGCGTCGAGTCGCCGTGCCCGCCTGGCCATATTGGTGATCCGGCTCCTTTGCACCACGACGTCGAGCGACGGCGGGACGTAGTAGAGGTCCTCCACCTCCCAGTCATCCTGTGCCCAGGAGATGCGCAGGGCTCCGCTGTCTCCGAGGAAGCCTCGCTCGCGAATCACAGTGTCATCGCCATCGTCAAGGCACTCGGAGACGCATTCCTCGCAGAGAAGGCGCAGGCGAACGCCTTGGACGAGATTTGGACATTCCTTCGACGGGGCGAAGAAGCTGCCCACACCCATCAGGTGATCTGTGCTCAGTTGGCCGCCGAGGACAAGCGCGAGGATGTTGGCGTTCGCCAAGGGGAAGCTTTCGGTCGGGATGCGGGAGTTGTCAGGGGGCATGGTCATCGCAGGGTGGTGGGAGTTTATGGTCCTGGCGGGGCGGCGGCAGCCATGCCGGATCGTGCAATAGCTGCGCCGATGCGTTCTGCACGGCATCCCGGCTTTCTGCTCGAAAAGCCATGCGTCCTGCACGGCGCGGCGTGGTGCGTGCAGCGAGGTGCGGCCATAGATGTCCGAAGCATGACAACGACTCTGGCCCCGGACTGCACCGCCTCCATCAAGCTGCGCCGCGTCTCGGCTGAACCGCTCTTGCGGCCTCGGCCTGATGTGCGCTGGGAGCGTGGGGCGTGCTTGAACACCGCCGTCCATTACGAGAAAGGTGTGTGGTCTCTGCTCTACCGGGCCATCGATCACGATCCGGGGTGGGAGCAGGGCAAAGGCTCCGGCCCCTACAACACGAGCGTGGGGCTGGCCACCAGCCGCGACGGGATGCATTTCGACCGTCGGGACCTGCCTGTCATTCCCTTTGGATTTCTAGGACCCGACACGGAGGCCCAGGATTGCCGCGTGGTGACAATCGATGGGATCCACCACCTCACTTACTGCCTTTATGACAAGAGGCGCGGCATCCCGACGACGGGCTGTTCGCTCTCCAAAGACTTGGTTCACTGGGAGCACTTGGGTGAGATGACGCCGTTCGAGGAATTCGGGTTCAACAAGAACGCGGCGCTGTTTCCGGAGAAGATCGGCGGCCGCTACTGCCTGCTCCACCGCCCTGAATCGGCCTCCCATCGGCATCTGCCGATCAACCGTTTCAATTGGCGGACATGGTCCCGCAGCGAGCCGGCAAGTCCCGAGGAATGGCCGGGGGTGACGATATCCTTTTCCGAGGATCTCAAGAATTGGACCGACACCGAGGTGGTGCTGGCCCCCCGGGCCGGTTGCTGGGACAGCGTCAAGACGGGGGCTGGCGCACCTCCGATCCGCACCGAGGCCGGCTGGCTCAACGTTTATCACGGCGTTGATGAGAGGCACGTTTACCGGCTCGGGCTCGCTTTGCATGATCTTGATGACCCGACGGTGGTGCTTCGCCGGCAGGAGGAATGCATCCTTGAACCGGAGCTCGACTGGGAGTGCCGCGGAGATGTGGATGGAGCGATCTTCACATGCGGTGCAGTGCTGCAAGGCAACGTGCTGCGGGTGTATTATGCAGGAGCCGATACCGTCATAGGTTTGGCCGAAGCCGATGTCTCCTCCTTCCTCCAGCGCTGAGAGCAGCCTCGATGCCGTCGCCCCGTCGCGTGCCCGCTTGTCCGGAGGGGGCTTCACCCTGCTCGAACTTTTGGCCGTCCTTGCCATCGCCGGGGTCCTTGCCGCGCTGGTCTTCACGGTCGGTGCGAAGACGCTGGGCAGCGCCAAGAAGGCGGAATGCGTCGGACACCTCTCCACCTTGGGGAAGGCCTTCCAGCTTTACATGGCCGACAACGGCCTCTTCCCGCAGCGGAACCCGAGTGGGCAGCCGCAGGATTGGATCGGTTTGTTCAAACCTTACCTCGGGGACAATACCAAGGTCCTCTGCTGTCCCGTGCCCCGCCTCGTCAACGGCAAGGCGGTGGAGTTCCGGTCCACCACGGACACGAACCTCGTGACAAACTACGCGATCAGTTACTGGCTGGCCGAAGGCCTGGCAACAGGGGGTAGCGGTGTGCAAGCGAGGCGCCTCCCTTCACCGCTGAACATCCAGAACATGAGCAAAGTTGGGGTGCTGGTTGATTCCCCGAACAACTGGCTCAAGGAGACCCAACCGGACCGTGTCTGGACGGGCCACGGAGGGCAGGCCAACGTGATGTTTTTCGACGGACACGTGGAGTCGCTCACCCTGCGGCAGTTGCAAGGGCCGGACGGGAAGCTTCCGGCCTTCGCATACCCGGGGCTATGAGCGGACGATCGGGAAGGTCCGTTCTGGTCACCGACGCCGACCATCGCCGCATCGACCGGTTGGTCGCCTCGGATGACTCCGTGCGCGAGGGCTGGAATCGGTTCGATGATCGGCTCCGCAGCAGGTATCCGGCGGAGCTGCCGCGTCTTGCCGCGCAGCGTGCGGAATGGATGGCCGGGCCCTCGGGGGCGACGGGACTCACGCACATGAATTTCATGCGGTTCATGGCCCAGGATGCCGGGCGGCTGGGATTTCATTGGAAGCGCACGCAGTGTGATGACTCCAAAGAGGCGGCAGTCTGCCTGCTTGGTTGGCTGGAGGAGTTGCCCCTCTGGCACGCCCATGCGCCGCGCAACGGCTGGCGCACCGACTTATGGACGTCGGACCTCGCGGCCGGGATGGCCCTTGCCCTCGATCAGCTCGGGAGCTCCTTGAGCGACGAACAGCTCGTTCGCGGCAAGGCGGTGTTGCTCGAGCGCGGCGTTCTGCCCGTGCTCGAGGAGTGGGTGGACCCGGAGAAACGGATCCACGCGCTGGACTCCATGGGCCACAACTGGTGGAGCGTGTGCGTCGGCGGCGCGGCGACCGGCCTGTTCATGGCGGCTGGCGGCCGCGAGGAATTCGAGCGGTGGTTTGACCTTGTTGCGGACAGCATTATCGAGTTCTTTGCTTATCCCGGCAATGTGCTGCAGAACAAGCAGCCGACGTTCGGGGCCGGTGGCGACTTCATAGAGTCGGTCGGCTACCTCGACTACGCGCTCCAGAATCTGCTGCCCGTGTTCGATCTCTACCGCGATGCTCGCGGAAGGGATCTGGCTGCGGAGATCCCTGTCCTGCCGAGTATCTGCGACTACTACATGGCCTGCGTGCAGCCGCTGCGTGAAGGGGTGCGGCGGCTGAATTTCGGCGACATGGGCTCGGGGCCCGAGACGGTCGGATCCTACAACCATCACCCGTCCAGCACGTGGCTGTGGTTGGCCAACCGCTTTGGCCGTGAGGACATTTTCCACCTCGTGCGCCGGACCCATCCCCGTCCGTCCGATGTGAGCGAATTCCTGTTCTGGCCGGAAGGCATGCGCGGCGAGAGCTTCGATGGTGCGCCGGGTGATATGGTTTTCGACAACATCGGTGTGGCTGTCCTGCGCGATGGCTACTCCGACAACGCGACTGTGCTCGCGGTCAAAACCGGGGAGAAATGGAACCACAACCAGTCCGACGCGGCTTCGTTCATCCTCAGCGCGGACGGCACAGAGTTCTTCATCGATCCGGGCACGACGGGCTACTCCGACCCGCGTCACGCCGCTTACTTCAAGCGGTCACTTTCCCATAACGTCGTTCTGCACGCGGGCCGCGGTCAGGTCGACGACCTCGACGATCTTGGGACGAAGTTCATGGGACGCATCGCCTCCACATTGCTCGCACCGGGATACCGTCACGTGCTGGCCGATGCCACCGGTCCGTGGGAGGGGGTTTTCCGGCGGTATTACCGGTCATTCGTCTGGATCGGCGGTTTCATCGTCATGGCCGATGAGTTGATGGCTTGGGAGGAGGGTGAATGGACGGCTCTCTTCCACTACGCGGGGGAGGCGGTCGTGCGCGCCGATGGATTTGATGTGGTCAATGGCGGCCGCACCCTGCGGGCCACGTTCGTGGACCCCGTGCCCCGCAAACTGGACCACGGCGAGGGATGGCTCTCGCGCATGAAGCCGAACGAGTTGAAGTATGAATACGAGGTGAGCCCCCATCCGTATCTGCAGGCTCACTACACGCCGGACGGTGTGCGTGCAAAGCTTCTCACCCTCTTCGAGTTGCCCGGGCAGCCGTGGCGCGCCGTCCGCCCGCTATCAGGGAGCGGGTTCTCGGGTCTGTCGATCCAGGAGCATGACGGCCAATGGGAGATCCTGCTCAACCACCGGGCCGACGGTTCTGTCATGCACATCAACTCGGACATCTGCTGCGGGGACCTCTCCACCGATGCCTACATGGTAGCCATACTCCGAGGGGCGGATGGGCGCATTCTCCGTGCTGCCTTGCACAACGGAAGCTACCTGCGGGTTGGGGGAGTGACGCTGGCCAGCTCGTTGAGCAAAGGCGAAGTTCTGGTCGATTGGGCGGAGGCGAGCGCAACGGTCACCGCGAGGTTTGCTGCCCCGACTAGGCTTTCGTTCCTTGGTGCCCGGGGCATTGCTGTGCGGACGCTGTGTCCCGGAGGTGTCTCGCGGTCCGATTTCACTGGTTGAAGCGGCGGCACGATTCTTCCTGTCAATTGCCCTCGGTGGCATGGCGGGCCGCCCCCGGCCAAGGCAATCCTCTCCCCATGAAAGCCCCCGCTTCCCCGCTTGCCCGATTGGTTTTGTTTTCCCTTGTCCTCCCCGCCGCCGTTCATGCCGCAACCTTGACCTACAATGGGGGTGTGTCTGGTGCGTGGCAGAACGGCGGCGGTGGATGGCTTGATGGCGGTTCCCCGGTCAACTGGAACAACACAGCGCCCGATGCCGCGGTCTTCACCGGCACCACACCCACCAGTGTTTCCATCTCCGGCGGCGTCACCGCCGGCAACATCACGGTCACAAACGGCACTTACAGCTTTGGTGGTTCGGGGACGTTGACTCTCTCCGGCACGACTTGGGGTGTGGCCTCGGGACTGACGAACTCCGTCTCGGCCGCGCTGACCGGGACAACGGGGTTGACCAAAACGGGTGGTGGGGTGCTCAGCCTCACCGAGACAAACAAGACCTACACTGGCGGGACGATTATCAACGGCGGCGCGATCCAAATCACCAATGCGGTCGGCGGTTCGTTGGGTGCTTCCAACTCCGCGCCGCTCACGCTTGATGGTGGTGCGCTTTACACCCAGTTCGCGGCCAACACGACGCTGAACTACGCCATCACGGTCGGCGCTTCCGGGGGTGAGTTGAGGAACCTCGGTGGCGATCCCGGCCGTTTGACCTTGGCCAACAACCGCCTGAACGGCTCCGGCGTTCTCACCCTGTCCTTCGGATCAAGCGCCACCCGCATCATCCTTGGAGGCACCACCAACTCGACCCAGACGAATTTCACCGGGAAGTGGGTTGTCACGGGCGGAAGCAACGTCCGCTTCGTCGACCTCTACTCCAGCGTCAACTTCGGCAATGTGACCGGCGATGACGCGGTGACTTTGCAGAGCGGTGCGACCCTCCTTCTGCGCGCCGGCACTTACCAGACGAATTCGAGCGGCGGCACTTTCGGGCTCACGGTTGGCTCGGGCGGGGGGCGTCTCAACATCGGGGGCAACTCTACCGTGGTGCTGGCCAACAAGCTCAGCGGAGCCGTGGGCAACACGCTGACTCTCGGAGTGGAAAACGGCAGCATCCTCGTGCTGAGCAACACCGCCAACAGCTATCTCGGCGACACAGCCATCATCGCCAACTCCTCGGGAACCACCGGCATCGTCCGTCTTGGTGCCTCGGAGGTGATTCCGGACGCGACCAATTCCGGAACGGTTTCCGTGGGGGCTTCCACTACTTTCGATGTCAACGGCTTCAACGAGACCATCGGCGGACTGTCCGGCTCGGGCGCGGTGGACAATCGTGCTGCCTCCACCTCCAGCACCTTGACGGTCGGAGCCAACAGCCAGAACACCACGTTTTCGGGGACCCTCAGCAATAGCGGAGCAGGTTCCAGCCTCGCGCTGGTGAAGACTGGGGCGGGAACCTTCACGCTCACGAGCTCGGTCAATGCCTTCGGAGGAGGCACGACGGTGCGGGGAGGGCGCCTTGTGGCGACCGATGCCGGCGCTCTGGGCTCGGGCAACATCGCTTTGCAAGCTTCCTCCACGAACCGCGCCACTCTGGTGCTGAGCAACATCACGATGTCAGGCAAGACGCTGACCATGGACTCGACCACCAACCGGGCGATCCTGCTGTCCGGCGGCGTCGCCGGGGCGACTTGGAACGGAGATATCGTGCTGACCGGTGGCACGAGCGTGAACGGCACCACGGAGATCGCCAACGACACCGGCAATGGTCCGCTCACCGTGGCGGGAACCATCACGGGTGCGATCACCGGCGGTGGCGCCCTGACCTTGCGGGGCGCCGGCGCGACGACGACCAACGTCTTGTCCGCCAGCGTCAACATCGGCTCCACCCCGCTGATCAAGACCGATGACGGCACGTGGCAGATCACTTCTTCCGGCAATACTTGGAACGGCACCACGATCAGCGCCGGCACGCTTTCCGTGGGCAATGGCGGAGCGACCGGAGAGCTGAGCGGCGGGGGCGTTACCAACAACGGCACCCTCACGGTCAATCGGACGGGCGCGATCACCGTGACGAACGCCATCTCCGGCAGCGGCGCGATCATAAAGACAGGGGCAGGAACGCTCACCTTGTCGGGAACCACCGCGAACACCTACTCCGGAGCGACGACGATCAGCAACGGCACGCTGCAACTCGCCAAGACCGCCGGCGTCGCGGCCGTGTCCGGCTTCTCGATCGCTGTCGGTTCGGGCGCCCAGTTGCTCGTGTCGGCCGGCAATCAGGTCAATGACACCACCGCCGTGACGCTCTCCGGCGGCACGATCACCCGAGGTGCCGGAGTCAGTGAAGTGTTCGGCAATCTCAACCTCACGGCGGATTCGTTCCTGGATTTCGGCTCGGGGGCCACCGGTTCGCTGACCTTCGGAACCTATTCACCGGTCAGCAAACTCACGGTGTCGAACTTCGCCATCGGCAACATGCTGGTCTTCGGCAGCAACCTGACCAGCACCATCACCAACACCTCGCTCTTCACGTTCGACAATGCGTTCAGCTACAGCTGGAACGGCAGCGACACGTTCACGATCACCTCGGTTCCCGAGCCCTCGGCTTTGGTGGCGGGCGGGCTGCTCGTCGGCCTGTTTGCAGGTGCTTCCCTCCTTCGCCGCGCGCGCCGCGGATGCGCCACGCGGCCCTGCTGATTCCCGCCGTTTCGCCTCCGGCACAAAGTATCCGGCGACGCGCACGCATCGGCATGGCCTGCCGCCGGTCCCGGCATTAGCGATGGGTTGTTCCGAATGGACCCCGCCGAAAAAGCCGAGTTGACCGCCATGCCGCACTGGGAGCGGCACAAAACTCAGGCGTCGCAGCGGGTTCCTCTGCTCTCGAAGATCGCCTATGGGGCGGGCGGGATGGCCGACTTTCTCAACACCCAGCTGCCGGGCGGCCTGGCCATCCCTGTCTATGCGCGGCACTTCGGCATGGATACGGGACTGCTCGCGGTGGCCAACGCCCTGCCGAGGCTGATCGCGGTGCTTTCCGCATCGCTGATCGGCGGGATTTCCGACAACACGCGCACCCGCTGGGGACGGCGCAAGCCCTACATTCTGGGTGGGGCCGTCCTGTGCGCGCTGGTCCTCCCGCTCATGTGGCTCGCACCGGCCGGGGCGGGCGGGTGGACGTTACTGCTTTTCTTCGGCGGCATCCTGTCGATCTACAGCATCTTCGACTCGATGCTTTCCGTCCCGCACCAGGCCTTGGGATTGGAGTTGTCCAACGACTACGACGAACGCACGCGGGTGCAGGCGTGGAAAGGCTACATCTCCGCCATCGGGTTCTTCATGGCGCCGTGGTTCTACTGGTTTTGCACGCGGGAGGTGTTCGCGGATGTCGCACAGGGGGCCGTCGTGCTGAGCGTGGTCGTGGGCTTGATCATCATCGCGGGAGCCGCCATGACGGTCGTCTTCTGCAAAGAGAAGACGACGGCGGCGATGGACCAGGAGAAGATCAAGCTCTGGCCTGCGCTCAAACTCACCTGTCGCAACCGCCCTTTCCTCCTCCTTCAGGGGGCGATGGTCTTCCTCATGTTCTCCATCTCCAGCGGGAGCACCGTCGGATTCTACCTGAACATCGACTACGTCTGCGGGGGCGACGAGAAGTTCGGCGCGCTCCTCGGGGGAGTGGCCGGCACGGTGACCACGTCGATGACCTACGTTGGCACGATGCTGGGCCTGTGGCTTTCCACCCACCTCGGCAAGCGCACGGTGGGTCTCTTCGGCCTCGCGCTTGTCTTTGTCGGAGGGCTGCTGGTTTCCATCTTCCTCGCACCGCGCTACGATTGGCTGCCTTGGATCCCGGAGCAGCACCACCCGTGGTTCACCATGATTCCCGGAATCGTGATCAATCTCGGCCTGCAGGCCTGCAACCTAATGTTCAGCTCGATGATGGCCGACGTCTGCGACGAGGACGAGGTTGTCACCGGCCTCCGCCGCGAGGGCACGTATGTGGCGGTGGCCACCGCGCTCAACCGCACCGTTGGCATCGTGCTGATTCTCGTGGCGGGCTTCATGCCCTACTTGGCCGGATACACGGACATGACCGCACGGCCCACCGAACCGGAACTCATCGCGATGAAGTGGATTCTCATCGCGGTGCAGGGGGGGGCTGCCGTGGCGGCGCTCGCTTTCCTTTTCTTCTATCCGATCACGCGCCACCGCGCCGAAGAAACCCGGCGACTGCTCGATGGACGCCATCAGTCATCCGCTTCATGAAAACTCCGAACGACCTGGCAATCCGCTTTCCCGAGAACCCCCTCCTGCAACCGGAGCAGGTCACCCCGAGCGCCCCCGGATGGCAGGTCGAGTGCTTGCTCAATCCCGGTGTGTTCCGCCATGACGGCCGCATCTGTCTCCTCGTGCGGGTGGCCGAGCGTCCCGTGCCAGTCGAGGGACGTGTGCGCATTCCGTTCCTCCGTGACGGACGCCCGGACGTGCTTGAGGTGGCGGCGGATGATCCGTGCATCAACACGGATGATCCGCGCGAATACAAATACCGCGGCGAGGGTTATCTCTCGACCGTTTCCCACCTGCGCTTGTTCGACAGCCCTGACGGACGGCATTTTCGCGACACGGGGTTGCAGATCCACGGCAGTGGCCCGCAGGAGGCGTTCGGCATCGAGGACTGCCGCGTTTCGACCATGGACGACGGAAGGTTCGTGCTGACCTATACGGCTGTCTCTTCCGTTGGATACGGCGTGGGGATGAAGATCACCCGTGATTGGGAGACGTTCGAGAATTGCGGCGTCGTGCTGCCACCGGCCAACAAGGATGCCGCCGTTTTCGAGCGGATGATCGGAGGACGGTATTTCTGCCTCCACAGGCCCAGCGGGGTGATTGTCGGCGGGCATTACATCTGGATGGCTTCCTCACCCGACCTCAGGCACTGGGGAGGGAATCTTTGTGTGGCCCGCACCCGCCCCGGTTTGTGGGATGGAAGCCGAGTGGGTGGAGGCGCCGCCCCGATCAAGACGCCGTCAGGTTGGCTCGCCATTTACCACGGTGCAGATACCTCCTCCCGGTATTGTCTTGGGGGGCTGCTGCTTGATCTGGACGAACCATGGCGCGTCCTGGCCCGTTCAAAGCTGCCCATCATGGAGCCGCTGGAGATTTACGAGCAGAAGGGCTTCTTCGGTCAGGTTGTGTTCACCAACGGACACATCGTGGATGGTGACCGGGTCACGATCTACTACGGCGCCTCGGATCGTGTGATCTGCGGGGCGGAGTTCTCGTTGCGTGCAATCCTGAGTTCGTTGGAGCCCGTGACGTGAGTGATTCGCGACCGGCCCGGAGGCCTCAGCTTTGCGCGGCTCCACTCTTCCTTCTGGTCAGCACGCACGGCTACTCGCCCCTGCAGGACTTCTGTGCCACTGCATCCTTGCGAGAGGGAAGCCATCGGGTGGTGTATGCTTTCGCGTCGCGTTCTGCGCGAGTCTCGTCTGCACGGCGCGGCAAATCCTTTGCCTGAATTGGCATGGGCGAGGCCGCAGGTTGGATTATGGTTGGGATGTTCCCCAACATCATCCTCCCATGAAAACCCCCGGCACGCTGGTCGTTGCAACCCTCTTCCTCGCTGGCGCGGCGCATGCCGCGACCCTCACTTACAACGGCGGTGCCGGCGGCACCGGTGACTGGCAGAACGCGGCGGGCGGCTGGTTGGACGGGGTGACGCCCGCGAATTGGAACAGCGCCGCTCCTGACGCGGCGGTCTTCACCGGGACAACGCCCTTGGCGGTGACAGTCAACGCCGGCGGCGTCAGCGTGGGCAACATCACGATCACAACCGGCGCTTACAGCTTCGGCGGTTCGGGCACGCTGACGCTCTCCGGCACGACTTGGGACATCGCCTCCGGGTTGACCAACTCCGTTGCGGCGGCTTTGAGCGGAACGACTGGGTTGACGAAGACAGGGGGCGGAGTGCTGAGCCTCGCCGAGACGAACAAGACTTACACCGGTGGAACGATCATCAATGGCGGCGCGATCCAGATCACCAATGCGGCAGCCGGATCTTTGGGGGCTTCGAACTCCGCGCCGGTAACCCTCGACGGTGGCGCGCTCTTCACGCAGTTCGCAACCAACACGACGCTGAACTATGCGATTACGGTCGGAGCCTCCGGCGGTGAGTTGAGGAACATCGGCCTCGACGCCAACAACGGAAGGCTGACGCTAACCAACAACCGCCTCAACGGCTTTGGCGTGCTCACCCTGTCCTTCGGATCAAACTCCACCCGCATCATCCTTGGCGGCACCACTAACTCGACGCAGACGAACTTCACTGGCAAGTGGGTCGTCACGGGTGGAAGCAACATCCGCTTCGTCGACCTCTACTCGAGCGTGAACTTCGGCAATGTGACCGGCGATGACGCCGTGACTTTGCAGAGCGGTGCGAACCTCCTTCTGCGTGCAGGCACTTACCAGAC
>CAZSUJ010000075.1:0-12801 GCA_964609925.1 uncultured Chthoniobacter sp. | reverse complement strand
CCCAGGAACCACAGGCCGAGCAGGTTGACCAGCAAGTGCAACGCGTTGGCGTGGAGGAAAAGATGGGTGACCAGAGTCCACCAGTAACCCGCCGCCAGCCCCTCCCCGCTCAGGGCCAGAAGCCGCAGCAGCGCAGGCCTCGCCGTGACTTGGAGCAGCACTTCCAGAAGGAAGACCACCACAAGCGAGACGGCGAGGACGACTGTGACGGGCGCCACCCGATACTTGGCCCGGAGAAACTCCACCTCCGACAGAGTATCAGCATCCGGCCCGCGGAGCAAACCGTCGCTTCCCGCTTTGCCTCCGGCAATGTTGCGTTAGGATGCTCGATCGCATGAGGGGTGTTGTCCGTTCGGGTTTGGTCGTCTTTGTCATCGCCGTGGTGGCCGTGACTGGTGCCGTTCTCGCCTTCAACCTCCATCTCCAGTCCGCCGGGATGCAAGCCGAACTCCGCGAGGGCGCCCGCCGGGTCATCGGACTCCCGCTCAGCGTCCGCAGCACGTTCTACACGCCGTGGGACGGAATCCGACTGCGCGGACTCGTCGTGCCGGACATGGAAAACGAGGGGGTCAACTTCATCGAGGCGTCGGAATTCCAGATCGTCTTCCGCCTCCTGCCCCTGCTCCGCCGCGAGTTCGTCGTGAGCAAGCTCGCCCTCAAGGAAGCCGTCCTCACCTGGCGGCAGAACCCTTCCGGCCAGTGGCGTCTCCCCGTGAGCCCCGAGGAGGCCGTCCCCATGGCCGCGGGCACTCCCCCGGCCGTCGCCGCCGAACCTTCGCCCACCCCCGTCGGGGAGCTTGCCGAAGCAACCCCCGAGGAAGAGGCCGCAGCCGCGTTCACCGTGCGGGTCGATGCGATGGAATTGCAGCGTTCGCAGATCCTCTTCGAGAACCGCGACGGCTGGCCGCTGCTCGACGCGGGGGGCGTCTCTGCGACGGCAACGCTGACCGATGGCGGCAACGCCAAGGGCGAGGCGGTGATCCCGGAAGCCGTGCTGGCCGGGTTGCTGGTGGCGCGCGACCTGCGCAGCGGTTTCGAGTTGAAGGACGGTCTCCTCACGTTCCCCGACATCTCGGGCG
Source organism: uncultured Chthoniobacter sp. (assembly GCA_964609925.1). Lineage (GTDB taxonomy): Bacteria > Verrucomicrobiota > Verrucomicrobiia > Chthoniobacterales > JACTMZ01 > JACTMZ01. Next base: position 11,722 of record CAZSUJ010000075.1, on the reverse strand, counting down.
ACGTCGCGGGCGGCCGCCTCTCGGGCAACGGCTCGATCGCCGCGCGCACCGAGGGATCGCCCTACGATTGGAGCCTGCGCCTCGACGGCTTCCAGCTGTCCGCCCTGCGCCTGCCGGTCTCGTTCGGCGGCACCACGTTCAACGGCGAGTTGTCCGCCGAGTTCTTCCTCCAAGGCCGCAACGCGCCGCAACGCCAAGTCCGCGGCCGCAGCGAAATCGTCATCGCGGGGGCCAAGATGGTGCCGTCGGCTTACCTCCAGGGACTCGGGCAGTTGCTCGGCATCCGCGAACTGCAAGGCATGACCTTCAGCGAGGCACGGGCCACCCTGCGGATCGAGGATGACTTCATCCACGTCGAACCTCTGCGCCTCCACTCGGAGGAACTCGTCATCGAAATGGCCGGTCCCGTCACGCGCACCGGCGCGCTCGACCTGAAGGCCAAGCTCTACCTCAGCCCTCCCGTGGCTGCCCGGCTGGCCGCCGTCACGCAGCGCGCGCTGCCGCCTGCGTCGGATCCCTCGCTGCAGGGCTACGGCGAAGTCGAATTCTCGGTCGGCGGCACCCTCGAGGCCCCGCAGAGCGACCTCGCCTCGCGGCTCCTCGGCGGCGGCGTGGCCGGACAGGTCGGCGACTTCCTCTTCAACCTCATCGGGACGCCCTGACCACCGGCATGCGCATCATCGCCGGACAAGCGGGCGGCCTCCGCCTCGACTGCCCGCAGGGCATCGCACGGCCCATGATGGACCGCGTGCGCGGGGCCGTCTTCTCCAGCCTCGGCGAAGTCGTCATCGGCGCCCGCGTTCTCGACCTCTTCGCCGGCAGCGGCGCCCTCGGCCTCGAGGCCCTGAGCCGCGGCGCCGCCTCGTGCGTGTTTGTGGACGCCCACCGCCGCTCCGCCGACGCCATCCGTGCCAACCTCGCCCGGGCCCGACTCCGCGGCGAGGTGCGCACCCAGGATGCCGCCGCGTTCGTGGCGCGCGCGCCCGCAGACTCGTTCGACCTCGTCTTCGCCGACCCGCCCTTCGCTCTCGCTCTGGACCATCCGGCGCACCCGGCCATGCTCGTGGCCGGCGAGTCGCTGGCGCGGATCGTTCCACCGGGAGGGTGGTTCGTGTATGAACTGCCCGGCGAACCCGGACCGGCGGGCGGCTCTTGGTCATTGATCAAGACTCGCCGATACGGGCAGGCTTGGATTGCCTATTGCCGCCGCGAACCTGTTCCATGATCCGCACCGCCTACAACCTGCTCTACCCGCTCGGCTTCCTTGCGCTGATGCCCGGGTATTTGGAGCGCATGTTCCGGCGGGGCGACTACCGCCGAGACTTCGGCCAGCGCTTCGCCCGCTACTCGCCGGCCTTGAGGCAGCGCTTCGCCAAAGGCGAGTGGATCTGGGTCCACGCCGTCAGCGTCGGCGAACTCCTCGTCGCGCTCAAACTCATGGAGACACTCCACGCGCGACACCCGTCGTGGCAGTTCGTCGTCTCCAGCACCACCTCCACCGCCCACGCGCTCGCGCTGAAAAAACAAACCGACTGGTGGGTTCCCGTTTACACCCCCGTGGACATCGGCCGCGTGGTGAAGCGCGCCCTGCGCACCGTCCGCCCGCGCGCCATCATCCTCACGGAAAGCGAGATGTGGCCCAACTTTATCTGGACCGCAGGCGACCTGCGCATCCCCGTCGTCCTCGTCAACGCCCGCGTCTCGCCCCGATCGGCCGGACGCTACCGCCGCTTCGCCCCGATCGTCGCGCATGTCACGCGGCACCTCGCGGCCGTCGGGTTGCAGGAACCTCAGGACGCCGACATCTGGGAGGACATCGGGGTGAACCCGGCGCGGCTCCGTCTCACCGGCAGTGTGAAATACGACCCGGAGGCGGATGAGGCGGTGCCGCAGGATTACCGCCCCGTCCTCCGCAGTTTCGGCTTCACCGAAGGCGCCCCGATCCTGCTCGGCGGCAGCACCCACCGCGGCGAGGAAGAGATCCTCGGCGCGGCCCTGGTCGCCCTGCGCAAAACGCACCCGCGCGCCCGGCTCATCATCGTTCCCCGCCACGTCGAGCGCACCCCGGAGATCATCTCGCAGTTCGGCGTGATCGGACTTCGTGTGGGGCGCCGCACCGTCGGCCCGACCGGGAAGACCCCCGATGTCCTGCTCGTGGACACGACCGGCGAGCTCCGCGACTGGTATTCCTGCGCCGACATCGTGTTCATCGGCAAGAGCCTCTGCGGCGGGGGCGGACAGAATCCCGTCGAGGCCATCGTCGCCGGCAAGCCGGTGTTGTTCGGCCCGGAAATGCAGAACTTCGCGGGGCTCGCCGCCTCCCTGCTCGACAACGGCGCCGCGTCCGAGGTCTACAACGCACAGTCCATCGCCGCGCGCGTTTCCCTCCTCCTCGCGGACCCGGAGCGCCGCCGCGCCATGGCCCGGGCCGCCGCCGAGGTCCTCGACACCCACCGGGGCGCCACCCTGCGGACCGCGCAACTCATCGAAGACGTTCTCACGGGGAGTGACTCCGACGCCCCGGACGTGTAGCCTCCGCGTTCCCATGAAGGTCAAGACGTGCAAGATCGGTGCAGTCACCGTGGGCGGCCCCGACCTTGCCCTCATCCTCGGCCCCTGCGTGCTCGAGGGCGAGAAGCAGGCGCGCCGCGCCGCCGCCCGACTCGTCGCCATCACCCGCCGCCTCGGTCTGCCCTTCATCTTCAAGGCGTCCTACGACAAGGCCAACCGCACCTCCGGCCGCTCGTTCCGCGGCCCCGGAGTGCGCGACGGGTGCCGCCTGCTCGCCGCCATCCGCGAGGAATTCGGCGTCCCCGTGACCACCGACGTCCACAGCCCCGCCGAGGCCGAGATCGCCGGCGAGCATGTTGACCTGCTCCAGATCCCCGCCTTCCTCTGCCGTCAGACCGACCTCATCCTCGCCGCCGCCGCGACCGGCCGCGCCGTCAACGTCAAGAAAGGCCAGTTCCTCTCGCCGTGGGAGATCAAGCCCATCGCGGAGAAACTCCTCGCGGCAGGCTGTCGCCGCTTCTTCTTCACCGAGCGGGGCACCACCTTCGGCTACAACAACCTCGTGGCCGACATGCGCTCGATCCCGTGGATCCGCGAGGCCGGATTTCCCGTCGTCTTCGACGCCACCCACTCGGTCCAACGGCCCGGCGGCGGCGGTGACCGCACGACGGGCGACGGCGCCCTCGCCCCCGTTCTGGCCCGCGCGGCCGTGGCCGCCGGGGCCGATGGCGTCTTCATCGAGACGCACGAGGATCCGTCTCGTGCGCCTTCCGACGGCCCGAACCAGATCCCCCACGCCGCCCTGCCCGCCGTTCTCCGCACGCTCGTCGCCATCCGCCATGCGCTCTGAAGTTCTCCGCCCCGCCCTCGCCCTCCTCCTGGCCTGCACCGCTTGCGCCATGGCCCAGGAAGACCTCGCCACCGTGGACATCCCGGTCAAGATCGGCCAGAGCGTGAAGGATATCCGCGCCCCGCATTTCAATGCCGACGGCACCCTCGCCATGCGCTTCAACGCCGACACCGCCGAGCGCGCCAGCGAGACGACCTTCGACTTCGACGGACTGCGCATCGAGATTTTCAAGGAGGACAAGAACACCGCCGCCCTCGAGGTTGTCCTCAGCGAGGCCACCTTCGACCAAGCCACGAGTTTGCTCACCAGCACCTCCGCCTGTATCATCCGCGGCAAGCAGATTGAGATCACCGGCCGGCAGATGCAGTTCGATGTGCGCAACCGGACGAGCAAGCTGCTCGGACCCGTCACCATGACCGTGACCGACGACGGGACCACACAACAATGAACTCCCTCGCCCCCGCCGCCCTCGCCCTCCTGCTGGCGTCCGCCTCCGTCCTGCCCGCCCAGTCGCCCACACCGAAGCCCGACCTCCTCGGCCTCGGCGGCCTCGGCAGCAGCCGCCCCGTCGGCAGCAAGACCGAGATCACCGCGCAGAAGGAGGCCACGTTCGACGAGAAGAACAACATCGCTGTCTTCCTCGGCTCGGTTCGCATCAACGACCCCGCCTTCCTCCTCAGCTCCGACAAACTCACCGTCTACCTCGGCAAGGACCGTTCGGGCATCGACCGTGCCGTGGCCGAGGGCAATGTCGTCATCGTCCAGCAAGGCGGGGCCGACGTGAAGAATCCCGCCACCGGCCGGGCCCGCGCGGCCGAATACGTCCCCGCCGAGGGCAAGGTCACCCTCAGCGGCAACCCCGAGATCCAGCAGGGCATCAACCGCCACATCGCCACCTCGCCCTCCACCCGCATGATCCTCCTGCGCGACGGGCGCGCCACCACCGACGGCCCCAGCCGCACCGTCATTTCCGACCAACCCTCCGTCAAACTTCCGTGAGCGAAACCACCCCAGCCCAGGCCGCCACGCCCGTCCTCCAGACCGACAAGCTGGTCAAAATCTACGGCGGCCGCGCCGTCGTCAACGGCGTGGACATCAACGTGCGCCGCGGCGAGGTCGTCGGCCTCCTCGGGCCCAACGGCGCCGGCAAGACGACCAGCTTCTACATGATCGTCGGCCTCGTCCGCCCGAACTCCGGCCGCGTCCTGTTCGACGGCAACGACGTCACCCGCATGCCCATGTTCCGCCGCGCCCGCGCCGGCATGGGCTACCTCCCGCAGGAGGAGTCGATCTTCCGCAAGCTCACCGTCGAGCAGAACATCATGGCCATCCTCGAGACCACGAAGATGAGCAAGGCCGACCGCAAGGCCCGCTGCGAGGAACTCCTCCACCAGTTCGGCATCGAGCACATCGCGCGCAACGAGGCCCTCACCCTCAGCGGCGGCGAGAAGCGCCGGCTGACCATCGCCCGTTCGCTCGTCACCAATCCCTCCCTCCTCATGCTCGACGAGCCGTTCAGCGGCGTGGACCCCATCGCCGTCTTCGACGTCCAGCAGATCATCTCGAACCTGCGCGACTCCGGCCTCGCCATCCTCATCACCGACCACAACGTCCGCGAGACCCTCTCGATCGTGGACCGCGCCTACCTCATCTTCGAGGGCCGCGTCGAGAGCGAGGGACCCAAGGACTTCCTCCTCAACGACCCGGTGAGCCGCAAGCTCTACCTCGGCGAAGGCTTCCAGATGTGAGCGCCGCCGCCGAGATCCCCAAGGCCCGGCCGATCAGCGTCGGCATGTTCGTCAGCCGCCACGCCAAGGCCCTCGACCTCGAGCCCGTCGCCGGACAGGACGGCCTCGACCGCCTCATCCGCGAACCCACCGTCAACCGCCCCGGCCTCGCCCTCTCCGGCTTCTACACCTACTTCGCCGAGAAACGCATGCAGGTCATCGGCAGCGCCGAACTCAGCTACCTCAACAGCCTCGGACCCCGCGTCCGCGAAGCCCGCCTGCGCCAGTTCTTCGAATCCCCCATCCCCTGCCTCATCATCGCCCGCCACGCCAAGCCGCCCGCGTCCGTGGTCCAGCTCGCCGAGGAGGCCGGCATCCCCGTCTTCCGCACCCCGATGATCACGATGAAGTTCATCAACGCGGCCACCATCGCCCTCGAGTCCGAGTTCGCCCCCCGCCGGAGCGAGCACGGCAGCATGGTCGACATCCTCGGCATCGGCACCCTCATCCGCGGCGACAGCGGCATCGGCAAGAGCGAATGCGTCCTCAGCCTCCTCGAACGCGGCTACAGCCTCGTCAGCGACGACATCACGCGCCTGCGCTCGGTCGAGGGACGCCGCCTCATCGGCACCTCGGCCGAACTCACCCGCTTCCACATGGAAGTCCGCGGCCTCGGCATCATCAACGTCGCCTCGGTCTTCGGCGTCCGCAGCATCCGCGTCGAGAAGACCCTCGACCTCGTCGTCACCCTGAAGGATTGGCAGGAAATGGAGGAAGTGGACCGTCACGGGCTGGAAAGGCAGTTCTACAAGATTCTTGGCATCTCCGTCCCCCATGTCGTAATACCTGTCCGCGTCGGACGGGACGTCGGCCGGCTCGTTGAAGTGGCCGCCTTGGACCAGAAACTCAAGTCCCTCGGCACCAACAGCGCGCTGGAGTTCAACGAACGCCTCATTAAGATGATGGAAAATCAACTGTAGCCCATGGGGATCCTCGCCAAGAAACCTTCCGGCGGTGAGCAACGTCTCACCCGGGAGATCGTCATCCTCAACCGCTACGGCCTCCACGCCCGCCCGGCCGCCCTCTTCGTGAAGACCTCGAACCGCTTCAAGGCCGATGTCTGGGTCGAGAAGGACGGCGAGGAGGTCAACGGCAAGAGCATCATGGGACTCATGATGCTGGCCGCCGGCCACGGCTCGAAACTCAAGGTCACCGCCGCCGGTGCCGACGCCGAGCAGTTCCTCGCCGAGATCGAGGAACTCGTGGCCAAGCGTTTCCACGAGGACTGATCACCCCGCACCCGGCCGCGACCGCGGCGACCTCACAATTGGGGCGCGACGATGCGGAGGCGGACGAAACGGCGGGGGTTGATCGGGCCCAAGGTCACAGTGTCATCAACGGTGACGACGGAGCCCACGGTGCCTGGATTGACGGCCAGCACCGACCAACCGCTGTCGAGACTGGACGATCCCTCGACGACGTAAGTGACGTCGCCACGCACGCGGGCGAAGGAGAGCTGGAGGCGTCCGCCTGAAATGCTCCGCGTGGGCAAGCCGGTGTCACCGGCCAGGCGCGGCTCGGCACCGAGGGCGTATTCGACCAAGTTGGAAACACCGTCCCCATCAGCGTCGGCCAGCGGTCCCGCGACGGAGGCTTGAGCCAACTCCCCGGCCGAGAACCTCCCGACCCGCCAGCTGTCGAATGCGGTCAGCACGTTGAAGCTCCGCTCCACGTCGGACGCGGCGGCGTAGGTGGCGTCGCCCGCTTGGCTGGCGCGGAGGACGACCGTGCCCGCGCCGGTGATGGTCAATGTGTCGCCGTTGAGGGTGCCGGGCCCGGAGACCACCTCGTAAGTGACGGGCAAGCCGGAGCTGGCGGTTGCGCCGAGGGCAAAGGGCGCATCACCCACGACCTTCGTGCCGGGGTCCGGGAAGGTGATCGTCTGGGTCGCCAGCGTGGTGAAGGTCTGGTTGGTGCTGGTGAAGGTGCCACTGCCGGTGACGGCCGTGATGCGGTAGTTGTAAGTCGTGCCCGGAGTGAGGCCGGTGAGGGTCGCGCTCACGGCGGCGGGCGACGAGCCCCCGACCGGCGACTGCGTCGCGGCAATGGTGGAGCCGTAGTTGGTGGTGAGACCGTAATCGAAACTCACGGTTGCACTGGTTCCGAAGGGGTTGACCGTGCCGTTGAGGGTCGCGCCGGTGCTGGTCACCCCGGTGGCGGCGCCGAGGGTGAGGACCGGCGGCGGAGGCGTGGCGACGAGGGCGAGGGTGTGATAGGTGCCGACCCCGAGGCCGACGACCGTCTTGCCGGCCAAGGCTCCATTTATGGCGACCGCGACCGGGGTCTGCCGCTGGATGTAGGTGGTGTCGTTTAATTGGCCGCCGCCGTTTTCACCCCAGGCGACGAGCGTGCTGTCGGAACAGCGGACGACGGTGTGGTGGGCGCCGGTCCCGAGGCCGACGACAGTCTTGCCGGACAAAGCTCCGCCGGTGGTCACCGCGACCGGGGCGAGCCGGTCGGTGGTGGAGTTGTCGCCGAGCTGGCCGAAGTCGTTTCTACCCCAGGCGGCGAGGGTGCCATCCGAGCAAAGCGCGACGCTGTGGTAGGCGCCGGCGGCGATGGCGACGGGGGTCTTGCCGGACAAGACTCCGGAGGTGACGACGGCGACGGGGGCGGAGCGGTTGGTGGTGGAGTTGTCGCCCAATTGGCCGCGGTCGTTTTCGCCCCAGGCGGCGAGGGTGCCATCCGAGCAGAGGGCGTGGCTGCGGCCGCCGCCGGCGGCGATGGCGACGACGGTCTTGCCGGAGAGCACCCCGCTGGTGCTGACAGCGACGGGAGCGAACCGGCTGGTGGTGGTGGTGTCGCCGAGATTACCGGCACCGTTCCAGCCCCAGCCGACCACGGTGCCATCGGAGCAGAGCGCGAGGCTGTGGTCGGAGCCGGCGGCGATAGCGACGACGGTCTTGCCGGAGAGCGCGCCACTGGTGGTGACGGCGACGGGAATGTGCCGGTTAAGGTTGGAGTTGTCGCCGACACTGCCGATTCCGTTCCAGCCCCAGCCGACCACGGTGCCGTCGGAGCAAAGCGCGAGGCTGTGCGTATGGCCGGTGGCGATGGCGATGACTAACTTGCCGGCGAGGGCGCCACTCCCGGTGATGTCCACGGGGGTGAGGCGGTTGGTGGTGGAGCCGTCGCCGAGCTGGCCGAAGTCGTTTCGGCCCCAGGCGGCGAGGGTGCCGTCGGCGCAGAGTGCGAGGGTGTGGCCGTTGCCCGAGGCGAGGGCGACGACGGTCTTGCCCGCGAGGACGCCGCCCGCGACGACGGCAACGGGGGCGTGCGGGGGCGTGGCGGAGTTGTCGCCGAGCTGGCCGTAAGCATTCCAGCCCCAGCCGACGGGAAGGGTGCCGGCCCAGTGGAGGACGAGGTCGTTGCCGGTGCCGCCGTAGTAGTTGGCCACGAACTGATAGGTGACGCCTTCAAAGGAGAAGGAGACGGCTTGGCCTTGGGCGAGGTTGGCGAAGGTTCCCGCAATGAAGCCCAGTCCGGTGTTGTTGACCACGGTGAGCGAGGTGCCGGCGGCCGGGGCGAACTGCAAGCTGAGGTTCAGCGTGCGCCCGGTCGCATTGTAGACGACGGCGCTGGCCGGCACGGTGGTCGCGCTGGTGAAGGTGGCGACGAGGGGCGCGGGGGCGTTCACCGTGAAGGTCTGGTCAACGTTGGGCGCGGCGGCGAAGGTGGAGTTGCCCGACTGGCTGGCGCGGACGACGACTGTGCCGGTGCCGGTGAGCGTGAGGGTGTCGCCGCTCACGGTGGCGGGGCCGGAGACAACGCTGAAAGTCACCGGCAAGCCGGAGCTGGCGGTGGCGCTGAGGGCGAAGGGGGCGCTGCCGTCGCCAAAAATCCGGGTGCCGGGGTTGGCGAACGTGATGCTTTGGGTCGCAAGCGTGGTGAAGGTCTGGTTGATGCCGGTGAAGGCACCGTTTCCGGTGACGGCGGTGATCCGGTAGTTGTAGGTCGTGCCCGGGGTGAGGCCGGTGAGGGTCGCGCTCACCGCCGTCGCGGAGGTGCCGGTGACGGGCGACGGCGTGGCGGTGACGGTCGTGCCGTAGTTCGTGGTCAGGCCGTAGGAAAAGCTCACGGTGGCGCTGGTTCCGAAGGGGTTGACCGTGCCGTTGAGGGTGGCGCCGGTGCCGGTCAGGGCCGTGATGGGGGACACGGTGAAGGCGGGCGACGGAGGGGTCGCGACGAGGGCGAAGCTGTGGTTCTGGCCCGCCGCAACAGACACCACGGTCTTGCCAGCCAAAGCGCCGTTCCCGGTGATCACGCCCGGCGTGGACCGATTGGCGGAGGTGCCATCGCCCAGTTCGCCATTCCCATTGTAGCCCCAAGTGGTGAGGGTGCCGTCGGCGCACAGTGCAACGCTGTGGTATCGGCCCGCGACGAGAGACGAGATCGTCTTGCCCGCCAAAGCTCCGTTGCCGGTGATCGCCACCGGCGTGGACCGATTGGTGGTGGTGGCGTCGCCGAGTTGGCCGAAATTGTTGAGGCCCCAGGACGCGAGGGTGCCATCGGAACACAAGGCGAAGCTTAAATCGTCGCCCGCCAAGACGGCCGTAACAGACTTGCCCGCCAACGCTCCGCTGCCGGTGATTGCCACCGGCGTCGATGCCCGCGGCGTGTTCGGAACGGTGGTGGAATTGTTGCCAAGCTGCCCGTAGCCGTTGAAGCCCCAAGCGACGAGGGCGCCGTCAGAGCACAATGCGAGGTTGTGGTCGGCTCCCACCGCGAGGGAGACAACGGACCTGCCGGCCAAGGCTCCGTTGCCACTGATCGCCACCGGCGTGAGCTGACGCGTGGTCGTATTGTCGCCCATCTGCCCGTAGTAGTTATTGCCCCAAGCGACGAGGGTGCCATCAGAACACAGCGCCACGCTGTGGCTATCCCCCGCCGCAATGGATACAACGGATTTGCCCGCCAAAGCGCCGTTGCCAGACACCGCCACCGGTGTGGAGCGATTGGCCGTGGAGTTGTCGCCAATCTGCCCGTTGCTGTTGAAGCCCCACGCCACCACCGTGCCATCAGAGCACAGCGCGAGGTTGTGCGCCAAACCGGCCGCAATGGCGATGACTGTCCTACCGGCCAAAGCGCCGTTGCCAGTGATCGCCACCGGCGTGCTCCGACGCGAGGTGGTGCCGTCGCCGATTTGCCCGGAGGCGTTCCAACCCCAAGCGACGAGGGTTCCATCCGAGCAGAGCGCGATGCTGTGGGACTGCCCCGCAGCCACGGACACAACGGTCTTTCCCGACAAAGCTCCATTCGGGACGACCGCCACCGGCGACCTCGCAATCACGCTGGTGCCGTCGCCAAGTTGCCCGTCAAAACCGTTGCCCCAAGCGACCGGCAGGGTTCCTGCCCAGTGGAGGACGAGATCGTTGCCAGAGCCACCGTAATAGTTGGCGACAAATGTGTAGGTGACGCCGCCGAAAGTGAGATCGACGGTTTGTCCTTGGGAGAGATTGGCGAATCGGGTCGAAAAGAGGCCGATGCCGGTGTTCCTGACCACGGTGAGTGAAGTGCCGGCGACCGGAGCGAAGTTCAGGCTGAGATTCAGGGTGCGCCCGGTCGCATCGTAACTGACGTCGGTCGCCGGCACCGTGGCGGCGCTCGCGAATGTGGCATCGAGTGGTGACGGCGGCGTCACGAAGGTCTGGCCGGAGCTCGTGAACGTGCCGTAGCTCGTGACGGCGGTGAGTCGGTAGTAGTAAGTTGTCGCGGCCGTAAGGCCTGAAAGTGTGGCGGTCACGGCCACGGGGGATGTGCCGCTGACCGAGGACGGGGTGGCGGCGAAGGTGGAGCCGTAGCTGTCCGTTAGGCCGTATTCAAAACTCACGGTGGCGCCGAGACCGCTGGGGTTGACCGTGCCGTTGAGGGTGATGCCGGTGCTCGTCAGCCCGGTAGTGGGGGAAAGCGTGAGGATCGGCGGCGGTGGTGAGGCGACGAGGGCGAGGCTGTGCCCGAAGCCCGCCGCGACGGAGACGACTGTCCGGTCGGCGAGGAATCCGCTCGGTGGGACAACCACAGGGACGAAGCCGACGTTGATGGGATTCTCGCCCAACTGGCCGAAAGTGTTGCGCCCCCACCCCACGAGACTGCCATCGGAGCAAAGCGCCAGGCTGTGGGCATCGCCTGCGGCAATGCTGACAACCGTCTTGCCTGCCAAAACTCCGGTGCTGGTCACGGCAATCGGGTCGCCCTGCGATCCGTTGCTGCTCGCGCCAAGCTGACCGAAATCGTTCGAGCCCCAGGAAACAACGGTGCTGTCGGAGCAGAGTGCGAGGCTGTGCGAAGTGCCGGCCGCAATGGCGACCACGGTCTTGCCCGCGAGGACCCCGCTCGTGTTCACCGCGACGGGGGTGGAGCCTTCGCCGCCGGAGCCATCGCCGAGCTGGCCGAATCTGTTCGAGCCCCAGGCAGCGACCGTGCCATCGGAGCAGAGCGCGAGGCTGTGATTTAGGCCCGCCGCAAGAGCGACGACGGTCTTGCCCGCCAGGACCCCGTTCATGTCGACGGCGACGGGGGTGAAACCGACGGCAAAGAAGCTAACTCCCAACTGGCCGAACTGGTTCGAGCCCCA
>CAZSUJ010000074.1:0-13450 GCA_964609925.1 uncultured Chthoniobacter sp. | reverse complement strand
TCTTCCAAGGCTACGACTTCGAGGGCCGGCCCCTGCCGGTGAACGAAGAGCCGAAGTTCGACGCGGGCAAGGTTTACTCCCGCTGAGGCGCCCCATGGCGGGCGACAGCGAGTTCCGCGATCTGGGGCGACGCCTCGGCCCCGCGTTGCTGCGTCAGCGGCTGCATCGTCAGGCGAACCTCGTGGCCCGGCTGGTGCACCAAGGCGAGGGCGCGCTCTTCATCGAGCGGGTTGTTCCGGTGGACCGCATCGTCGAGATGTTCCTCACCGTGGCGGGCCTGCGTGAGCGCGGGATCGCCAACTGCCTCGACATCCAAGTGGTCGAACGCGACCAACCGCTGGCCGCTTTGCCGCGCGAGTTCGACGGCTTCCGGTTGCTCCACGTGTCCGATCCGCACCTCGACCTCATCCCTGGTTTCACCGACCGGCTGATCGGCCTCATCCGCGAAACGCCGCACGATCTTGCCGTGGTGACGGGCGACTTCGCCGATCATCCGGCAGGCTATTTCCACGACTTCCTCGACGACCTGCGCCGACTCGCCGCCGCACTCGGCCCGGGGGCGCTCGCCATCCTCGGCAACCACGACACGATCGAGGTCGTGCCGCATCTTGAGCGCTCGGGCTTGCGGGTGTTGCTGAACGAGAACGCATTCGTCGAACGTGGTGGCGCGCGGCTCTGGATCGCCGGTGTGGATGATCCCTATTTCTACCGCACGCACGATCTCGCGGCGGCGCGGCGTGGAATTCCTGCGGACGCCTGCGCGGTGCTGCTCTCGCACAGTCCCGAGACCTGGGCCGAGGCGGAGCGGCTGGGCTATTCGTTCATGCTCAGCGGGCACACCCACGCCGGGCAGATCTGCCTGCCCGGCGGCATTGCCATCGTGCGGCACGGACGTTGCCCGAACGCCATGTTCGCGGGGGCGTGGTCGCACGGAGGATTGCGCGGCTACACCTCGCGGGGGACCGGATCGTGCGGTGTGGCCGCGCGTTTCAATTGCCCGCCCGAGCTGACCGTGCACGTGCTGCGCAGCATCTGAGTTGGAGGGCGCCCGCCCTCCAAGAAGCAGCGCGCTACGCGCCCAGCGCGTCTAGCAAACGTTGGTGGATATTGTCGAATCCGCCGTTGCTGAAGACCACGATCACGTCGCCTGCGTCGGCCAGTGTCTGCGCCCGCGCGATGATCGAGGCTGTGTCCGCTTCGTAGAACGCCTCTTTGCCGGACTTGCGCAGGTCGGCCACGACACGTGCGGGATCGAGCCGCTCCTTCTCGGGCAGTTGTTCGAGGCGCGCCACCGGCGCGAGGATGACACCGTCCGCGCCGGCGAAGGCGCGGGGCAGGACGTCCTGGAACACGGCGCGGCGCGTGGTGTTCGAACGAGGCTCGAAGACGGCCCAGATCTTTGCCGAGGGGAATTTGACGCGCAGGCCGTCGAGTGTCTGCGAGATCGCGGTGGGGTGATGGCCAAAGTCGTCCACCACGGTCACGCCGCCGGCCACGCCGCGCACTTCCTGCCGTCGCCGGATGCCGGTGAACGTGCGCAGGGCCTCGCGGATGGCGTCGGCGGGCACGCCGTAGAAATGGGCGGCGGAGACGGCCATGGCGGCGTTGCGGACGTTGAACTCGCCGATCATCGGGATCTCGAAGCGCTCGCCGAAAAGGACGAAGGAGGACGAGGCGGGCCCGAGATGGACATCGCCGATGTGGTTGCCCGCATTGGGCGAGAAACCGACCTCGACCAAAGGTGCAGGGCAGGTCTCGGCCAGCGCGCGGCAGTTCGGGTCGTCGCCGTTGAGCAGCACCATCCCCTCGCCCGGCACGATCTGCAGGAGGCGGCGGAAGCTGGTCATGACGTCGTCGAGGTCGCGGAAGATGTCCGCGTGGTCGAACTCGACATTGTTCACCACCAGCAATTCGGGGAGGTAGTGAACGAACTTCGAGCGCTTGTCGAAGAAGGCGGTATCGTATTCGTCGCCCTCGAGTATGAAGTGCTTCGAGTCGCCGAGCCGGCAGCCTTGGCCGAGGTTGTTGGGGATGCCGCCGATGAGCCAGGACGGTGCGAGTCCGGCCGATTCGAAGATCCAGGCGAGGAGCGAGGTGGTCGTCGTCTTCCCGTGCGTGCCCGTGACCACGAGGTTGTGGCGGCCGCGGAGGAAGAAGATCTTCAGCGCCTCGGGGAGCGAGTAGTAGAGAAGCTTCCGGTTGAGCACCGCCTCGACCTCCGGGTTGCCGCGTCGCATGGCGTTGCCGATGACCACGAAGTCGGCGTCGGCCGGAAGGTTCTCCGCGCGGTAGCCCGTGCTGATCGTGACGCCCTTGTCGCGGAGGAACGTGGACATGGGCGGATAGACGTTTTCGTCCGATCCTGTGACCTCCACACCGCGATCGCGGAGGGCCGCGGCGAGCGAGCCCATGGCGGTGCCGCAGACGCCGGTGAAGTGGACCTTGCGGAGGCCCGTGGTGCCGGGGCTGCCCATCAGTAGACGTCCTTGCGGTAGCGTTTGGCCGCGCGCAGGGCCTCGACCCATTCGGTCGCGGCCTCGGGCGACAGGCCGCCCTCCTGCTCCGCGATGCGGTGCAGGGCCTGGTCCACATCCTTGGCCATGCGCGAGGCGTCGCCGCAGACGTAGAAATAGCCGCCCGCCTCGAGCCAGCGCCAGATTTCCGCGGCGTTCTCGATCATGCGGTGCTGCACGTAAACCTTCTCCGCCTGGTCGCGTGAGAAGGCGGTGTCGAGGCGCTTCAGCACGCCGCGCGCGAGCCAGTCGTTGATCTCGGCCTCGTAGAGGAAGTCGGTCGCGCGGTTGCGGTCGCCGAAGAAAAGCCAGGTCGGCCCGGAGGCACCCGAGGCCTCGCGGTCCTGCAGGAAGGCGCGGAACGGCGCGATGCCGGTGCCCGGGCCGACCATGATGACGGGGGCTGCCGGATCCTCCGGAGGACGGAAGTGCTTGGCCGAATGGACGAACACAGGAACCTCCGCGTCACGTGCGCGGTCGGCGAGGAAAGTCGAGCACACGCCCTGGCGCTTGCGGCCGTGGAGTTCGTAGCGGACGACGGCGATCGTCAGGTGCACGTCTTCGGGGAAACGTCGGGGCGAGCTGGCGATCGAGTAGAGGCGCGGTTGCAGCTTGCGCAGAACCTTGGCCAGCTCGGCCGCGGTGAACTTCGCCTGCGGGTAGGCCTTGAGGATGTCGATCACCTCGCGTCCGTCGATCCAGTCGTCCATGACCGACTTGGCCTCCGGGTCGATCAGCTCGGCGAGTTCCTCGGTGTCCGGGCATTTCTCGAGGATGGCCGCGAGAAGTTGCCGCGATGGTTCGCGCAGCGTGACCTGGCGCAGCAGCAGTTCCCGCAAGGGGGTGCCGCCGGTGTCCTCATTGCCGTCGAGGCCGGTCGCCGCGAGAATCTCCTCCACGTCCTGCGGGTCGTTCGAGGGGAACACGCCGAGGGAATCACCGACCTCGTAACGCAGGTTGGAGCCGGCAATCGCGACTTCGAAATGGAGAGTCTCCTTGCCGGACGACACGGCGGTCAGCGGGGTCACGCGGCTGAGGCGCGCAGGGAACGGGTTCTTGCGCGAATACGCGGAGGGAACGGATGACATTTTGTCCATTGTGGCTGCGGGCGGGCTTGATTGCACGTCTCAAACCGACTGGCCAAGCAGCCGCGCCACGACCGTCTGGTCGGTCAGGATGCCGGCGAAGCGTCCGGTTTCCGGGTCGCGCACCTCGGCCACCGGCGTGGGGGAACGGCGCAGCGCGGCGAGCGCTTTCCATGCGGGCTGGTCGGACTGCAGGGAGAGAAGCGGCCGCGCGAACGACTGCGCGCGCGCGGTCGCCGCTCCCGAGAGCGCGGCCGTGGCGGCCGACATCACGCCGAGCGGGAAGCCGTCGCCGCCGATGACCAACGTGTGCCGGGCCTCGGCGAGGGTCCGGTCGGCCATGACCTCGGCGAGTGTTCTGTCCGCACCGGTGCAAGGCATCCGGCTCAGCGGCAGGGCTAAGCCGCCCGCGGTGAGGTGGCGGAAATCCATCACGCTGCGCAGCATCTCCAGTTCCTGCGGCGAGATGCCCTCGGTCTGCGCAGCCAGCGCCATCAACTCTTCCTCCGCCGGAGGCTGCGGCAGCGGATCGGGCGGGATGGCGCGCAGCAAGCGCGCGAGCGGCCGCGCCAAGGGAGCCCAGACGGCCCCGGCCAGCGAGACCATCCACCACAGGCGGCTGAGCACGACGAACGGGAGCCGGCGGAAAACATGGCGCGCGAGCAACTGCACGAAGAGCGCGTAAACGGGGACGAAGATGAGGGGCGCGGCCCAAATGAGCACGCCGTCGGGACGCGCGGAAAGTCCGGCAGCGAACGCGACGAGCGCGCCCGCGGCCAGCGCGTGACTCGTCCAGGCAAGCACCAGGTCGGCCTGCGGTGACACGGCGGCCCACGCCAGCATCTGTCGGGCGCGCGGATCACCCCGGTCGGCGCGATGCCGCAACCGCACGCGGTCCAGGGCCTGCCACGCGGCATCGAGCCCTGAATAGACGAATGCCCCTGCCAGGAGCAGGGCTGCGAGCACGCCGGTCATGGCTCGCGCCCCCCTTCCGCATCCGGACGGACGCGCTGCAGAATGACCTCGCGCACCCGCTTGCGACTCATGGCCCGGACGGTGACCTTCCAACCGCCGAGGCGCACCGAGGCGCCGACGCGAGGAAGGCGTCCGAGTTTGTTCACGATGAATCCGCCGATGGTTTCCACGCCATCCTGCCGGGGATCGAAGCCGAGGTGCTCGACGAGGTCCTCGAGGTGCGCCGTGCCCGCCGCGAGCAGGCGGCCGTCGCCGAGTTGCTCGATGTAGAGGTCGGCCTCGGCGCGCGGCACGGCGGCGCCGAGGATCTCCTCCACGAAATCGTCCAGCGTGACCACGCCCTCGACGCCGCCGAATTCGTCCACTACCACGGCGAGCGGCTGACGGTGTTTGAGGAAGCCGCTGAGCAGCGTGCTGGCCTCCATTGTCTCCGGCACGAACGACGGCGGCAGAAGCGCCTCGGTGAAATGCATCTCCCCGGGCAGGTGCCCGAGCGTGCGCGTGTCGAGGAGGCCGATCACATCGTCCGGTGTCTCCGCGATGACCGGGGCGCGGACGAAGTGCCGCTTGCGCAAGAGGGCGCGCACCTCGTCGTTGCTCATCGAGTCCTCGACGAAGACGACGTCAACCCGCGGCGTCATGTAGTGCCGCACGGTGGCGCGGCTGAGTCGCAAGACTTCGGTCAGCACCTCGCCTTCCTCCATGCTGAACGCGCCCTCCTCCTCGCGGACGCGCACGAGTGTCTCGGCTTCCTCGGGTCCGAGTTGCGCACGCACCGCGGCAGACCAAGGGAAAAGCTTCTGCCCGGCCGCCGCCACGAGCGGGTGCAAACGGTCGAAGAAGGGCCCGGCGAAGCGCAACACGGCCCCGCCCGCCCGCAGCAGCGGACGCTCCCAGGCGCGCGGACGCCGCGCCGTCACCAACCCCGGGAGCACGCCGAGCAGCACCGCGGGGACAAGAAGACCGGCTGCGCACGCCCAGAGGGGCGCGTCCAGCGCCGCCGCGAGTCCCGTCGCCGCCATCCAGAGCGCCCACCAGCCCGCGGCGCGGCAAATCGCTCCCGCGAGGATCAGGCAGGTGAACAGGCAGTCGCGCGGGTGTGCGAAGTCGGCCGCCAGCATCTGCAGGCGCGGGGAACGCGGCCACTGGTCCATGCGCTGCCGTGGCGTCCGCCAGAGGACGGCCTCCAAGGCCCAGAAGGCGGAGCCCGCCGCCACCGACAAGATTCCCGCCGCCAGCCAAAGCGCCCAGTTACCTTCCATCGTAAGCCGCCAGTTTAGCCCGCTTGGTCCGCCGTGCCAAAGCACGGTTTTCGCCTGTGCCCCCGTGGCGGGCTGTGGTCTCTTCGGGACCTGTGGGCAAGCACGACAAGATCGCCGCGCGGTTTGCCGAGGCGGCCACGGCGGGTGGCTCTCCGCACGATCCTTGCTACGTCGAGTATTTCCGGCTTTTCAACGAGGGCCGCTACTACGAAGCCCACGACGTGCTGGAGCACATCTGGCTGGGGTCGGACGGCGAGACTTATGCGTTCTACAAAGCGCTCATCCAGTTCGCCGGAGGCTTTGTGCACCTGCAGCACCACCACCGCGAACCCCGACACCGCATCCACGGGCGGCGACTTCGTCCCGCGGCGCGGCTCTTCCGCCGCTCGGCGGAGTTGCTCGCACCGTTTCCCGCGCGACATGAGGGTGCCGACGTGGCCGCCGTGCGCCGGATGGCGTTGGACCTTGCCGCGCGCCTCGAGGCCTCGGGATACGACAGCAACCCGTGGTCGCCCGAGAATGCGCCGCGCCTGACGCTGCCGCTCTAGCCGGGGCCGGCCGGCTTTTCGCGCTCGCGCTCCTCGATTTCCAACTCGGTGTCGAGGACGCCGTGCAGGTGCTTGGTCTTGCCGGGCGGCGAAAGCACGCGCCAGATGCACCAGGCGAAGAATCCCGTGGTGCCGCCGACCGAAATGGCGAGGACGATCCAGCCGGAAAGGTTCATCGTGCCGCCTCCTCCGCGCGCCAGCGCCGCACGGCGATGTGGATCCACCAAAGGAAAAGCGCGAACACGCCGGCCAGGAACAAGACCGACCAGCGCACAGCCGCATCCTCCTGGAAGCTCTTCACGTAGCCGCCGACGTTCTGCCACGCCCAGAGGATGAAGATGCCGAGCAGATAGACCGGCGACACATATCTGATCACGAAGACGAAGAGGCGGGGCACGCGCATCTCGGACCCGCGGTCGAGTTCCTCGAGGCCGATCTTCGGTCCCATGACCCAGCCGAAGATGAAGGTCTGCACGGCCGCGAGGATGAAGATGCAGAACGTGCCGACCCAGAAGTCGAAGGTGTCGAGGGCGACAAGGTTGCGGCTGAACCAGACAACGAACATCGTGCCGAGCGTGCCCACGCCGCAGAGGAGGGCGACGGCGCGCGACCGCGTGAGCCCGAGTCCCTCCTGCAGGAACGCGATGGCCGGTTGGAGCATCGAGAGCGAGCTGGTGATGGCGGCGAGGAAAAGCAGGAAGAACCAGAGGAACCCGATCCAACGCCCGAGCGGCATGTGCTCGAAGACGAGGGGCAGGGTGTTGAATCCGAGCGCGAAAGTGCCCCCGGCCACCCCGGCCACGCCGAGGAAAACAAACGCGGCCGGCACCGTGATCATGCCGCCGAGCGAGACCTCGAAGAACTCGTTGCCCGCCACCGCGGTGGTCGAACTCAGCGAAATGTCGTCATTGCGCCGCAGGTAGCTCGCGTAGGTGATGATCACGCCGAAGCCCACCGAGAGGGAGAAGAAGATCTGACCGGCCGCCTCCATCCACATCTTGCCGTCGGCCAGCGTGGTCAGGAGCGGGGCCTTGTCGGTCCCCAGATTCCACATCTGCCCGAGGCCGTTGAGCACGTTGAGTTCCGGTCGCGACGGGTCGGGCGTGCCGAGCGTGAGGACGCGCACCAGCACGATGACGGCGCAGAGGGCGAGCAGTGGCATCGCCCAGAGGCAGAACAACTCGATGCCGCGGGTCAGGCCGCGGTTGATGAGGAAGAAATTCAGCGCGATGCAGATGACGAGGAAAACAACCGGCGCGCCGAAGAGGTTCGAGAGCACCGATCCGTTCGCGTCCATGCCCACGTAGCCCGCGAAGAATTTCCCGTAGGCCTCCGGGTCCTTGCCGAGGTCCATTGCTCCCGTGAGGTAATGCCAAGCGTAGCCGAGGCACCACGACTCGATGAACACGTAATACATGTAGATGACCACCGGCACGATGAGCCCGAGGACGCCGAGGTAGGGCGCGGCCGGGTTCTTCCACAGCGCGCGGAAGATGCCGGGGGTCGAATGAAACCCGAGGTTGCCCCCGCGCCGTCCCATCGACCACTCGGCCCACGCCAAGGGCAGGCCGAGCAGCAGCAGGGCCGTGAAATACGGGATCATGAACGCCCCGCCGTCGTATTTCGCGGCCAACCCGGGGAAGCGGAGGAAGTTGCCCAGGCCGACCGCGCTGCCGGTCACCGCGAGGATGACACCGATCTTGCTCGACCAGTTCTCCTGCGGCGCGCGGCTCATGCGGTGCGGCTACTTCGCCTTGCCTTGCGAGGCGACGGCGGCCATGGCGGCCGCGATGGCCTCCTGGTCCCCGAGGTAGTAGTGCTTGAGGGGGCGCAACTCCGCGTCGAGTTCATAGACCAGCGGCACGCCGGTGGGGATGTTGAGCTTGAGGACTTCCTCCTCCGAGAGGTTGTCGAGGTATTTGACCAGCGCGCGGAGCGAGTTGCCGTGGGCGGCGATGACCACCTTCCGGCCCTGCTTGACCTGCGGCGCGATGACCTCGTGCCAGTAGGGCAGGAAGCGGTCCACCGTGTCCTTGAGGCACTCCGTCAGCGGCAGGTCGGACTCCGGGATTCCCTTGTAGCGCGGGTCGTGTCCGGGCCAGCGCTCATCGCTCTTCTCAAGCGGCGGAGGCGGGATGTCGTAGCTGCGGCGCCAGACGAGCACTTGGTCCTCGCCGTATTTGGCCGCGGTCTCGGATTTGTTCAGGCCCTGGAGGCCGCCGTAGTGGCGCTCGTTGAGACGCCAGGATTTCTCGACGGGGATCCAAAGCTCGTCGAGTTCGTCGAGCACGATCCAGAGAGTGCGCAGGGCGCGCTTGAGCACCGAGCAGTAGGCGATGTCGAAAGAAAAGCCGTCCTTCTTGAGCACCTCGCCGGCTGTGCGCGCTTCTTCGCGGCCTTTCTCCGTCAGATCAACATCCGTCCATCCCGTGAAGCGGTTCTCCTTGTTCCACTGGCTTTCGCCGTGCCTGAGCAATACGATTTTGTGCATAAAGTTGTGCGCCCTGACGGGCGCGGATGGCCTTCGTCTATACGGAAACGGGCCCCGCCGCGCAAGGCCACGCGCCCGCTGCATGAAGACGTTCTATTTCATCCGACACGGCGAGACCGCCCACAACGCGGGAGGCTTGGCCATGGGACAGCGGGACATCCCGCTCAACGACCTCGGTCGCGAGCAAGCCGGCCAGACCGCCGCCGCGCTGGCCGCCCACCCCATCGCGCGGATCGTCAGCAGCGACCTCGTCCGCGCCTCCGCCACCGCCGAACCGCTGGCCGACATCCTCGGCTTGGCGGTCGAGACGGACCCGCGCCTGCGCGAGTTGTCGTTCGGCATCTTCGAGGGGCGCAGCATCGCGGAGTGCGCGCGCGAGCATCCGGAGATCGTGGCGGAGTGGCGGCGTGGCACATTCGACTACGCCCCGCCCGGTGGCGAGACGCGGCGCTCGCTCATGGAGCGCACCGGGGCGGTCCTGCGCGAACTTCTCGACGGACCGCACGACCACGTCGCGGTCGTCGCCCATGGGGGCACTCTGAGCGCATTGCACACCCACATCATCGAGGACGGTCTCGCTCAACCCCGGGAGCACATCCACCGCGTGTTCCGCTTCAGCAACTGCTCGATCAGCATCGCAGCCCGCGACGACGGGCAGTGGCGCTTTCTCGTCGTGAATTCGACCACCCACCTTGATGGCGAGTCGCGGCAGTTGTTGTATTGAGGCTGCCCCGCGGTCTGGTTATATGGACATATGTCCAGCATGGCCACGGCCCGCCAACGCGAGGTTCTTGATTACATCGGCGCGCATCGTGCGCGGCACGGAGTTCCCCCCACGGTGCGGGAGATCCAGCGGCATTTCGGCTTCGCCAGCCCGAACGCGGCGGCTTCGCACCTGACCGCCCTCCGGCGCAAGGG
Organism: uncultured Chthoniobacter sp.; assembly: GCA_964609925.1. Classification (GTDB taxonomy): domain Bacteria; phylum Verrucomicrobiota; class Verrucomicrobiia; order Chthoniobacterales; family JACTMZ01; genus JACTMZ01. The sequence goes on along the minus strand of CAZSUJ010000074.1, from coordinate 3,658 downwards.
GCTCCTCCACCGTGCCCCGGGCGCGGCCCGCGCGCTCACGGTGACCGGCGAGGAACGGCGCGACGTGCAGGGTATCCCGCTGTTCGGCGACATTCCGGCGGGCTTCCCCGACGCCCGCGAGCAACGGCCCGATGGCTGCGTTTACGCCGACCTTGAGTCGCTCGACATCCGCCGCACGGCGCGCACCTTCGCCGTGCGCGTGCGGGGCGACTCGATGACGGGCGCCCACATCCTCGACGGCGACATCGTTGTCCTCGAGTTGCGCGAACCCAACCACGGCAACATCGTCGCCGCGCTCATCGACGGCGAGACGACGCTCAAGCGCTACCTCGTCCGCGGCGGGCGTCCGTTTCTCCGCGCAGAGAATCCCGCCTACCCCGACCTGATCCCGGCGAGTGAACTCGTCATCCAGGGCGTGATGATCGCCCTCTTCCGCAAGCCGCGCGACGCGGGCCGCGCGATCGCGCCCTGAAAACAGGAACGCCGCCGGGCATCACCTCCCGACGGCGTTCTGTTTGTATGACTAACCCAGATTACTTGATGAAGAGCATCTCCTGGTAGGTCGGGAGCGGCCAGACGTCGTCCGGCAGCAGCGCCTCCAGTTCGTCCACGGTGCCGCGGATCTTGAGCATCGCGGGCAGGACCTTGAACGTCCAATCGCTGATCTCGTGGGCCGAGGAGTGGACCGCGTGGAGCATGGCCAGCTCGCTTTCGAGCTGGGACACGAGCGATGCGACCTTCTCGAGGGTGACCGTGCTGGTGGCGACGCCCGCGGCTTTCATCTTGGCCACGCCTTCGGCGAGGGTGGCCGCGTAGGCCGAGGCGACCGGGAAGATCTTGGTCTGGGCGATCTCGGCGACGAGTTTCGCTTCGACGTTGACGACCTTCTCGTATTGCTCGCAGAGGATGACGTAGCGGCTCTTGAGTTCGGTCTCGGAGAGGACGCCGTATTTCTCGAAGACCTCGATGACCTCGGGCGCGATGAGCGCGGGAAGCGCGTCGGCCGCGGTCTTGAGGTTGGCCAGTCCGCGCTCGGCGGCCTCGGCGTGCCATTCCTCGGAGTAGCCGTTGCCGTTGAAGATGACGCGGCCGTGCTTGTCCATGACCTCCTTGAGGGCGGCTTGGATGGCTTTGTTGAGGTCCGGTGCGCCTTCAAGCTTCCCGGCGATCCAGTCCAGCGAGTCGGCCAGAATGGTGTTCATCGCGATGAGCGGCCCTGAGATCGACATGTTCGATCCGACGGCGCGGAACTCGAAGCGGTTGCCGGTGAAGGCGAACGGCGACGTGCGGTTGCGGTCGCCCGCGTCCTTCGGAAGCTCGGGCAGGGTGTCCACGCCGATCTGCAGCGTGCCCTTCTGCTTCGAGGTCGTGGCCCCGCCGGCCTTGATCTGGTCGAACACGTCGGCCAGCTGGTCGCCGAGGTAGATCGAGATGATGGCTGGAGGCGCCTCGTTGGCGCCGAGACGGTGGTCGTTGCCCGCCGAGGCGATGCTGGCGCGCAGGAGCGGCGCGAACTTGTCCACCGCGCGGATGACCGCGCCGGCGAAGACGAGGAACTGCGCGTTCTCGTGCGGCGTGTCGCCCGGGTCGAGCAGGTTGCCCTGGGTCGCGCTGCCCAGCGACCAGTTGACGTGCTTGCCCGAGCCGTTGATGCCGGCGAAGGGCTTCTCGTGGAGAAGGCAGACCAGGCCGTGCTTGTCGGCGGTGCGCTTGAGCACGGACATGACCATTTGCTGGTGGTCGGCGGCGAGGTTGGCGGACTCGAAGAGCGGCGCGATCTCGAACTGGCTGGGCGCGACCTCGTTGTGGCGGGTCTTGGCCGGGATGCCGAGTTTGAAGAGCTCGCGGTCCACCTCATACATGAACGCCATGACGCGGTCCGGGATCAGGCCGAAGTAATGGTCCTCGAACTCCTGTCCCTTCGGGGCCGGGGCGCCGAAGAGTGAGCGGCCCGCCGACAGCAGGTCGGGGCGCGCGTAGAAGAACATCTTGTCGATGAGGAAGTATTCCTGCTCGGGGCCGGCGGTGGCGGTGACGCGGGCGATTTCCTTGTGGCCGAAGAGCTTCAGCACGCGGCGCGCCTGCTTGTCGAGCGCCTGCATGGACTTGAGCAGCGGCGTCTTGGTGTCGAGCGCCTCACCCGTCCACGAGACGAACGAGGTCGGAATGCAGAGCGTGGTGCCGTTGGCGTTCTCGACGATGTAGGCCGGGCTGGTCACGTCCCATGCGGTGTAGCCGCGGGCGCTGTGCGTCGCACGGATGCCGCCCGAAGGGAACGAAGAGGCGTCCGGTTCGCCCTGTATGAGCGTCTTGCCCTTGAACTTGGAGATGGTCGTGCGACCGTCCGAACCCGGGTCGTAGAACGAGTCGTGCTTCTCGGCGGTGATGCCGGTGAGCGGGTAAAAGACGTGGGCGAAGTGCGTGGCTCCGCGGCTGACCGCCCAGTTCTTCATGGCCTCGGCGACCTCGTCCGCCACGCCTTCCGGCAGCTTGCTGCCCTCGAGGATCGTCTGCTGGATGGCCTTGAAGGTCTCCGGCTTGAGGGTTTCCTTCATCAAGCCGAGGTTGAAGGTGTTGACGCCGAAGATTGTCTCCGGCTTCTCGTCCACGAAGTTGACCGACTGATCCGCAGTCTTGCGGGCGGCGATGGACGCCACGGCCGCGGTGCGGGCTGACATGTTGCTCATAGTGATGGGTTAGTGTTGTGGGTTGGTCCCCCCGGAGGCTCTGACCCCGCGGTGCGAAACCTGAGTCCGGTGGGACTAACACAAGTAGCACGAAGCATGCCAAGCACGACGGAAAACTTGCGCAGAAGAAGCCTCATCTCGACGTCTCCGGCCGCCCCATGCGGTGGTCAATAGCCGCCAAAGCCTGCGCCGCCCGACTGCGCAAATATCGCCAATCAGTTCCTGCGCAAGGCGGGTGGGAATGAGGGCCGCAGGCGGGCCGCCACCAAGAATCCCAAACCGATGAGGACGAGGAAGATGGAAAGAAATTGCCCGCGCGTCAGGGCGCCGACGTATCCGGCATCCGGAAACCGGAAAACCTCGCCCACCCCCCGGAGTAGGGCGTAGCCGAGGAAGAACACGCCGGTAATGACGCCGTTGGCCACGCGACAGCGGGTCCGCAGGATCCAGAGAACCGCGAAGAGGGTGAGCCCCTCAAGCAGGGCCTCGTAGATTTGCGACGGGTGCCGCGGGGTGAGGAACGGGGCAAGCAGCTCGCGCACTTCCGGCGATTGCGGCACCGCACTGACGATCTGCTCGATTCCGGCGGGGGCGCGGAAAACTTCCTGCGCCGAGGCGAGCACCTCGCGCTGCACGGAGGCGGGTGCCTCGTAGAGTTCCTTGGGGAATTTCACGGCCCACGCCACGTCCGTTGGCCGTCCGTAAAGTTCGCCGTTTATGAAGTTCGCCATGCGCCCGAAAAACAGGCCGAGCGGAGCGCCCACCACGAGGTTGTCCCCCAGTCCGGGCCAGTTGACCTTGTGCCTCCACGCATACCACAGCGTGTAGATCACCACGCCCAGAATGCCTCCGTGGGCCGACATCCCGCCTTCCCAAACCCGGAAAAGCAGCAGTGGATTCTGCAGGAATGCGTCGAAATCGTAGAAGAGCATGTAGCCGAGCCGTCCGCCCAGCAGCACGCCGAACACCGC
>CAZSUJ010000073.1:0-13469 GCA_964609925.1 uncultured Chthoniobacter sp. | reverse complement strand
TGAGCGGGCCGAGGAAGTCGTTCCACGTGGCCATGAACTGGAAGAGCGCGACGGTCAGCAACGCCGGCTTGGCCAGCGGCAGGATGATCTGCCAGAAGATGCGGAATTCGCTGCAGCCGTCAATGCGCGCGGCTTCGGTGAGGTCCTTGGGAATGCTGAGGAAAAACTGGCGAAGGAGGAAGACGTTGAACGCGCCAGCCAGGAACGAGGGAACCCACAGCGGCTTGAAGGAACCGATCCACCCGAGGTCGCGGAAGAGGGTGTAAACCGGGACCATGACAACCGGGAACGGGATCATCATGGTGGCGAGGAGCAGGAGGAAGACGTTGTCGCGCCCGCGCCACTCGATGCGCGAGAAGCCGTAGGCCACCAGCGCGCTCGAGGCGACGGTGCCGACGACATTGAGGAGCGCGAGCAGGAGGCTGTTGCGCGCATAGAGCCAGAAGGGCCCCATCGCCCGCATGGCGTCGGGGTAGTTCTGCCACTGCGGCTCGGAAGGCAGCCAGCGTGGCGGCAGGGCCATCGTTTCGTTCAGCGGCTTGAGCGAGGTGGAGACCATCCATGCGAAGGGCAGGATGAACACGAGGCCGAGCAGGACGAGCAGCGTCATGCTCACGAGGCGGCGGCGAAGGTCAGCGTCCGGCATAGTGCACGCGCTTCTCGCCGAAGCGGACGACGGCGATGGTGAGGATGAGGATGAGAAGGAAAAGCACGAGTGCGAGGGCGGAGGCGTAGCCCATGTTCCAGTAGTCGAACGCGCTCTGGTAGATGTAGGTCGCGAGGAAGAGCAGGCTGCGGCCGGGACCGTCGGTTCCTCCGGTGAGGATATAGGGCACGGCGAAAGTCTGGAGCGAGCCGATCAGGCCCATGATCACGTTGAAGAAGATCACCGGCGTGAGCAGGGGCAACGTGATGTGGACGAACTGCTCGACCGCGCCCGCACCGTCGATCTCGGCCGCCTCGTAGAGCTCGGACGGGATTTCCTGCAGTCCGGCCAGGTAGATGACCATGGCGTTGCCCGCGCCCCACAGGCCGGTGAGGACCAGACCCCAGAGCGCCCACGTCGGATCGTTGAGCCAGTCGGGCGGCTGGAGGCCGGTGCCGAGGACGCGGTTGATGAGATCGAGCGGGGGGCGGAGCACTTCGTTGACCAGGCCCAGTGAGCCGTTGAGCATCCATTGCCAGAGGATGGCCAGCGAGATGGCGGGGACGAGCGACGGGAGGAAGAAGATCGTCCGGAACAGGCCCTTGCCCCGCACCGGCTGGTTGAGGAGCACGGCAAGACCGATGGCCAGCGCGGTGCCGAGCGGGATGGACACCGCGGAGAAGACAACCGTGTTGCGCAGGGCCAGCCAGAAAACCTCGTCGCGCCAAAGCTCCCGGTAGTTCTCCGCACCGATGAAGACCGGCTCGGACAGCACGCTGTAGTCGCAAAGCGAAAACCACAGCGAGGCGAGGAGCGGGTAGGCGGTGAAGGCGAGGAAGCCGAGGATCCACGGACTGATGAAGATCAGGCCGGACCGCAGGTTCTTCCGCTCGCCACGAGTCACAGTTCGGCCCTCCATTCGGCGAGGCGTTTTTCGCGCACGCGGTTCCAGCGGGCCGTTTTGCGGTCGAGCGCAGCCTGCTGCCGCTCCTGCAGTGCGGCGCGGGCCTCGTCGGGGGACATGCGGCCGAGGAGGAGCAGGTTCATGTAGGTGTTGAGGTCGTTGGAATACTGGGCCAGCGTGGGCAGCGAAAGCACGGGGTGAACGTTCGGGCTCTTCGCCAGATCGATGAAGGTCTGCAGATACGGGTGCGGGTGGGCGGCGAGGAATTCCGGGCTGACCTCGCGCAACGGCGTGAACTTTTTCTGCAGGAGGCAGAGCTTCTCAAGGACGGGCTGCGACTGGACGTAGGCGATGAACTCCATGGCCTCGTGCGGATGGCGGGCGCCGCGGGGAATGCACAGGATGTCAGCCTCGGCCACGGAGATGGGCGGACCGCGATGCGAGGCCGGCGCGGGGAAGGGTGCGACGCCGTATTCGAAGTCCGGCGGCGCATACAGGCGGATGAAGTTGTCCATCCACACGCCCTGCAGGACCATGGCCACGGTGCCATTGAAGAATGCGTTCTGCGGCGAGGCCCAGTTGCCGAACGATCCGCGCAACCGGTTCATGTCGTCGCCCCCGAAGCGTTGCGGATAGGTGCCAGCCCAGCGGAATTGGTCCCGCGCGGGCGGCTGGTCGAGCAGGAGGCGTTGCCCGCCGTCCCACACCGGGCCGCCGAACCACCAACTGAGGTCGCGGGTCCACCAGCCCGGCTCCTGCGGCAGGTGGCCGATCTGCGCGAGCGAGCCGTCGGGGCGACGCCGGGCGAGCTTGTCGTTGAACTCCTCGAGTTCCTCGAGCGTGCGCGGGGGACGCTCGGGATCCAGTCCGGCCTCGCGGAACATCCGCTTGTTCCAATGGAGCGCGACCGTCGTCGGCGTCGTGGGGAGGGCCCAGAGGAAGCCGTGGCGACGGCACATGTCCCAGAAGACCGGGAGATAGTTCTCTTCGCGCAGACCGGCCTCGCGGGCCAGAGTGTCGAGGGGCAGGAGGGCGTTGTTCTCGACGTAGGTCGTGAGGTAGATGGCCCACAACCCGGCTACGTCGGGCGGAACACCGCCCGCGGTCGCCAGCATCATCTTCTGGTCGAGGCGGCTGACGGTGAGACGGCTGACGAAGATGCGCTCCTGCGACCGGTTGAAGTCGTCCACCACGGCCTGCATGGCCTCGCCCTCGGCGCCGGTCCACTTGTCCCAGAATTCGACGGCGGTGCGGCTCTCGGGCGACGGTTCGGCGGCCCGCAGCGGCGCGAGCGCGAGCGCGGCGAACAACAGGATGGGGGGAAGGCGGGTCACGCCACCGTCGGGATTATCAGCGGCCCGGCGCGATGACCATCTTGAGTTCGGCCTCGCGCACCGGCTCGTTGAAGTCGATGCCCACGCGCTGCGGCGGCGTCTTCGGTCCGCGCAGGTTGGCCGTGATCGTCTCGCCCTTGATCGTGAACGGGACGGACGCCGTGACCTCGACATCGAGCACGCCTTCGCCGTCCTTGAATCGCAGCTTCCCCTCCCCCTGTTCGCTCCACTCGCCGAGCGTCATGAGCGCCGTGCCGTAGGTCTTCGCGCTGGCGAACTCGATGCGGTCGGTGATCTCAACGCGCGGACGGGATCCGCGCACGTAGACAAACTCGCGCTCGAGCTTCTTCAATCCGCTGACGTCGTAGAGGGCGCGCAGGTCCACGGTCCAGCGGTCTTCTTTCTCCGAGAAATCGCGACGAATGATCTTCGCCGCGGCGTCGCGTCCGGTCTTCTGCAACTGCCCGTCCACCACCGGCACGTTGTGGCCGTAGGAGTTGTTGACCGGGCTCTTGTAGCGGTCGGCCCCGAAAGTGGAGGCGGTGTAGATCTCCGAACCGATGTCGGTGATGGGCATCGTGCTCCCGGTGGCGATGACGAACGTCCCCTCGTCGTTGTGGTTGTGCGCCTCGTCGTTGTGGCCCGCCTTGAAAATGGCGCCGAGCGTGAAGTCGTCCGGATCCGAGGGACGGCACACGAGGATGCCGCCCTTGGCGAACTCGTCGCGGATGCGCCATTCCTTGGCCGTGAGGGGCGCCGGCGGCGGGAGGGTCGCGGCGAGAATGACGTCGTAAAGCAACGAACCGTCGCCGAAGCCGTAGCCGTCGGGCAGCTTCTCGCGCAGGGCCGGGGTGAGCAGTGTCGGATCTTTCAGCCGGTGGGCCAGGATGGCCTGGAGGCCTTTGACCGCGCCGGCGTTGTAGGGCGCGTCGCCGAAGGCGGCATAGCGCTGGTTGATGATCTCGAACTTCGTGGGGAACGGCGCGACGGTCCGCACGATCTCCTCGTCGAACAGATCAATGTCGCCGCCGGAGACCCGGTAGAGCGTCTCGGCCAGGTCAACGTAATGACCGAAGCCGTAGTTGTGATACATGATGCCTTCGGTGCAGTAGCCATCCTCGCTGTAGCTCTTGAAGGCGTTGGGAAGTTGCTTGCGCGCCTCGCGCACGATGCGCGAGACCTCGGCCTTGGTCGGCGAGGAGTAGAGGGATGAATAGGTGATCCCGGCGAGGCAGACCGAGACCCAGTTGTTGTTGTAGCCGATCCACTGGCACAACGACTTGTCGCCCGCGATGCGCTTGAGGTAGGGCTCGACCACACGGCGGCGCAGCTCTTTCTTGAGCCGTTTGGTGAACTCCGGTGGCAGTTCCTCCTCGAGCATCCACCCCATGGTGGCGAGTGTCGCTCCGCGCATGGCCACGCCGAGGTCCACGTCGGTCTTCTGACCCTTGAAATTCACGAGGCCCTTGTCGTGCGCGGGGATGACCCAGGTGGGCTCGTCGAGGATGGCCTCCGCCTCGCGCTGCGCGGCGTCCACGAATTTCTGCTCACCGCTGAGCCCCGCCGCGAGGGTGAACAAGCCCACGCGCTTGAGCCGCTGGCCGAACGGTTTCCCGTGCGGCTCGCGGCTGCCGGTCTTTTCGTAAGCTTCGAACTCCTCCGTGCCGAGAGACGGAACGGGTTGGGCCAACTCCGCCTCGGCCGACTTCAGGATCGCCTCCCGATCGAAGTCGGCTTTGCGCCACGCGGCCCGGTCGGAAAACTTCGGGCCGACGCCCGTGGGCACTTCGAGTTTCCTTGCCATGATCTCGTCCTCGTTCGTCAAGGCCACGTTAGCCGGGGCGGTTGCGTCAACCGTCGCCGGCTCGGACTCGACCGCGGGCGTGGGCGTGGGCGCCGGGGCGGCGCGGTAGAGTTCAACCGCCCGGGCCACGAGGTCGGTCGCCGAGACGGGCACCTGACGCGGAGCTGCGGCGAAGACCGCTGTCAGCGAATCACCCGCAAGCGCCTCGGGTTTTCCCACCGCACCGGCAGGCAAAGTGGTCCGCCCGACCTCGCGGCCGTCGATCAGGATGGGAAACTCGCGCGCCTCCACCAGTGCGACTTCCTTCGGCAGGGCGGCTGGGTTCTCCCGCAGCCAGTTCAGCGCACGGACCTCCTCCGTCGGTGTGGGTTCGGGCGTGGGCGCCGGCGTGGGTTCCGGGGTTGGTTCGGGCGTCGGCTCCGGGGTCGGCGCGGGAGTCGGCACAGGCGTAGGTGGTGGCGGCGGGGTCGGCGGCTTGCAACCGCTCGGGACGAAGCAGAGCAGGAGCAGGAGGGCGCAAAGGCCCCGGAGGGGAAAGTGGGAGCGCAATGGCATGGCCTCGGACCGACAATGGAGGCGGGTGGCATGGCTGGCAAACCCGTCCCGCAGTTTAGTGTAAAGCTGCGGGCCGGTGCGCCGGCCCTAAGCTTTCGCTCCCCTTCGGCGCCCGACACGGTTACGTGATACGGCGGAAGATGACCACAACGAGCAAGCCGGCCGGTGCCTTCCGGCGCTATGTGCGACCGCTGCTCGTGCAGAACCGCCTCCCGCTGCTTCTCGCTTTCGCACTCGTAGGTCTGAGCGGGAGCGCGGTCGCCGTCCAGAACGTCTTCCCCAAGTGGCTCTTCTCCTACGTGCTGGAACCGCCGGGCGTGGCTGCCGCAGAGCGCTGGTGGCGGTTGGGGCAACTCGCTGTCATCTACCTCTTCCTCACCGCGGTCGTGCGCATGCTCTTCTGGCATCTCGGCTTCCGGCTTTTCACGCGGGTGCGCGAACAGATTGTCTTCGCGCTGCGGCGGCGCTTCTTCCGCCACGTGAACCACCTGTGCCTGCGCTTCCACGGCACCCACACGAGCGGCGAGTTGTTCAGCTACCTCTTCGGCTCGCCGCTGCGGGCGGTCATGGATTTCTTCCACCACACGACCATGATGGTTCCCGGCGCGATCATGTCGGTCGTCATCACGCTCGTGATCTTCTTCACGTGGGACTGGGTGCTGGCGCTCATCCTCTCGGCTACGGCGTTCTTCAGCGTGCAGATGATGTTGCGCGCGCGCCGCCGCATGGAGCGCATCCAGCGCGACTTCCAGGCGGTCGAGGGCGACGTGAGCGGACGAGTGGCCGACCTCCTTCGCGGCAACAAGGCGGTCAAGCTGCACGCCATGGAGGCCGAGGTGGCGCGTGATTTCGAGGTCGAGGCCGACACCATTCGCGTGAAGAGCTACCGACGCGACGTCCTCTCGCACGTCGAGTGGATCAAGCAGGAGGGACTCGGCTACGTTTGCTACGTCGCTCTCATGGCCGGTTGCGCCTGGCGCTATCTCGACGGGCACATCGAGCTGGGCGTGGTCGCGGCGTGCCTGGCCGCGTTCGCCGGCCTGACCGGTCCCATCCAGGGCATCTTCCAGTCGTTCACGCTCTGGGGCGGGGCCGAGGCGGCGCTCAACCGGATCGGCGCCGTCCTCGACACGGCCACGACCACGCCGGACCCGGACGAGCCGCGGAGCGCCCTGCCGCCTTCGTGCGAGGTGGTGTTCGAGAATGTGACCTTCGGCTACCAGTCCGACCGTCCCGTCCTGCGCGGATTCAACCTGCGCATCAACCCCGGCGAGACGGTCGCTCTCGTGGGACCATCCGGCGCGGGCAAGACGACCATCACGCAACTTCTCCTCCGTCTCTACGATCCGCAGCAGGGGCGGGTGATGCTCGGCGACACCGATCTCAAGAGCATATCCACACGCACGCTGAGGCGGTATTTCGGCGTCGTGCCGCAGGATCCGTTCCTCTTCAACACGACGATGCGCGACAACCTGCGGGTGGCGCGGCCTGACGCGAGCGACGCGCAGATCCTCGAGGCCTGCGCCCGGGCCAATGCGCTGGAGTTCATCGAGGCGCTGCCCGGCGGCCTTGATGCGCGCGTGGGCGAGTCCGGCTCGATGCTATCCGGCGGCCAGCGCCAGCGCCTGGCCATCGCCCGCGCGTTCCTCGGCGATCCGCGGTGCTTCATCTTCGACGAGGCCACCAGCGCGCTGGACACGTTGAGCGAGAAACTGATCTCCGAGGCGATCGAGAAGACCCTCGACGGACGCACCGCCATCTTCATCGCGCACCGGCTCGACACGGCGAGGCGCTGCGACCGCATCCTCGTGATGAGCGAGGGCCGCATAGTGCAGCAAGGGCCCTACGCCGCGTTGGCCGAGGAACCGGGCCTGTTCCGCGATCTGGTCCACGGCCGGGAATTGCGCGACTGACCGCGCAAGCGGGATCCTTTTGGTAGAAACGACCGGCCCGGCTGTCCAAATCTCAAGCACCGACGATCCGGCGGATCGTCCCTACCTCGGAGTGATGGTCACCTCTGCGCCTCCGGAGGGGAGCGCGGCCTCGATGGTTTTCGACACCCCGCCGGCCGTCGCGGTGATTTCGTAATCGCCGAGGAACCCGCGCACGGCGGCGACGCCGTCCGCAGCGGTTTCGAGGTCCGCATCGGTCCACCACTGCTTCGTCACGAGGTCCACCCAGACTTCGCCGTTGGGTCGCAGTTGCCAGTCCTTGGTCCAGAACGCCGCGCGCGGTTTCCAATGGCGCCCCGCCCAGAAACCCCAGCACATCACGCCGCTGACCGCCGGGTGGCTGAAGACGGCTGTGAGAAAATCGCGGGTGTAGGCGGTCTGCACCTCGACGTCCGACGTGTCGATGTCGAACTCCGTGATCTGGATGGGCAGACCGAGGGTGGCGAAGCGGTCGAGCACCGCGAGCACGCGGGCGGGGGGCGGCGGGCTGCCGCCGAAGTGCCCCTGCTCGCCGATGCCACCGATCGGGGCGCCGTTGTCCTGGAAGAACTTGATCGTGTCGTAGAAATACTGGCTCGGCGAACCGGGGCCGTCGCCGGAGAACATGACGTAGTCGTTGTAGAACAACTTCACGTCGGGCGCCCCGCGGTGCGCGGCCTTGAACCATTCGACCATCTCCCCGCGGCCGAGGATGTCCATGACCTGGTGGTGTGCGTAGCTCTCGTTGATCACGTCCCACTCGGCGAGGCGGCGGCCGAGCACCGAGGTCTGGTCGGCAATGTGGTCGAGGATGGCTTGGCGGAGCTTCGGCGGGTCGTTTTCGAAGGCGCGGATGGACTCCGGCATGTAGCGCCACGAGGGCCACACCATGACGTGGCCGCGCGGCGTGATCTTGTGCTCGTCCATCCAATCGAGCGCCTTCGTCACGAGTTCGCGGCGGCGCTTCCCCTCGGGCGTGGATTCGATCCATTTCGGCCACTTGATGTCGTCCTCGAAGACGGCCTTGTTGAAATACTTCAGCAACGTCTCGCGGTAGCGGCGGTTGTCGGGACCGTCCCCGCCGACCAGCCATTCCGAGTTGATGGCCGTGCCGAAGCCGAACGCATGCCGCTTCATCCGCACCGCGACCTGCGCGCCGGCCACGGGTTTTCCATCCGCGCCGGTCACCACGATCCGCAAGTCGCCCTTGCGGATCTTCTCGATGCGCGCTGCGGCTTCTTTGCGCCACGCGGCGTCGGGTTCGTGGCCGTCATACCAGAGGTTCGTCTTCGGCAGTTGGTCGGGGCTCACGTCGGAACCGAAGTTCAACAGCTTCACCCCGCCGATCTCGATGGCCTGCGCCGGGTAGCCCACGCGGAGCCCGAGTTGCAAGAGACCGGGCTCGGCATCGCGGTCCGCTTTGAACGGTATGCGGATGCGCGTCCACTCGGGCCCGACCGACAACTCGCGCTCCAGCGCCTTCTCGAACGGCCGCTCGGTGCGCTCGACCACGACCCACACGAGCGCCTCGCCGGTTTCCTGTCGGCTCTTGACCCGACGCGCGGTGAATTCCGCCATGAGCGTGTCGCCCTTGCGCACGGGCCCGGTCGTCGCGACCTGCGCGCGGACATTCCAAGGGAATGGCGCGGTCTTGGTGGTCTCGACCTGCAAGGCCTCCGCGAACGGCTGCCCCTCGACCGGGACAACCTTGAAGACGCCCAACTCGACGTTCTCGCCGGACGGCTGCAAGGCTCCGGCCCCGTCGGGCAGGAGAGATTGGGCGGGCGGAAGCTGCTCGGCGTGCAAGGTCGCGGCGAGGAGCAAGAGGAGGGCGAGGCAGGTTTTCATGGGGAAGTTTTGATGGTCAGGTTTATGTCACCCGCCGGAACGGACACGACGATGTGGTCGTCGGTTGCGGTCAAGACCGTCTTCTCCGCCCCGAGCGTGACTGCGTAAGCCGCACCCGGCACGCGGTGCCCCACGCGCAGCTTGCCGCCGGGGCCCGTGATGTTGAGCCGGACGTTCGCGGCATCCCACGCCTCGGCCACGACCGTCGCGCCGTCGCCGACGGGCGTGAAGCCGACGGGGAGAGCGCGGACCTCGCGGCTGCGGCCGCGGAAAGCGACGAGTCCCTGTGCCGGAACGTTGTTGGTGCCGGGGCCGAAGAGCACGGGCGTATCCAGCGCAAAACCGCTCTCGCTCTCCGCAGTCGCGACCGGCAAGCCGTTGTCATCGCGCAGCGAGATCAAGGGCGCGTCGCTGTGCAGGAGCGTCACGGCCAAGTCATGTTCCTCAGTCCCGCGGATCGGATGGTTGAAGGTGAACCGGAATGTTCCGCCGTCCTCGGCATCCACTTGGTAGCCGTCGCCGCCGTGCGCCTGCTGGTCCTGCCAAAGCCCATCGCGCCAGAGCATCGGAACCGCGCGGGCGCTGAATCCCCCCACGACGAGCGGGAGCATGTTGAGTCCGCCGGTGACTTTGAACATGGCCGCATCTTTCTCCGCCCGGATGGTGGCCGGGAAATCGCGGAGCTTTTCGCCGCGTGTGACCGACGACACGACCGGAGGCCGCACGGCCCAGTGCTCGCGTTCCCGGTTCGGCTTGTGGAATGGTGTGGTCACTTCTGCGTGGGGCATGAGCAGGATGTCCGCTTCGAGGAAGTCGCCCGGTTGCAGCGCCAGCTCGGCCGTTTCCGAGACGAGGGCGTAGAGGCCGTTCTCCTTGTTGAAATCCGCCGTGAGGTGCGCCCGCTTGATCTCCTTGCCGCCCAGCCGCCCCTCCAGTCGCTGCACCAGCATGAGCGATCCGAAATGATCGCGTCCCTCATGCGCCCCGGCGTAGGGCCACTTCTCCGCCAATGGCCGCGCGAGTGGAAAGTCCGCTCCCCCATTGGCCTTCGTGCTCTGCTCCTTGCCGTCCGCCCCGAGCCACACGAGATCGCGCACGGGATATTTCTCGAACATCTGCAGCCACCGGAAATTCTTCCGCGCATCCCCCTCGACGCGGGCCGGCTTGTCCCAAGCGTAGCGGATGCGAAGGAACGTGCGCACCTCGTCGGTCTGCGGGATTTCCCACGCCTCGACGCTCAGATCGGCGGTGTCGTCGCTCGTGCGGAAGTGCATGGTGAAGTGCGCGAGGCACGGGGCGACGGAGTGGAAATCCGTCCGGCGATACATCGGACGCACCCGTCCGTCCTTCGTCTCGTAGTTGAGGAATCCGGGCCACGAGAAGCAGTCGTGCTGCGGTTGGCCCATCAGGAACGGTCCGGAATACGGCCGGAAGTCGGGAATGCTCACCAGCGCGCCGCGGATGTCCATCCACGCGTGGGTGAAGCACGTCGTCTCGGAAAGGCCGGCCGAGAGGTGCCAGTAGATGTTGAAGAAGCGGATGGACGAGACCTGCTTGAGCATGAGCCGTCCCCAGTTCTGGTAGAGGCCCATGACGCGGTGTTCGCGCGGTTCGCCCGGACCGAGAGAGAGAGGAAAGACAATGTCGCCGAACGCGGTGTCATCCGTCTCCTCCTTCTCCCCGGCGAAGTTCTTGGCCACGAAGGCGCGGATGGCCCGCGGGAACCCGTGCGGATCGGTCACGACGCCCGCCTCGAGATTGCCTGTGCCCGTGCGAGCCATCACGGTGATGCGGCGGAGTTCTGCAGCGTCCGGAACGGTCACCGCCGATTCCATGCGGCGCGACGGAACCTTCCACGCGTTCTCGAAGGTGAAGGCCGGACGGTTGGCATGCAGATCGAGCACGTAAAGTCCGCGCACCGGATCGTAGCCGGACCATGCTCCGTTGCGCGCGGCGAAGCCCGCGACAGGCAAAGGATCCAACTCCTCGCGGAAGGTCGCCGCGCCCGGCCTCACGACCCAGTAGGCCGCACCCGCCGCCGCCGACCATTCTTTGGCAGCGGACCCGAACGCACCTCCCGGCGGCGCCAAGACGGCAACGCTGTCGCCGAGTTGCGCGATGGCACGCCCTTGCGATTCCGTGACCGTCCCATCGTCGGCATCGACGGTCCAACCAACTGACTCCACCGTCTGCCCCGGCCCGGCTTCGACTTGGAGTTGCAGATGCACCCGGTCGGGGTGCGCGTGGATGACCAGATGTCCGCGCACGGGGAGTTCGTCCGCGCCATCGCCCATGAGCGGAATGTCGCGCAGGTGGATTTCCCAGTAGTCCGGCGTGGCGCGCCAGATATTCATGCGCGCCGCCGATGACGTGGCGGGCTTCATCTTCTGACCCGTGTGCACTTCCCAGCGCGGCACGAAATCGCGCGCCGCCGGGCGCAGACGCCGCCCCGCCGACTCGACCCACGGCGTCGCACCTTCCGGTCCGAACACCTGTCGGCCGGCGGTCTTGAGTTCGAGAATCCGCGCGGGATGGGTGGCGATGCGCAGCGCGTATCCATCGCCCTCCACGACGAACACTTCCTTCTGCGCGGCATCCTCCCAGTAGGAAGTCAGTCCGAGCGCGGCTTGCGTAAGGCACGCACACAGCGCGAGGCAGGGGAGAACGGGGCGCATTCCGCCACGAGAGAACGGTTCGCCGCGGCCGTGTGCACGGTCCCGCGGGCTGTAGCGTAAAGTCGATGCCGCGGGTGAAGTTCTGGCCTTGCTCCGCTTCCTGTGGTTCACAACAGGCACGTCATGTCGGATTCCCCCCACGAAGCCGCGACGTCCAAAGCCAAACTCTGGACCGTCGGCACACTCACCTACACGACCGGAGGCGTCGTGGTTCTCTTCTGCTGGCTCCTCTGGGGCGACTTCGCGTGGTCCATGCGCGAGCGCTCGGTCGGACCGATGGCGTCCTGGTATCTCAAGCACATCGGCGTCTCGAACCTGCTCTTCGGGCTGCTCATGAGTTCGTTCCCGGCGCTCGTCGGGCTCATCCTCGGACCGATCATCAGCGTCAAGTCCGACCGCCACCGCGGCAAATGGGGCCGGCGCATTCCTTATCTGCTCATCACCACGCCGATCGCCGCGTTCGGCATGCTCGGACTGGCCTTCACGCCGGTCATGGCCGACTGGCTGCACGGATTGGGCCAGCCGGACAACGCGCTCGGCGCGCAATTGCACGCGGCGCTGGGCGACGGGGCCGGCGGACGGCTTCTCGCCACGCTCGAGAACCCCGTCATCGTCGCCCTCGTCTGCTTCGGCATCTTCTGGGCCGCGTTCGAGTTCGCCACCATCGCCGGACAGGCCGTGCTGGGCGGATTGATCAACGACGTCGTCCCGCAGGAATTACTCGGCCGCTTCTACGGACTTTTCCGCGCGGTCAGCCTCATCGGCGGCATGATCTTCAACTTCTGGATCATGGGCCTCGTGCCGAACCACTACACGCTCATCATGGCCATCATCGCCGTCTTCTACGGCGTGGCCTTCATGTGGGTGTGCTTCAAGGTCAAGGAAGGCGAATACCCGCCGCCGCCCCCGCGCGAACCCGGCGCGCCCGGGCCGCTCGGTGGAATGATGGCTTCCGTCAGCACCTACTTCCGCGAAAGCTTCACCCACGCCTACTACCTCTGGGTCTTCGTCATGATGATGGCCGCGGCCGTCTGCTTCCTGCCCATCAACGTCTTCACCATCCCCTACGCGGAGAAGGTCGGGGTCACCATGGAGGACCTCGGCGAAGCCATCGCGCTGACCTACCTCATCTCGCTCGTGCTGGCTTACCCGCTCGGGTGGATGGCCGACAAATTCCATCCCTTGCGCGTCTCCATCGCCGCGCTCATCGGCTACGTCCTCGTGTCGGCGTGGGGTTACTTCTTTGCCACCACGCAATGGACCTTCCTCGCCGCGCTCGTCGCGCACGGCGTGCTCTCGGGGACCTACTTCACCAGCGCGGCATCGCTCGGACAGCGGCTCTTCCCCCGCGACAAATTCGCCCAGTTCGCCTCGGCCGCCGGCATCATCGCGGCCCCGGCCAACATGGCACTGGCCCCCGTGGTCGGCACGATCGTGGATTGGACCGGCGACGAATACCGCTACACCTTCCTCTCCGCCAGCGTCCTCGCCTTCATCGCCCTGTGGGCCTCATGGCACGTGCACAGCCAATTCATGAAGCTCGGCGGGCCGAAGAACTACGTCGCGCCGTAAGGCGGAGCGTCAGAGGTCGATCTTGCGCGTTACCGTCGAGCCAGCGCGATCACCGCGCGGCAGGTCGAGATCGAACTTCTTGCCGCCCACGCGCACTTCAAGCCTTTCGAGCTTGGTCGTCGGATCAGCCACGCTGAGTTCCGCTTCGCGCAAACCCGTGCGTCGGAGCAGGACGAGGCTGGGTTTTGCGACGGACACCT
>CAZSUJ010000072.1:0-14128 GCA_964609925.1 uncultured Chthoniobacter sp. | reverse complement strand
GGCGGCGGGCCGCGTCGAGGAAGTGGATTTCCCCGCTGTGCTCGACTTCGCCGAGGAGGCAGCGCACGAGCGTCGATTTGCCGGCGCCGTTCTCCCCGACCACCGCGGTGAGTTCGCCGCAGTGCAGATGCAGGTTCACCCCCTCGAGCACAGTGGTGCCGCCGAAGGTGACGCCAACATCACGCAACGTCGTGCAGCACTCGCCGCATCGGTGCGGAGCGATTCCGTGGTGCGCGGGGACGTCCGGCGCGGGAGGGTTCATGGCTGCACGGCGCGGGCCGAGTGCTGGCTGCCAAGCGCGGCGATCAGCACCTTGAGGTTGGCCTCCATCGCGGCGACGTAGGCCTCCCGCGCCTTGGCGGGTTCCTTCGGCCCCGTCACGACCGGGTCGAGTTCGTAAACGACCGCCCCTGTCTCGCGAGCAATGATCTGCGCGGCGCGGTCGGAAAACTGGGGCTCGACGAAGAGTGCGGTCACGCCCGCGTTGCGGACCGTGCGCACGGTTTCCGCCAACTCCCCCGCGGCTGGCTCGGTCCCGGGCTCGCGTTCGATCACCCCGGCCAGCCTCAGCCCGAACTCGCGGGCGAAATACGGGAAGGCCTCGTGGAAGGTCACGATCGGCGTGCCGGCGAACGGCGCCAGCGCCGCCTTCATTTCGCGCTCCAGCAGAACGAGCCGCTCGTCGTATCGCCGGGCGTTGGACGCGAAGAGGTCGGCCCGTGTCGGGTCAACCTCGGAAAGCGCGCGTGCGACGTTGGCCAATTGCAGCCGCGCACCCGGCGGGCTTACCCACACATGCGGGTTGCCGTCGAGTAGGGGAATTCCGTCGCTCACCCGCACGATCCGTAAATCCGGCTGCCCCTCAGCGAGCTTGTCCAGGAACGTCTCCATGCCAGCCCCATTGGCCAGGAGGATGTCCGCGTTAGCCAACCGGCGCAGATCATCCGGAGTGATCTGGTAATCGTGCAGACAACCGACATGCGGAGGTGCCAGCAAGGACACCTCCACGCCGGGCGCCTCATCGACCACGTTGAGGGTCGCCACATAGACGGGATAGAAGGTCGTCACCACGCGCAGTGGCGGCGATTGCGCGAATCCAAGTGCGGCAAGCGACCAAAAAGCGGCCACCCACACGCACAGCAGCGCAAGCTTGGAGTGATTGAGAATCAAGCGATTAGCAATTTGTTCTTTATTATCATAATATGTTGGTGATCAATGTGCCACAAAAATTATTGGCAACGCCTTGGTCACAGACGATGTTGAACCACCCGCCCCCTGCGGGAATCCAACCAATAATAAAAGTGAACTACGCAACCCGACAGCGCCAGGCTGTCCAAAAAACCCTCGATGATGCCGCCCGCCCCCTCACCCCAGCCGAGATTTGGCAGACGGCCCGGAATTATTCCCCCGGACTGGGCATAGCAACCGTTTACCGCGCCCTGCGGATCTTGATTGATCTCGGTGCAGTGGAAGTGGTGGAGATTCCGGGAGCCCCGCCGCATTACGAGCGCAAGCATCCGCACCATCACCATCACTTCCTTTGTGACAACTGCCAGAAGGTCTACGAAGTTGAGGCATGCACGTCAGGGATCGATCAACTCGCGCCCGCCGGTTACACGGTGAAGCGCCACTCCCTGACCCTCTACGGGACCTGCCCCGATTGCGTCGGCGCTGCGCCTGCAGTCGCCACGGCCTGATTCCCGCTGATTACCGCATTCGACGGGCCTTCTCGCTGGTCGAGATGCTCGTCGCGGTAGCAATCATCGCAGTTCTCGCTCTCCTGGGGGCCGCCGCAGTGCCGGCCCTTCAGGGGAAGGGAGAGCGGGCCGACGCATTGGCGAAGATGCGGACGATGGGGCAGGCCGTGTTGCACTACCCCGCCGATCACGGGGGACGGTTGCCGCCGCTTTTCCCCGGGCAAGTGCTCGAGTTCGAACCCGGACGCGGGGGACGGATCGTCACGGAGTGCGCGCCCTACCTCGGCTTCACGCCACCCACCGAGCGCGTGCTGCTGACCGAGTTGATGCCGCGCGCGTATTCGCGTGTCCGGTCGCCGTCCGACCACACGACCATGCGTGTTTACGTGATGAACGCATCGGTAACCAACGGTGGCGTCGTGCTGCAACCGTTCGGACGTGTGGCGGTCGGGGGACAGCCTCCGGTCGGCGCGCTGCCGCTGGCAGCCGTGGCGGATGCCGGGCGCGGTTTGTGGATGATGACCACCGCCGACCAGCAGCAACCGAACGTGGCCACCGCCCCGTGGCGGACGAGCACTCCGGCCACGCCGCCGCTGGGCGATTGGCGAGCGGTTTTTCGATTCGACGGAAGCGCGGACATGATGGAAGTTGCGCGGCCGTGAGAACACTCGTCGCCGCCCTGCTGTTGTCGCTCCTCGCCTGCCGCGTCGCCGCGCAGGAGATGGTCAACTCCGCCGTCCATCGCTTCCAAGTGGAGACCATCGCCGAAGGATTCGACCATCCTTGGGGCGTGGCGAAACTCCCCGATGGCAGTTACCTCGTGACCGAGCGGCGCGGGACGATGAAGAAGATTCCCGCCGGCGGCGGCCCTGCTGTGGACATCGCCGGCGTGCCGCCCGTCTTCGCGCAGGGTCAAGGCGGCCTGCTCGACATCATCCTGCACCCCGACTACGCGGAGAACGGCTGGATCTACTTCTCCTTCTCGAAGCCCATCGGCAATGGCGCGCTCACGGCCATCGTCCGGGCCCGTCTCGATGGCGACCGCCTCGTGGATCAAGAGACGATCTTCGATCCGCCGGCCGACCAAGCCACCGGCGGACGCAACCACTTCGGCTGCCGCATCGTGTTCGACGGACGCGGCCACCTGTTCTTCTCGCTCGGTGACCGCGGCGGGCCGACCAATCCGGACAACCTTGCGCAAAGCCTCGGGAGCGTGACGGGGAAAATCCACCGCATTTTCGATGACGGACGCATTCCGCCCGACAACCCGTTTGTCGGCACCGAGGGCGCGATGCCGTCCATCTGGGCTTACGGCGTGCGCAACCCGCAAGGCCTCGTTTACGACCCTGCGACCGACCGCCTGTGGGAAACCGAGCACGGACCACGCGGCGGCGACGAATTGAACCTCATTCGCAAGGGCGTCAACTACGGCTGGCCCGTCGTCACCTACGGCATCAATTACAGCGGCACTTCCATCAGCAGCCTGCACACCAAGGGCGGCATGGAGGATCCCGTGGTCCAATGGACGCCGGTCATTGCCGCGTCCGGACTCGCGCTCTACCGCGGCGACAAATTCCCGCGCTGGCGCGGCAACCTCTTCGCCGGAGGACTCGCCAGCCAGAAACTCGTCCGGATCCAACTCAATGGCACCGCCGTCACCCGCCAGGAGGAACTCCTCAAGGGCACCGGCCGCATCCGCGACGTGCGCGACTTCGGCGACGGCTTTCTCTACGTCCTCTACGACGAACCCGGCAAGCTCGTGCGGTTGGCGCCTTCCGAGTAAGCGGTCAGGCGCGTTGTGCGCAAAACGGATAGCGTCGCGCCATCGGAGCGCGTATCACGCGCGTTTTTCCGATGAAACGCTCCACCTTGCCTGCGGTTTTCGCGGCCTTGATCCTGCTCGTTGCACAGGCGGGCGCGCGGCAACCGAACATCATCCACATCGTGGCCGACGACCTCGGCTGGAAAGACCTCGGCTTCCAAGGGGCAAGCGACATCCGCACACCGAACCTCGACCGTCTGGCCCGCGAGGGCGCACGGTTCGAGCAGTTCTACGTGCAGCCGATGTGCACGCCCACCCGGGCGGCGCTCATGACCGGACGCTACCCGATGCGCTACGGCCTGCAGACTCTCGTGATCCCGAGCAAGGGAACCTATGGACTTTCCACGGACGAGTTTCTCCTGCCGCAGGTGCTGGCCGGGGCCGGCTACACCACCGGAATCATCGGGAAGTGGCACCTTGGTCATGCGGAGCGCCGCTACTGGCCGCGCCAGCGCGGATTCGACTACGCCTACGGTGCGGTCCTCGGGGAGATCGACTACTTCACGCACGATGCACACGGTGTGACCGATTGGCAGCGCAACAACGAGCAGGTCAAGGAGGACGGTTACGTGACGACGCTGCTCGGCAACGACGCAGTGCGATTCGTCGAGGGCAAGAAGGATGCGGGCCGCCCATTCTTCCTCTACCTCGCCTTCACCGCGCCGCACACACCCTACCAAGCGCCCGAGGAATATGTGGAACGCTTCCGCGATATTCCCGATCCCACGCGCCGGACCTACGCGGCCATGATCTCCTGCCTCGACGACCAAGTGGGCCGCGTGGTCGAGGCCCTGGAGCGCACCGGTCAGCGCGACCGCACGCTCATCCTCTTCCACAGCGACAACGGCGGCACGCGCGACGCCCGCCTGACCGGAGAGGGCAAGGTGGACACGATTCCTTGCGACAACGGACCTCTGCGCGGCGGCAAAGGTCAACTCTACGAAGGGGGCACGCGTGTTCCGGCTTTCGCCAACTGGCCCGGGCAGATCCCCCCGGGCACGGTGGTCACCACGCCGATTCACGTCGTGGACATCCTGCCCACGCTCGCATCGCTGGCCGGCGCTTCGACCGAGAAGTGCCTGCCGCTGGACGGGTTCGACGTGTCTCCGGCCCTGCTCCGCGGCGAACCCTCCGCACGCACGGAAGTCGTTTACAACATCGAGCCGTTCCGCGCCGCGCTCCGGCAGGGCGATTGGAAACTGGTCTGGCGCACGCTGCTGCCGACCAAAGTCGAGTTGTTCAACCTCGCGGACGACCCGAACGAGAGCCGGGATTTGTCCGCGGAGCACCCCGAGAAGGTTTCGCAGATGCAGTCGCGCCTAGAGCAGCTGGCGTCCGAGGCGCAGAAGCCGCTCTTCTTCGCGACCGGCATGAAGGCTGTTTCCGAGGGAATCTTCGGGCCGGCCCCGATCCCGACGGACGAGCCTGCGGAGGACCTGCCATGATCCAACGCACCCTCCTCGTCTGTTCCGCCATCGCGGCGCTTACCATCTCCGCGGCGGCCGGTCGGTCGCCGGAGTCGAAGCAGACCGTGGTCGAGTCCCCCTCCTCCTCGCCTTGGTCCTTCACCCTCGAACCTTACGCTTGGAGTCCGGGAGTTTACGGAACGGTCGGCGTGGGCCAATTGCCCTCGATGAAGGTCAACGCCGGGCCGATCGATGTGCTGCGCAATCTCGATTGGGGCGTCTTCGCCCGCGGTGAGGTTCGGTATGCCCGCTGGGGCTTGCTATTGGACGGCTTCTACGCGCGTTTCTCCACCGGCGTCACCCCGGCCGGCCCGCTCTACGAGAGTGCCAGCGCCACGCTGGCGCAGAGCATCGACTCGGCCGTCGCCGCCTACCGAGTGCTGGATCGCGACGCGGGCAGCCTGGATGTCTATGCGGGCGCAAGGCTCTACTACATGTCGCTCTCGCTTTCCGCCACCGTGGAGCGCAGCCGCTTCAACGCGGTGGCCGACGCCCTCCTCGCCCGCCAGTTGCCCACAGGCGCCTCGGGTCAGCGGACGTGGATCGATCCCGTGGTCGGGCTACGGGGCAAGGTCCGGCTTTCCCGCCAGTTCTACGCCGCGGCCCAAGCCGATGTGGGCGGCTTCGGCGCGGGGTCCGAAATCGCGTTCTTCACCCAGGCGACCCTCGGAGTGGACATCACGCGCCAAGTCTCGGCCGAGTTCGGCTATCGCTACATGTTCGTGGACTACGAGAACAACGGTTTCCTGTTCCGCGCCAACATGCCCGGCCTTTATGCCGGGCTCGGGGTGACGTTCTGACCGAAGCCAACCCGCGCTGGCCTTCGGTGGCGCAGGGGTTCACCATGCGCGGCCATGGACGCCGCCCCACGCTCCGGTCCCACGGGTGTCTGGCGGTCGCGGCACGAGATTGCCGACCCCGAGGAGTTCTCGAACGCGGTCGCCGGGGCGACTTTGCGGGCGGACTTCCTAAAGGCCCGCCGCACGGCTGCGCGGATCGAGCGCTTTGTGGGCGGGGACTGGTCTCTCGATTTTTTCGAGGCCGGCGTGAGCGCCCGGATCTCCGGTCCCTTGGTGCCCGGATGGACGTCATTGTGCCTGCCGTTCCGCGCGAGTGGATCGCGCTGGTATGGGGAGGTGGCCGAGGATGGATGGTTGCTCTGCAACCCGCCGGGCGTTGCGATCGAGGGAACGATCACACCTGGATTCTGCGGTGTTTCCGTCGCCGTCCCCCGCGAGGTGTGGGAGGACTGCTGGATGTTGGGCCAAGGTCCCGGCCAAGGCCGACCGGGCTTCCAAGTGATCCAGCTTCCCGGACCGACGCGCTCCCGCATTCTTCGCGAGTTGCGCGAAGTGCACCGCTGCCTCGCGCTGCCGTCGGATCGTTGCCGCGACTGCACCACGCCCGCCCGCTTGGGCGCCGCGCTGGCGCGGGAGTTCGTCACCATTGCGGCCGAGAACGCCGGTCACACCCCATCGCCCCGCGACTCCACCCGCAACCGTTACCGACTCGCTCGTCGCGCCGAGGTGTGGATGCGAGACCATCTGGCAGAGCATTCCGGCATCCCGGAACTCTGCCGGGCCCTCGGCACGAGCAGACGCGAGTTGGAATACGCCTTCCGTTCCGCCTTCGCCCAATCCCCGCGGGCCTTCCTCGAATCCTTGCGCCTCAACGCTGTCCGCACTGCGCTTCTTCGCGCCGCGCCAGGCACGACGGTGAGCGACATCGCGCTGGAGCACGGCATCAGCCACTTCGGGCGGTTCGCCGCACGCTTCAAGGACTTGTTCGGAGAAAGCCCGTCCGCCTTCGCCCGGCTCAGCCGCCCTGCCGAATCGGGCCGGCGCCCGTGAGCTGGTCTCGCCGTCAATCCGCTCCCGGACGGCGCACCTCCGGCTCGACGACGAGTCTCACCGCCGCCACCGCCTCCTGCGGATCCACGCGCCGCGCGCGGATGAAGTTGTCCCCGCCCGTCACAATGTAGTCCATGCGCGCCGTGTTGGTCGCGTTGATGATGGCGTATTGCGGGTTGTAGAACGAATCGTGCAGCAGGCTCTGGAAGCCGATACGCGTGGGCGAGAGCGTGACCCAGTTGCCCCAGATCTCGCGCTTGCGCCAGTCGATGCCGTGGAATGTGCCGTCGGGACGGAAGACGAAGATGGTTCCGTCATCCGCCAGCCATCCGCCCTCTAGCGGATGCGCCTCGCGTGGCCGCTCGCATCCGGCGAGGAGAAAGACCGCAAGCAACAGACCTGCGAAGCGGGAGAAATAAGCGGCTTGTGATCGCATGACGGAATCCTGCGGCACACCGACGATCTGGGCAACCCGCGAGCGCGGCCTCAGCCCCGGCGGTGCACCCAAACCGAGAGCAGCGCCACATCCGCCGGGGTCACTCCGCTGATCCGCGAGGCTTGGCCCAGCGTGGCGGG
Source organism: uncultured Chthoniobacter sp. (assembly GCA_964609925.1). Taxonomy (GTDB): domain Bacteria; phylum Verrucomicrobiota; class Verrucomicrobiia; order Chthoniobacterales; family JACTMZ01; genus JACTMZ01. The sequence continues at coordinate 6,717 of CAZSUJ010000072.1, read as the reverse complement.
ACGGACTTGCGCAAGTTTCTGCCGGGATTCGTTGCGCAGCCCGGGAATCGAGCCGTAGTCGAGATCGTCCGGCACGCGGACGTCCTCCTGACGCTTGTGCCGCGCCACCGCATCCAATTCGCGGCGGATGTAACCCGCGTATTTCAAGTCGGTCTCGACCTGCGTCCAAACATCGGCGTGGGACAGACTGCGAATCTCCGGGGGCAGTTGATCGAAGGAATTCTCAGGACGACGCATCCAGTCTGATATCACAAGTCCTTCGTGTCGAATTGTTTGCAACAATTCTGTCAGCGTTTCCACCGCCCTCCTCTTGTCCTCCACTCGGGCCGCATCCTCCGCCGTTGCCAACCCAGCCTCGCGCGCCTTGCCCATCAAGCGCAGGTCCGCGTTGTCCTGCCGCAGAAGCAAGCGGAACTCCGCGCGACTGGTGAACATGCGGTAAGGCTCCGGCGTGCCGCGGGTCACGAGGTCATCAATGAGCACCCCGATGTATCCCTCGGAACGTTCCACGTGGAACACCGGCCGTCCTGCCAGCCTGAGCGCCGCATTGGCCCCCGCGACCAAACCCTGGGCCGCAGCCTCCTCGTAGCCCGACGTCCCATTGATCTGCCCGGCTAGGTAGAGTCCCCCCACCCGCTTGGTTTCGAGGGTTGGCTGCAGTTGCGTAGGCGGACAGTAGTCATACTCGACCGCGTAGCCAGCCCGGAGGATGTGGGCATTTTCCAGTCCTTCGATCGACCGGATGAACGCGAGCTGCACCTCGAAGGGCAGGCTGGTGGACACACCGTTCACGTAATACTCGCCCGTCTGCCGCCCCTCCGGTTCGAGGAAAATCTGGTGCCGCTCCTTGTCGGCGAAGCGGACCACCTTGTCCTCGATGCTCGGACAATAGCGCGGTCCGACGCCTTCGATGATCCCGGAATACATCGGCGACTTGTCGAGGTTGGCGCGGATGACATCGTGCGTCCGGGTATTCGTGTGCGTGATCCAGCAGGGCAATTGTTCCACGTGGAACCGACCATCGGCCCAGCGGTTCAAATCAAACGGACCGCCCGCTCCATCCATCCAAGTCTCCGGCGCGAAGCTGAAGTTCGGCGGCGGCTCGTCACCGTCCTGCCGCTGGCATTTCGTGAAGTCAATGGTTCGTCCGAGCAATCGGCAGGGCGTCCCGGTCTTGAAGCGATCGACCTCCAAGCCCAGTTCGCGGAGGGAATCGCTCAAGGTGGAGACACCATCGCCCATGCGCCCCCCCGCGGTCTGGCGCAGCCCGACGTGAAGCAACCCGCGCATGAAGGTGCCGGTGGTGACGACGACCGACCTGGCCCTGTAGCGCAGCCCGAGGTTGGTTTCAACGCCGGCGACGTGGTCGTTCTCGACCAAGATGCGGGTGGCGTTGCCTTGAAGGAGCAGGAGATTCGGCGTGTTCTCGAGCACCCACTTGAGCCGGAACTGGTAGGCTTTCTTGTCGCACTGGGCCCGCGGCGCCCGCACGCTGGGACCCTTGCGGGCGTTGAGCATGCGGAACTGGATGCCGGTGGCGTCCGTGTTCCGCCCCATGACTCCGCCCAGGACGTCGATCTCCCGCACCATGTGGCCCTTGGCCAAACCGCCAATGGCCGGGTTGCAAGACATCTGGCCGATCGTGTCGAGGTTCTGGGTCAGGATCGCCGCGCGCGCCCCGATCCGCGCCGCCGCCAGTGCCGCCTCGACCCCGGCATGCCCGGCCCCGAGGACGAGCACGTCGAAGTGGTCCAGATATTCGTAAAGGCTACCCATGTTCCACGTGGAACGTTAAGAGGCCGACGGCGGTGAGGACACCGCCGCTACAGATGATCCGCGTGCTGTAGCGGCGATGTCCCTCTCGCCGATTGCTGCCACGATCACCCGCCTCATGCCCGATCCAGGATCCCGGTGGTCGGACGTGGCAGCAACTCGGACAACCGGAACCGCACCGACTTGCCTTGGAACGTCGCGAGCACGATCTCCAAGTCCGGGTTGAACTCGGCCAGGACCTGACGGCACGCCCCGCAGGGCGAAGCCGGCTCGGCCGTGTCGGTGGCGATCACGATTTTCGAGAAGTCGCGACATCCCGCCGCCACCGCTGCAAACACCGCGTTCCGCTCCGCGCAAATGGTCAGCCCGTAGCTGATGTTCTCCACATTGCAGCCAGCGAAAATGCGTCCGTCCTGCGCCACCAGCGCCGCCCCGACGAGAAAGCGTGAATAGGGGGCGTAAGCGAGCTTCGCAGCCGCGATCGCTTGTGTAATTAGTTCTTGTTCTGTCACTTGTGATTCCTCCGCCATTGATCAAGAGGCTACCACGCGGCAGAACAAGAGGCAACCACCTCATCCGAAAAATCACGCTGCTTGCCGTCCTCTTGACATTCGACAAATTATCAAACATATCTTGCCTTCGTGAATGCGACCGTCACGGAATTGCTCCGAGAGTTCCCGCGCCTGCGCCGCGCCGCTTTGGCGGGCGAGAGGATTGTCATCAAGTCGAGGGAAGGTGATCTACTCCTCACTCGCGACTCCAAGCAGCCCGCATCATTGATCGGCGCGATGCCCGGAATGTTGGCTCGCTCCGACGACGATCTGGACAGTCCGACCATGCCGGAGAACGAGTGGGGCGCATCGCTGTGAGGGTCCTGCTCGACACGCATGCGGTCCTTTGGGCCGCGGAGGGAGACAGCCGCCTTGGCGCGGAAGCCACCTCAATGCTCCGCGGATGCGCCCCGGGCGAAGCAGTCATTTCCGATCTGACGCTGCTTGAAGTCGCCATGTTGGCAGCCAAGGGCCGCGTGAGTTTCTCGATTTCCTCGCGCGACTATCTGAGAAGTTTGCAGGGGATCTACCCCGCACTTCCGATCAATGCCGACATCGCAGCGTTGGCTTCGGACCTCGAGTTGCCGAGCGGCGACCCGTTCGACCGCGTGATCGTTGCCACGGCAATCCATCACCGCCTGCCTCTCGCCACCCGCGACCGCGCCATCCTGAACGCGGGGCTCGTCGAGACGATTTGGTGAGCAAGGGCAGGTGCGCTTTCCCGTTGCCAAAACCGGAAATCTCCGCAACATTTCCGGCCTCGCGCGGGCACGGAAGTTGCTGCCAGCGCACGGTGAACCCGAACCCGTAATCCCACTATCCCTAACGTGAGCGTAGCCCAAGCTGACAAGCCCAAGACCGGAGCAAATCCGGTGGATTTTTCCAAGGCCCCCGTCAACGCCGACCTCACCAAGGCGCAGAAGCTTGATTTCCTGCGCGAGATGCTCCGCATCCGCCGTTTCGAGCAGGCCTCGCTCAAGCTCTACCAGCAGGGGAAAATGGGCGGCTTCCTCCACCTTTACATCGGCCAGGAGTCCGTCGCCGTTGGCACCTGCTCGCTGCTCGGACCGAACGACCACGCCATCACCGCCTACCGCGACCACGGCCACGCGCTCGTCGTGGGCATGTCGATGGACGAATGCATGGCCGAACTCCTCGGCAAAGCCACCGGTTGCTCGAAGGGCAAGGGCGGATCGATGCACTTCTTTGCGCCCGACAAGAATTATTGGGGCGGACACGGCATCGTCGCCGGCCAGACGCCACTCGGCCTCGGCATCGCTTTCGCCCTCAAATACAAGGGCCTCAAGGGCTGCTGCCTCGCCTACCTCGGCGACGGCGCGGTCAACCAGGGCGTCTTCCACGAGTCGCTCAACATCGCAGCGCTGTGGGACATGCCGGTCGTCTTCGTCATCGAGAACAACCAGTATTCGATGGGCACCAGCCTCGCCCGCTCCTCCGCCATCAAGTCCTGCCTGGCTGAACGCGCCGAGGGCTACGCGATGGACTGGGATATCGTCAACGGAGAGGACCTCTACGAGGTGCGCGCCAAGACGTTCGATGCGATGGAGCGCGCGAAGGAGAAGAGCCGTCCGACGCTGCTCGAGATCGACACCTACCGCTACTACGGCCACTCGGTCGCCGATGCGAAGCACACGAGCGGCTACCGCGACAAGACGGAGATCGAGTTCTACAAGCAGAACCACGACCCGATCACCCTTTGGGAAAACCGCCTCAAGGAAGAAGGCGTGGCCGACGACGCCGCGATCAAGGAGATCGACGATGCGGCCAAGGCCGAAGCCGCCAAGGCGGTGAAGTTCGCCGAGGACAGCCCGTTCCCCGAACTCGAGGACATCTTCAGTGATGTCTACTACGAGGTCGACATGGGGACCGAGGCCGGCAAAACCGGACGGCACTTCTTCTCGGACTAGCCGCACGGACGCCCTCGCGCCCGTCCCTTCATCCTTCTCACTTCTCCCTTCATACTTTCCGCACATGCCCGTCATCACCTACCGCCAAGCCCTGAACGACGCCCTCGCCGAGGAACTCGCGCGGGACGAGAACGTCTTCCTCATGGGCGAGGAGGTCGCGGAATACGACGGCGCCTACAAGATCACCGAGGGACTGTGGAAGAAGTTCGGCGACAAGCGCGTCATCGACACACCGATCAGCGAATCGGGATTCCTCGGTCTCGGGGTGGGGGCCGCGATGATGGGCCTGCGCCCGGTCATGGAGTTGATGTTCTGGAGCTTCGCCTACGTCGCCTTCGACCAGATCGTCAACAATGCCGGCTGCATCCGCTACATGTCCGGCGGTCTCGTCAACCTCCCTCTCGTCATCCGCGGTCCGGCCAACGGCGGCACGAACGTCGGCGCGACCCACTCGCACACGCCGGAGAATTTCCTCGCCAACACACCCGGCCTCAAGGTTGTGTGCCCGGCCACACCGTATGATGCGAAGGGCCTGATGAAGGCGGCCATCCGCGACAACGATCCCGTCTGCGTGATGGAAAACACGCTCCTCTACGGCGAAACCGGCGAGGTGCCGGAGGGCGAAATCATCGTCCCGCTCGGCGTGGCCGAGGTGAAGCGCGAAGGCGCGGACATCTCCCTCATCGCCCACGGCCGGGCCGTCCTCACCGCGCTGGCCGCAGCCGAGCGCCTGTCCGCCGAATACAACATCTCCGCGGAGGTCGTGGACCTGCGCTCGATCCGCCCGCTCGACGAGGAGACCATCCTCGGAAGCGTGCGCAAGACGCACCGCGCCGTCTTGGTGGACGAGAACAAGCCGTTCTGCGGCGTCTCGGCGCAGATCGCGACGCTCATCCAGGAGCACGCGTTCGACGACCTCGACGCACCGGTCGGCCGCGTGTGCGCCCTCGATGCGCCGGCCATCTACAGTCCTCCGGTCGAGGCCCTGCAGTTGCCCACCGTGGATCGCGTGGTGGACAAAGTTCTCGCGGTGTGCTGAACGCGCGCCGACGAAACTTCTTCACTCTTCGTCCGAAATTCTAAATTCTCCTGCCCATGCCAGTCGTTACGATGCCCAAGCTGAGCGATACCATGCTCGAGGGCACGCTTGTGAAGTGGCGCAAAGCCAAGGGTGACAAGGTGGAAGCCGGGGAGATCCTCGCGGAGGTCGAGACCGACAAAGCCACGATGGAGATGGAATCCTTCGATGACGGAACGCTCGCCGATCTCTTCGTGGAAGAAGGCGCCGTGATCAAGGTCGGCGACAAGATCGCCCTCATCCTCGCCGACGGCGAGACGGCGGACAGCGCGAACCAAGCCGCAGCCGCGGCGCCGGCCGAGAAGGCCAAGGCCGAGGCCAACGCGCTCAAGCCGCACGACCACCCGGTCAAGTCACCCGCTCCGCGCGCGCACCAGGCGCCCGCCGCGACGCCTTCCGGTCGCGTCAAGGCCTCGCCGCTCGCCCGCAAGATCGCCGCCGCCCGCGGCGTGAACCTTTCCGCCGTCGCGGGCACCGGCCCGGGCGGACGCATCCTCAAGCGCGATGTCGAGAAAGCACCCGCCGGAGGAACCGGCGGCGGGTCCGCTTCGGCAGTCCCCGCCATTCGCGCCGCCCGCGGCATCGCCGGCGAGGAGAAGACCATCGCCCTCTCGGGCATGCGCAAGACGATCGCCGAGCGCCTGCTCGCGAGCAAAACGCAGATCCCGCATTTCTACCTCAGCGTGGCCATGGACGGCGGCCCGCTCATGGACCTGCGCAAGGAGCTCAACGTCATGGCCGAGAAGGACGGCGGACAAAAGCTCACGGTCAACGACTTCATCCTCCTCGCCGCCGCGCGCGCCGCGGCGCTCGTTCCGCGCATCAATGCCGCCTACGACGGCGACGCCATCATCGAATACAGCGAGGTCAACCTCGCCGTCGCCGTGGCCATCGAGGACGGTCTCATCACGCCCGTCATCCGCAAGGCGAACACGCTCACGCTCCCGGAGATCAGCGCGGCCATGAAGGATCTCGCGGCCAAGGCCCGCGGCAAGAAGCTCAAGCCCGAGGAATACCAGGGCGGCACCATCACGCTATCCAGCCTCGGCGGCTTCGGCATCGAGGACTTCCTGCCCATCATCAACCCGCCCCAGTCGTTCATCCTCGGCGTCGGCGCGATCACCAAGCAGCCGGTCGTCAACGACCGCGACCAGATCGTGATCGGACATCGCCTCGTCATCTCGGCCAGCGGCGACCACCGCGTGATCGATGGTGCCGTCGCCGCCGAATACATGAACACCCTGCGCCGCCTCATCGAGAAGCCGGCGTTGCTGTTGCTGTAAAGGTCGGGCGCGTTGCCGCGGAACTCGTCCGGACTGGACAAGCCACGCTGCCCGTGAAGTCTTAAGCGGATGCGGCCGATTCTCCGCCTGCTTGCCCTCGCCGT
>CAZSUJ010000071.1:0-14182 GCA_964609925.1 uncultured Chthoniobacter sp. | reverse complement strand
CGAACCCCGCGTGGCTGTGGCGGCTCTCGACCAAGCACGGCAGCGCCGGCGTGCTTGGCGACATCGGCGTCCACATCCTCGACTTCGCCACCTACCCCGCGGGGCCCCTGCGCTCGGTGCAGGCGAAGCTCAAAACTTTCACCGACCTCAAGGGGCGCCGCCTCGGCGACTACCCGCTCGACGCCAACGACTCGGCTGTCGTTCAGGCCGAGTTCGCCAACGGCGCCCTCGGCGTCATTCACATGACCCGCTGGGCCACCGGCCACTTGAACTCGCTCTCCCTATCAATCCACGGCACGAAAGGCGCGCTCCGCGTCGATCTCGACCGCAGCTACGACACGCTGGAGGTGTGTCTGGGGAAAGCCGTGGATGACGCGCGCTGGACAACGATCAAGGCACGGCCGGTCCCTTCGATCTACGAGCGGTTCATCGCCGCCGTCCGTGGAGGAACACCCGGTAGCCCCGACTTCGCCCGCGGGTCGGCTGTCCAAGCCATGCTTGATGCGTGTTTCGAGTCGCACCGGAGCGGCCGCGCTGTCAGGATCGGCCCCCAGACGCAATGAGTGCCCCCAAAGTGCTCTTCCTCCAAGGCGGTTGGGAAGGACACCACCCCATCGCGGTGGTGACCCGTTTCGTGGAGGCTTTGTCACGGCAGGGCCTCGAGAGCGAGGTGGTCACCGAACTCGACGGACTCGCCGACCCGGAGTGGCTGCGGACGTTCGCCGCGGTGTCGCCGTGCTGGACCATGGGACAGTTGACGCCGGAGCAAAGCAAGGGATTGCAGGACGCCGTGCGCTCGGGAGTTGGCCTTGGCGGAATCCACGGCGGCATGGGCGACGCGTTCCGTGGCGACCTCGGCTACGAATGGATGGTCGGCGGCCATTTCGTCGGCCACCCGCACGTGGGCGACTACACCGTCTGCGTGAAGGCGCTGGGCGACCCGATCATGCAGTCGCTGCCTCATGAATTCACCTACCGCTCCGAGCAGTATTACATGCTCGTGGACCCCGCGATCAATGTGCTGGCCGAGGCCGACTACACCCACGAGGGACACACCTGCGTGATGCCGGTTGTCTGGACGAAATGCTGGGGTGATGGCCGGGTCTTCTATTCCGCCCTCGGGCACGCCCCCTCGGAGTTCGATGCCTTTCCGGCGGTCTTTGACATGTCCGTGCGCGGACTGCTGTGGGCGGCAAGGCAGCTTTGATGAAAAACAAAACGAGGAAGTTCAGGCAACCCGGGGAAATCCGCGTCGGAGTGATCGGCTACGGGGGCGCATTCAACATGGGCCGCAGCCACCTGCGCGAGATGCAGGCTGCCGGCATGACCCCGGCCGCAGTGGCGGAACTGGACAAGGACCGCCTGGCGGTCGCCACGACCGACTTCCCCGGCATCGCGACCTTCACCTCCGTCGCGGAGATGCTTCGTCGCGCGGACGTGGACCTCATCACGATCATCACCCCGCACAACACGCACGCGAAGCTCGCGCTCCAATGCCTGCGCGCGGGAAAGCACGTCGTGTGCGAGAAGCCGCTAGCCATCACGACCGCCGAGTGCGACGCCATGATCGCCGCCGCCAAGAAGGGTGGACTTGTTCTCTCGACCTACCACAACCGCCATTGGGACGGCTGGATCCTGCGCGCCCTCGAACAGATCAAGGAGAAGAAGGCCATTGGTGACATCTACAAGATCGACGCGCGCATGGGGCGGCGGGAACTTCCCGGCGATTGGTGGCGCACCAGCCGCAGCATCTCGGGGGGGATCCTCTACGACTGGGGCGTGCACCTGCTCGAATACGGACTGCAACTCGCCGACTCGAAGGTGACTGAGGTGTCCGGGTTTGCCCGCGAAGGTTACTGGGCGCCCAAGACGCGCTGGAAGAAGGACACCAACGAGGACGAAGGGTTCGCCGTGGTGCGCTTCCGCAACGGCGTCTGGATGAACCTCACCATCACGTCGCTCGACTCGAACGTGAAGCAGGGCTTCCTCGAGATCACCGGCACGGAGGGCAGCTACGTCATCACCCCCCACAACTACATCATCCACCGCCGCGAAGGCACGCGGGTCATCACCGAGGAAGGCCCGCACCTGCCGAACGAACACCATCGCTTCTACACGAACATTGCCGAGCATCTGACCCGGGGAACGAAACTCGTCATCACCCCCGAGTGGGCCCGACGCCCGATCCACATCCTCGAACTGGCCGCGCGCAGCGCCAAACTCGGCCGCGCACTCCCGGCTCGCGACCGCTGAACCACCATCCGCCGAACAACCCATGCCCAGACCCGTCACCCTCTTCACCGGCCAGTGGGCCGACCTGCCCCTCGCCGAACTCGCACCCCTCGCCAAGCGCATGGGCTACGACGGCCTAGAACTCGCCTGCTGGGGCGACCACTTCGACGTCGAGAAAGCCGCGTCGTCTAAATCCTACGTCCGCGAGAAGTGGGAACTCCTCGCCGGCCACGGACTCGATTGCTTCGCCGTCTCGAACCACCTCGTCGGGCAGGCGGTGTGCGACCTGATCGACGAGCGCCACCGCTCGATCCTGCCGCCGGACGTGTGGGGCGACGGCGACCCCGAGGGCGTGCGGCGCCGCGCGGCCAAGCGGATGATTCTGACAGCCCGCGCGGCCCGCGCCTTCTTCGACGCCAAGCCGGGCTTCGCCAAAACCCCGCACCGCGCTGTGGTCAACGGCTTCACCGGTTCATCGGTCTGGCATTCGATCTACGCGTTCCCGCCGACCTCGCAGGAATACTGGGACCGCGGGTTCGCCGACTTCGGCAAGCGCTGGCGGCCGATCCTCGACGCGTTCGACAAGTGCAACGTGGACTTCGCACTCGAGGTGCACCCGACCGAGATCGCGTTCGACATCGCCACAGCCGCGCGCGCCCTCGACGCGGTGGGGCACCACCCGCGTTTCGGCTTCAACTACGACCCTTCGCACCTCGGCTACCAGGGCGTGGATTACGTGAAGTTCGTCCGCCGCTTCGGTCCGCGCATCTTCCACGCGCACATCAAGGACGTCTGGTGGGGCCGCGGCGACGGGGCCAGCGGGGTCTTCGGGGGCCACCTGACCTTCGGCGACCCGCGGCGCTACTGGGATTTCCGCTCGCCGGGTCGCGGCGACATCGATTTCGAGGACGTCATCGTCGCACTCAACGACACCGGCTACCGCGGCCCGCTCTCGGTCGAGTGGGAGGATGTGCGGATGGACCGCGTGCACGGCGCGACCGAGGCGGCGGCCTTCGTGCGCGACCTCGATTTCGCGCCAAGCACCGTCGCGTTCGACGCGGCCTTCGCCAAGAAGAAGGGGGCGAAGAAGTGAACGCCCGCAAGTTGCGCATGGGCATGGTCGGCGGCGGCCGCGGGGCCTTCATCGGCGCGGTCCATCGCATGGCTGCCGCACTCGACGGACAGATCGAGTTGGTCTGCGGCGCTTTCAGCAGCGATCCGCAGCGTTCGCGCGACTCGGGCGCAGACCTACTCCTTCCGCCAGACCGCTGTTACGGATCGTTCGAGGAGATGATGCAGCGAGAGGCCGCCCTGCCGGCTGATGTGCGCATGGATTTCGTGTCCATCGTCACACCGAACCACGTCCATTTCCCCGCAGCCAAGTCCGCCCTCGAGCACGGGTTCCACGTTGTCTCGGACAAGCCGGCCACGTTCGACCTCGCCGAAGCGAAGTCACTCGGAGACATCGTCGCGCGCACCGGCCTGCTCTATGCGCTCACGCACAACTACACCGGCTACCCGCTGGTCAAGGAGGCGCGCGACATCGTCCGTTCCGGCCGGATCGGCGCGGTCCGCAAGGTCGTGGTCGAATACCCGCAGGGATGGCTGGCCACGCGGCTCGAGGAGACCGGGCAAAAGCAGGCCGACTGGCGCACCGACCCCGCGCGCTCCGGCGCCGGCGGCTGCCTCGGCGACATCGGCACCCACGCCGAGAACCTCGCCGAATACATCACTGGACTGCGCATCAGGGAACTGGCCGCCGACCTCACCGCCTTCGTCGAGGGACGCAAACTCGATGACGACGCGAATTTGCTCCTCAGGTTCGAAGGCGGGGCCAAGGGCGTGCTGCACGCCTCGCAGATTTCCGTGGGCGAAGAGAACAACCTCAACATCCGCATCTACGGCGAGAAGGGCGGCCTCGAATGGCACCAGCAGGAGCCGAACACGCTGCTGCTCAAGTGGGGCGATCGCCCGACGGAGGTCCTGCGCACCGGACAAGGCGCGCTCGGCGCCGCGGCCAAGGCCAACACACGGATCCCGTCCGGTCACCCCGAGGGTTACCTCGAGGGCTTCGCCAACATCTACCGGAACTTCGCCGGCCACCTCCGCGCCGTCCTCGCCGGAACGAAGCCCGACCCTCTGTGCCTCGACTACCCGACCATCGCCGACGGCATCCGCGGCATGGCTTTCATCGAGGCCGCGGTGGAGAGTTCGAAGAACAACGCGCGCTGGACGCCTCTGACGGTCTGACCGCGGCAGCCCGCTCTCCGCTCAGGCCTGCGGCACAACCCCGGCGGGCAGCCACTTCTTCACCATCGCGGCGAGCGACTGGACGGTCACCGGCTTGGGCAGGTGGTCGTTCATGCCGGCGTCGAGGCAGTTGCGGCGGTCCACCGCGAGGGCTCGCGCCGTGACGCCGACAACCGGCACGGCGTGGTCGATGACTTTCGACGCCGGGTCGCGGATGATGCGGGTCGCGGTCAGTCCGTCCATGTTCGGCATGTGCAGGTCCATCAAGACAAGGTCGCAGCGGCTTTGCTCGAGGAAGCGGACCGCCTCGGCGCCATCGGGCACGCAGTGCACGCGCAGGCCCATCATCTGCAGGATGGCGACCGCGACCTGGCGGTTGGTCTCGTTGTCCTCCGCGAGAAGGACGTGGGCGTGGTCGGAATCGGCAGCAACGACGGCGGGCTGCTCAACCGCGCCGGTCTCCGCGCCGGCAGCCAATGCCTCCTCGATCGCGGTGAGGATGGCCTCCTTGCGCAGGGGCTTCGTGGCGCGCGACGCCACCGGCAGCGACGAGGGCACCTCGGCGCCAGCCGGGCCGAGCAGGGGCGCAACGATGATGAGGGCGATCGACGCCAAGTCGCTGCGGGACCACGTGGTCGCGAGCTCGGAGGCGCATCGGTGGTCAAGGACAAGCACAGCAAAAGGGTCGCCCGGGGTCTGCCGGACTAGTTCGAGCGCCGCGCGGGGTTCAGCCACCGCATCCACACGCCCGCCCCATCCCGTCAGCCAGAGCGACAGCACCTCGCGGGCGGCTTCGCTGCGATCGAGCACGAGGACGCGCTTTCCGCTCAGCGAGGCCAGAGTCTCGCTAGCCGGCCCCGCGTCGGCATCGGGACGGCGCGTGCGCGCGGTGAACCAGAAGGTGGAGCCGTGCCCCGGCTTGCTCTCGCAACCGATCTCGCCACCCATCAGCCGGACGAGTTGCCGCGAGATCGCGAGGCCGAGACCCGACCCGCCGAACTCGCGCGTTATCGATGCGTCAGCCTGGGAGAATTTTTCGAAGATCAGCCCGAGTTTCTCGGCGGGGATGCCGATCCCCGTGTCGCGGACGCTGAAGCGCAGCATCACGCCGTCGGCATCCACACTCTCCACCGCGGCGCGGACGACAACCTCGCCCGAGCGCGTGAACTTGACGGCGTTCGAGGCGAGGTTGACGAGAATCTGGCGCAGTCGCGCGGCGTCGCCCACGAGGACGCACGGGAGATCGCCCGAGGGCACGGCGGTGACTTCGAGACCTTTCTGCTGCGCCGGCGCCGCGATCGTGGTGAGCACCTCGTCGAGGACGCTGGACGGACTGAAGTCGGCGGCATCGAGTTCCAGCCTCCCGGCCTCGATACGCGAGTAGTCGAGGATGTCGTTGAGGAGGTCGAGGAGCGTCTCGCCGCAAGACTCGACCATGGTGGCGAACTCGCGCTGCTGCTTGTTGAGAGGCGATTTGAGGAGCAGTCCTGTCATGCCGATGATGCCGTTCATCGGCGTGCGGATTTCGTGGCTCATGTTGGCGAGGAACTCGCTCTTGGCCGCGTTGGCCTTGGCCGCCTCGCTCGCCAGCGTCTCGGCGCGGTCTGTGGCCTCCTGCAGGCGCTGGTTGGTCTCGCGCAGGTGCTCCTCCGCGCGGCGACGCTCGGCGTCCGCCTCGGCGAGCATCGTCTGCCGCTGGTCGAGCCAGCGCATGATGTTGCCTTGACCGTCGGCCGCCGCTTCACCCGCGGCCAGACTCCCGATCGAGCGGATACGCTGGTAGACCTCGTCGAGCGAGCCGCCGAGGATGTCCCGCATCGCGCGATGGATGAGGTAGAGTTGGTAGAACAACGCGAGGCCGAGGAGGATGAACGCTCCGCGCAGCAGGCTGGCCACGAGCCGCGCGTTGAAAAGTTCCTTGCGGCTGCGGTCCTCGATCTGGCGGTGGAACTCGGCAATGGACCGCATGATGGCCAGCTTCGACTGGCCGTAGTTCGGACTGTAGAGCGTGGCGATGATGGGGGCCCGTGCGGCGAGGTCGTTAGAGGGAAGACCGGCCACCTCGTCCATGGCCGAGCGTTCGATCGTGTTGAGCGCATCGGCTCCGTCCTTGGCCGCTTCGAGGCTCCGCAATTCGTCATCGGTGATGCCCGACCGTCGCATCATCTCGACCAGCGAGACCGCCTCCCTGCCGCTGGACCGGCCCAACTCCCAATAGACGGCGGACGCGGCGTCCCTCCGCGGGCTTATCCCGTCGCGAACGGCCAAAACCTCCAAGTAGGCATCCCGAAACGACGGATCTCCCGTCACGACAAAACTCCGCGCCATCCGCGTGAGGTTGTCCGACGCGTCGCTCAGCTCGTTGGCAAGACGGATGGAGGCGAGGCGGCGTTCGTTGCTGCGCTCGATGCGCAACTCCGCCTGGATGTAGGCGATGAGGCAAAGGCAGAGGGCCACCACCAGCCCGGCGGCAATCCACAAGCGGCGCGAGAATGACTGGGCTTGCTCGGGCTTCATGGGGAGCGGCGATCAGGAAACGAACAGGGCATCGACTGCGGGCCGAGCGTTAAGTTACCCCCACACTCCCGAGCAGGTAAAGCGTGCGGGCTTCCGGACATTTTTCTGGGACAGCCCCGGGCCCGAGCGCAGAATCGTCGGTCGCGCGCGAATCCCGCCCCACCTTCCCCATGATCTCCCTTGGCATCGATTGCGGAACACAAAGCCTCAAGACACTGGCCCTCGACGCCGAATCCGGCTCCATCCTCGCCAGCGCGAGCCGAGCCTACGACCTGATTCCCGGGTTGCCCGCGGGTCATCTCGAACAGGACCCCGCCATTTGGTGGGAGGCGTTGCAGGACACGGTGGCCGAGGTCCTGCACGCACTCGGGCCGCGCAAGGCCGAGGTCGCCTCCATCGGGGTCTCCGGCCAACAGCACGGCTTCGTTCCGCTCGATGCGGCTGACGCGGTGATCCGCCCGGCCAAGCTCTGGTGCGACACGTCCACGGCGGCGGAGTGCGACCTCATGAGGGAGGAACTCGGCGGGCGCGAGGCCGTCATCGCACTCGCAGGCAACGATATCCTACCCGGCTTCACAGCGCCGAAGATCCTCTGGCTGAAGAACCACGAGCCGCACAACTTCGCCCGACTCGCGCGCGTCGCCCTGCCCCACGATTTTCTGAACCTGCGCCTGACCGGAACGCTGCGCATGGAGTTCGGCGACGCGTCCGGCACCGCGCTGCTCGACGTCCGGCATCGCACATGGTGCGAGCCGGTCTGCCGCTCGATCGATCCGTCGCTCATGGAAAAGCTTCCTCCCGTCGGCTCGTCGCGCGAGCCGTGCGGACAACTCCGCGCGGAACTCGCCGCGGCGTGGGGTCTCGGCGCGGTCACGGTCAGCGCAGGCGGCGGCGACAACATGATGGCTGCGATCGGCACGGGCAACGTGCGGCCGGGCGGCGTGACGGCAAGCCTCGGGACGAGCGGCACGATCTTCGCCTGTGCGGACCAACCGGTCGTGGACCCCGGCGGAGAGATCGCTGCGTTCTGTGACAGCAACGACCACTGGCTTCCGCTCCTCTGCACGATGAATGTCACCGTGGCCACGGAGGCGTTCCGAAAACTTTTCTCGTGGGACCATGCCGCGATGGAGCGCGAGATTGCGGCCGTGCCCGCCGGCGCCGACGGACTCGTCTTCCTGCCCTACCTGCAGGGCGAACGCACACCCGACCTCCCGCAGGGCTGCGGCGTGATGCACGGGATGACGACTGCCAACTGCGCGCCGGCCCACCTCGCGCGCGCCGCCATGGAAGGCGTGACGCTCGGCATGGCCTACGGGCTGCGGCGTATGGAAAGCCTCGGCGTTCGTCCCTCGGAAATCCGCCTCACCGGCGGCGGTAGCAAAAGCGGCGTTTGGCGGCAGATTTGCGCAGACATCTTCGGCTGCCCGGTCGTCACCATGCAGAGCGCGGAGGGTGCGGCCCTCGGGGCGGCCATCCAAGCGCTCGCCGCGGCGGGTGCCGGCGACATCGGAACCATCGCGGCGCGCTTGGCGCCGGAGCGTTCGGACAGCCGCGTGGAACCCCGGCGCGATTTCGACTACGCGGCGCTTCTCGCGAAGCAGGACGATCTCCGTGCACGCGTCTTCGCGTGACCCGCTGTCCGATCAGGACCGCAGGATGAGCCGCAGGGCTGCCGCCGCCGCCAACGCGATGGTGATCCACTCGAACCAGGACTGCGAAACGCGGCCAAGCAGTCGCCGCCCGGCCAGACCGCCGAGGAACACCACGGGCAGGAGGAACAGGTCGAACGCGAGTGAACCCGGCGTCATCAAACCGAGTTGCACGCTGAACGGCACCTTCGAGAGGTTGACCACGAGATAGAACCACGCGGCGGTGCCGACAAACGTCATCTTGTCCATTCGGCGCGCGAGAAAATAGAACGCGGTGATGGCGCCGGCCGCATTGGCCAGCATCGTCGCCACCCCCGTCGCCCAGCCCGCCGTGAGACCGAGCAGCGGATGGGCCGCCGCCGTGGCCAGCACGGAAGGATACCTTCGCTGCAACATCGTCAGCACCATGAGCGCGAGGATCAGCCACCCCAGCATGGCCGTGAACAGGCCGTCCGGAATCCGCGGCATGAGCCACCAACCGCACACGATCCCGGCCAGCGTCGCGGGCATCAGGCGGCCGAGGTCGCCCCAGTTGGCGTGGCGCCGGTAGTAATACACACCCATGAGATCCCCGAAGATCATCAGCGGCAAAAGCGCACCCGTGGATTCCTTGGCCGGGAACAACTGAGCGAAAAGCGCGACCGCCACGATGCCGAGGCCGCCGAAGCCCGTCTTCGCAAGCCCGACACACAACGCGGCCGAGATCCCGAGGGCCCACGTGAGCGGATTGGCGAGGTCGGGCATGTCGGGTCAGCCCGCGGCCGCGGCCAAGGCGGCGCGCAATCCACCGGCCTTGTGGAGCGTCTCGTCGTATTCGGCTTCCGGCTCGGAGTCGGCCACGATGCCGGCCCCAACCCCGAAGGTGGCGATACCCTCCCGGACCACCAGAGTGCGGATGGCGATGTTGAAAACCGCGGTGCCGTCCGAGCCGAACCACCCGAGCGCGCCCGTGTAGATCCCGCGGGGAGCCGGTTCGAGTTCCGCGATGATCTCGCGGGCGCGCTTCTTCGGCGCGCCGGTGATCGAGCCACCCGGATAACAGGCGCGCACCGCCTCCACGGCGGACACGCCCGGACGCAGCGTTCCCTCGACCGTCGAGACGAGATGGTGAACTTGGGCGAAGGACTCCAGGCGGCACAAGGCACTGACGCGCACGGAGCCGTATTCGCAGACCTGCCCGAGGTCGTTGCGCTCGAGATCGGTGATCATCACGAGCTCGGCCCGTTCCTTCTCCGAATGTGTGAGCTCATGCACGGCTGCGGCATCGCCCGCACCCGCCGTGCGCGGACGCGTGCCCTTGATCGGCCGCGTGAGGATCGAACGGCCGGCGATGTGCAGGAAACACTCGGGCGATGAACTCATCACCATCGTGCCGCCGAGCCGGAGGAAGCAGGAATACGGCGCGGGGCTCGCATGGCGCAGGAACGGATGGAACCAACCGGCCTCGCCCGGCCAGTCCGCCACCAAGGCGTGTGTGAGGTTCACCTGGTAGATGTCGCCCGCCGCGATGTATTCCCGCACCCGGCGCACGCGCTCAACCCACTCGTCCCGCGTCATCCTTGGAGCAAAGACCGGGAGCGCGCGCCCCGCGGCGCCGCGAGGCGCCGAGACGACAAAAGGCTGCCAGTGCGGGAAGAGGCCGAAGGTGAACACCCCGTCGTAATCGAACCACCCGGCGAGGCGACCGCCGGGCGGCAAGGAGCGCACGCCGCGCTCGATCGCATCCCAGTCGTCCGGACCACCCGCGATGACTTCCACCGGCGCCACGGCCGCCACGGGTTCCCCGAAGCCGGGCCCGTCGAAGCATGCACCGTCCGCATCGCCTGCGAGCACGGCGCGGAAAGGGTGCGATTCGTCGTCTTCCCTCACCCGCGCATCTCAGCCGGAAAGCGGTTCCATTTCAAGGGACGGGCGGATAATCTTCGCGCCGTGAAGCCGTCCGCCGCCCTGCTGCTCGCCGTGGTCCTGACGTGCGTAGCCTCCGCGTCGCAGGCGCAGGACCCCGCCGCCTCCCCGACCAACGCCTCCCCGAGCGCCCAGCTCATCACCAGTCCCGAGGAGACGGTCCTCGGCGCACCCAGTCTCGAGCCGGGAGAGGAGCCTCTGCCGAACATGGACGGTTCGATTCCGGGCGATGCGAACCTCTTCGGCGAAGACCTGCTCGGACCGGGCACCGGTGCCTATGCGCCGCGCGAACCGACAGCCATCCCGCCCCGCCTTCCCGTGCTCGAGGACCCGATCGAAGCCGAGCGGAGGATGCGCATCCGCCTGCGCCGCATCAAAGCCGTGCTTGATCGCGATCCACGCCTCGTGGAGTTGCAGGAGATGGCGGACCGCGCCGCCACGCCCGAGGACCGGCGCGCAGCCCGGCGGGCCTACTACACGCTCTTCTTCGACAAAGTCCGCCGCGCGGATTCGTCCCTGACGAAATTCGTCGCACCGATGGAGAAGAAAGCGCTGGCCGAGCTCTACCAGAGGCGCGTCGAGCCGACCGTCCCGCTCAACCCGCCCCCGCAGCCGCAACCGTCGGCCAAACTCGCCGCGCAACTCCAAGAGACATGGGGCGGCACCGAGCCCACACCCGCGCGCTAAATCACGAGGGCCGGCAGTTCGCCGAGCGAGCGGATGGTGAAGTCCGGCTCGACCAAACCCACAGGCTCCTCCTCGCCCTCGAGGTTGAGCCAGCAAGTGCGCATGCCGGCGCGGCGTCCGCCGAGGATGTCGCGCGAGAGAGAGTTGCCGACCATGAGCGAATCCGCAGCTTCGACGCCGAGCGAGCCGAGCAGGTGATGGAAAATTGCGGGTTCGGGCTTGCCGGTGCCGATTTCGCCGGAAACGACAGCCGCATCGAAGAGCAAACCGAGCCCCGAGGCCTCGAGTTTCTCGCGCTGCAGGTCCGGTGCTCCATTGGTCAGCAACCCGGTCCGCACACCAGCCGCGCGCAGCTTGTGCAGGATCTCCTCCGCGCCCGGCAGGCGCGACTGCAACTCGCGACGGCGGAGCTGGAACAGATCGCCCAAACGGGCCGCGAGCGCGTCGTCGGAAAACCCCGCTGCGGCGAGCGCGCGGCGCCACACCTCGACGCGGAACCACGGCACCCACTCACGCAGGTGGCGCAGATAGTCATCCTCCCCGTGGAAGTGCCCCCACAATCCCTCGAAGGCCACGATGCCCAGCGCATCGCAACGCTCGACCGGCGCGTGCGCGTGCCACAACTCCTCGGCCGCCGCCTTCGCATCAGTCGCCAGACGCCCGATGTCGGCGCCCGTCACCTCCGCGCCCGCGGCAGCCGCCTCCATGAGCGCTCGGCGAGAGAGGCGCTCATCCCAGATGAGCGTGTCATCGAGGTCGAAGACAACGGCGCGGAATTTCATGCCCGCAGCTAAACGCGGACCCGCGCCAGCCGCAAGGCGTTCGCGATGACCGAGACCGAACTCAGGCTCATGGCCGCTCCGGCCAGCATCGGGCTGAGGAGCCAGCCGGTGAGCGGATAGAGCACCCCCGCCGCCAGCGGGATGCCCAGCGTGTTGTAGGCGAACGCGAGGAAGAGGTTCTGCCGGACATTGCGCGTGATGGCGTCTCCCAAGCGGAAAACCCGCACCACGCCCTCGAGCGAGCCGTGCACGAGAACGAAATCGGCCGTCTCCTTGGCCACGTCGCTGCCCGCCCCCATGGCAATGCCCGTGTCTGCCGCGGCGAGCGCGGGTGCGTCGTTGATGCCGTCACCCGCCATGCACACTTTCACGCCGCCGGCCTGCAATGCGGCCACCGCGACGGCCTTATCCTGCGGCAGAAGGCTCGCCCGCACTTCCTCCACCCCAAGTTCGTCCGCCACGCGCCGCGCCGCGGGTTCACGGTCGCCCGTCAACATGACGATTCGCAAGCCGCGGCGGCGCAGCGCATCGAGCGCGTCCCGGGCGGATGGCTTGATGGAATCCGCGAGAAGCAGAACGCCCGCCAGTCGCCCGTCCGCCGTCACGACCACACGCGTCAGCCCCTCATCCGCTAATGCATCGTCCTCCACACCGGCGAACGCCGCCGTGCCGGCCTTCACACGCATTCCGGCAACCTCACCCTCCATGCCAGCCCCCGCCCTCGAGGCAAAACTCTCCACGGGAAGCAGGACAATGCCTTCCTCCACTGCGCGGCGCGCGATCGCCCCGGCCAGCGGGTGCGCGCTGTGCGCGGCGAGTGACGCGGCCAAGGCGAGCACACGCTCGGGCGCGGCGTCGGCCGCCTCGATACGCTCCACACGCGGATGTCCCTCCGTGAGAGTGCCCGTCTTGTCCACGCAGAGGACGCCGGTGTTGCCGAGTTGCTCGAGGGCGGACGGCTGGCGGACCAGCACCCCGGCGCGGGCCGCGCGCCCGATGCCGACAACCAGCGACATTGGAACCGCCAGCCCGATCGCGCACGGACAGGCGATGATGAGGACAGCCACGGCATTGGTGACCGCCGGCGCCCAACCGCCGCCCGCCAGAAGCCAGACGCCGAATGTCACAGCCGCCGCCACCACCACCAAGGGCACGAAGATGGCCGACACCCTGTCGGCCAGGTCTTGCACCGGGGCGCGTCCCCGTTGCGCCTGCGCGACGAGTTCCACGATCTGTGCAAGCAGAGTCGCCGACCCGATCGCGCCGGCCACGAGATCAAAGCTCCCCTCCTGGTTCAGCGTGCCCGCCCGCACCGTCCGGCCGGGTTCGACCACGACCGATTCGGATTCGCCCGTGAGCATGGATTCATCGAGCACCCCCGATCCCGATACGACATCGCCATCCACCGGAACTTTCTCGCCCGGACGCACACGGAGGCGGTCACCGACGACAACTTCGGACAAAGGCACCTCCACCACGCCGCCCGATTCCATGACCTTCCATGCCGTGGCCGGTGCGAGGTCCAGGAGCGCACGCAGCGCATCGCCCGTGCGCCGCCGGGCCCGCAACTCGAGCACCTGTCCGGCCAAGACGAGCGTGATGATCACCGCCGCGGCCTCGAAATAGACGCCCGCACTCCCGAACCATCCGGGCTTGAGCAGCACGGCAAAGCTGAAGCACCACGCGGCGAGCGTGCCCGTGGCGATGAGCGTGAACATGTTGGCCGAACGGTTGACCACCGACTGCCACGCGCGGCGCAGGAACGGCCACCCGCCCCAGAAGAGCACGACCGTTGACGCCGACGCCTGAACCCACATCGACACCGCACCGTGCACATGTGCCATCGCGAGAATGAAAACCGGCACGGTGAGCAGCGCACACACGACGAGCCGCCGCGTCATCCCGCGCAACTCCGCCTCGTCCGCGCCCTCGATCGGCGCGCCCACGGGCTCGAGCGCCATGCCGCACTTCGGGCAATCCCCGGGGCCCGCGCTCACCACCTCCGGGTGCATCGGGCATGTGTAGCGCGCGCCCGCCGGGGCCGGCGGGGGCACCGGCCTCGCACCGCCGTGACAACATTCCGCCATGACCCGAGTCAAACCCGCTCGTAAAGCCGGAGCAACTCCCGACCCTCGCGCTCGGGATAAGTCGGGATCT
>CAZSUJ010000070.1:0-14275 GCA_964609925.1 uncultured Chthoniobacter sp. | reverse complement strand
AGGCGCATCGGCACCATCTCCGACTCGAAGAATCCGTGGGAGCGGTAGAATTCGAGCACACGCGGGTCGTCGCGGTGGGTCAGCAGGGTGATGCGGAGGAAATTCTTCCGCTTCACAAAATCGATCGCGTGCTCGAGTAGTCGCGTGCCGTGGCCCTGGCCGCGGTGGTCGGCATGGATGATGAGGTCCTCCAGCAGAACCACGAATCCGCCCTCGGCCGTGCTGATGGTGAAGAGAAGGTTGATCATCCCGATGATGCGCGAGCTATTGCGCAGGACGAAGATGCGGCCCCGGTTCGGCTGCTCGAGGATGAGGCGCAGGCCACGCATCTGCTTGGCGTGGTCCGGACGGAAGTCCGGCTCCCGTTCGAAGAGATCAGCCAGCAACTCCGCGAGGAGCGGCAGGTCCTCGATCGTCGCTGGTTCAATGCGCAGATCGGCCATTCGCTTCTTCTAGCGGGGAAACAGGTGCAGGCGCAAGGCGGGCGCGCTCAAGAGCGGCCGAATTTCCGGTCAAGATCGCGCCACGAGAACTGCAGCATGACCGGCCGCCCGTCGGGATCGCAGTAGGGCAGCTCGCAGGCCAGCAAGGACGCGACCAGCGCCTGCTGCTCCGCCTCGGTCCGCGCCCCCTCGTCGCCCACCGCGAGCCGCGCCACCGCACGCCGCACGGCATCGTTGAAAATCTCCCCGTGGACCCTCGGCGTTCCCCCCGCAAGCATGGCCGCCGCCAAGTCCTCGAGAACGCGCCGCGGGTCGCGGCCGGCGAGAAACTCCGGCAGAGCCTCGACCTTGACCGCGCGACCGCCGAACAACTCGACGGCAAACCCCGCCTCGGCCAGCGCCGGCAGCCCGGCCGCCACCGACTCGTGCTCGCGCGGAGCGAGTTCGAACACCGCCGGCATGAGCAGCCGCTGCGAGGCCACCGCGCCGCCGGCCACGCCGCGTTGCAGCCGCTCGAAGAGTATCCGCTGGTGCGCGGCCCGTTGGTCGAGAAGCACGAGTCCCTCGTCGCCCTCGAGCAGCAGGTAGCGACGCGACAACGCCCCGATCACCCGGAAGGCCGGCGGCGCAGGCGCGCGCTCGGGGGCGGGCGGCGGCACGGCGAGAACAGGCTCAGCCGGGCGCGCCTCGGGCGGCGGAGCCGAAGGCAGTGCGGGCTGATGCGTCGCCACCGGAACCCTCGGCGTGTCGGGCGGGGCGGACGGCTCCAACCGCGCCGTGACATGAGTCTTCAGGGGTTGCAGCCATCCGGTCCGGGCCGCGCGCAACGCCCCCTCGACTGCCGTGCGCACAGCTTCCCGCACGGCCGCGCCGTTGCGGAAACGCACTTCGCGCTTGGCCGGGTGGACATTGCAATCAACCTGCGCCGGGTCCATCGCCAGATGCAGGAACACGGAGGCATGACGCCCGGGCTCGATCATCTGGCGGTAGGCTTCGCGCAGCCCCGCCGAGAGCGCGGTGTTCTCCACCGCACGTCCATTGACGAAAAAGAACTGCCGCCCGCGGTCGGCCCGCGTCGCGCCGGGCCGTGACACCCAGCCAGCCACGCGGATGCCGTCCGCCTCGAAGTCCGCCACCTCGAGCAACTCGCCCATCACCTCCGCCCCGTGCAGATCACCGATCCGCCCCCCGAGCGAAGGCGCGGGCGGCAAGCGGTGCACCGTCCGGCCGTCACGGCGGTAATGCAGGCCCACGGACGGGAAGGCCAGGGCCAGTGTTTCCACCACGCGATCAAGGTGGGCCGACTCGGTCGCCGCGCTGCGCAGGAACTTGCGGCGCGCCGGGACGTTGAAGAAGAGTGACTTCACCTCGATCGTCGTTCCGGGCGCGCAACCCGCATCACGCACCTCGACCAAACGCCCGCCGCGCACAATCACTTCCGTGCCGGCCGCGGCATCGGGGGGACGCGTGCGCAAAACGAACTCCGACACGCTCGCGATGCTCGGCAGGGCCTCGCCGCGGAAACCCATCGTGCGCACCCCTTCGAGATCCGACGCCGCCGAGATCTTGCTCGTGGCATGGCGCTCCAGCGCCATCAACGCGTCCTCCCGGTCCATCCCCGACCCGTCATCGGTCACGCGCAGCAACCCCGTGCCCGCCCCGCGGACCTCGATCTCGATCCGCCGCGCCCCGGCGTCCATGCTGTTCTCCAGCAACTCCTTGGCCACGGACGCCGGACGCTCGACCACCTCGCCGGCGGCCACCTGGCTGGCCACGATTTCGGGAAGGACGCGGATCTTACCCATGGTGCGGGGCGGGGCGGCGCGCCGTTTGACTTGGCCGCGACCGGTGATTTAGAGACACTTGGGTTTAATACATGCGCCGCCCCGACGACTCAATGCCCTCCCGTCATGCCTGCTAGGAGACCCAACACGCGCCCGCCTGCGGCCTCCCACGACGGTCTCTTCGCCTGGACCGTCGGCATCCTCCTGCTGGCCGGCTTCGCGCTGATCTGCTGGATCGGCAGCTTCTACATCTTCGGCCATCCGGAGAAATCCCTCAGCTACGGTCTCCTGCGCAAACTCGACAAGATCGATCCGCCCCGTCGTTTCGAACTGATGGCCGCACCGCGCGGCGAATTCCTCGACGCCGACAAGATCCTCAAGCGCTTCGGCACCCTGGCCCCGCGCGAGCTCGAGGAGGAGAACAACACCCTGCTCCGCGGCTACCTGCGCAACTACTACCAGAGCAAGGATCTCGTCCCCTACATCATCGGCTCGTTCAACGTGATGGGCGCGTTCCGCCTCGGACCGTCGAATTTCTTCCCCACCGGCGTGGTCGCCCTCGCACGCTCGAAGCAGAATCCGTCCGTGCTCCTCGAAATGGTCTTCCCCTCCGCCGAAGCCGACCTGCCCAAGCTCGAGCGCATGCTTGTCGCCGGTCTCGACCTCGATCTCGTCAAGACGCTCGACCTCACCGCCGTCATCAACACCCGCCACCTCCCCGACGGCACGCTCATCGTCACCGCCGTGCCGCTCCTCTACGGCAATTACACCTCGAGCGGAGCCACCGGGACATTCAGCCTCGAGCCGCCGACCGACCTGAATGTCGGCGCCGGATTGCCCGTGCTCAACGCCGCCGCCGTTGAGAAAGCCGTGCAGCACCAACAATCGGTCGCGCAGTCCGCCGTCCCCGCGCCCGCGAACTCCCTCATGCGCGTGCAACCGACCGAGGCCGTGGATCCGACCAACATCGTCCCGGTCGCCCGCGCCGAACCCGTCAAACAAGGCCCCGTGGGCGTTGAGGACGGTGTCCCCGTGGCCCGCGCCGTCCCCGTGTCCACGCCCGCGACCGTGCGCATCGCGCGCGCGGTGCCGGTCAACGTTCCGCCCGCCGCCGTTCCCGTCGCGACGCCGGTCGCCGCACCCACCGCCCCGCCGATCGCCGAACCCGTGGCCGTGGCCGCGACCGGACTGCAACCGTTCGCCGCAGCCACACCGGCCTCCGCCGTCCCCACGCCTGCACCGAGGGATTGGACGGTCTATGAACCCGGACGCATGCCGCGCGGACGCCTCGTGGACCTCGAGGCCGCACGCGGAATGGCCGGTTCCTCGGGCGACGGAGTCAACTACCTCGCCGGGGATTTCCAAGTCAGCGCCTCCGGGCAAGGCCGCGCCGTTCTCCGCGGCACGCGCGGACAGCAGAACATCCGCGTCGTCGTGGACTTCCCGCCCGGCTCGGCCCCGCCGCCCCAAGGCGAAAGCGTGAGCCGCGACGCCCAGCGGCCATTCCAGATCACCAGCGTGGAGCGGGGGGCGGACGGGCAGGTCAATGTCTATGTCCGCGAAGTCACCCGGCCCTGACGCCGTCGCGGAGGAAATCCGCCGCCGCATCCTCACGGGCGGCCCGATCGGGTTCGACGAATTCATGGCCGTCGCGCTCTACCAGCCGGAGTCAGGCTACTACGCGTCGGACACCTCGCGCACCGGCCGGCGCGGCGACTTCTTCACCAGCGTGAGCGTCGGTCCCGTCTTCGGACGTCTCCTCGCAGCCCAGGCGGCGGCAGTCTGGGACGCGCTCGGGCAGCCGCGTGACTTCACCCTCGTCGAGCAGGGCGCGAACGACGGACAACTCATGGCCGACGTGCTCTCGTCGCTGGAGCGCGACCGTCCGGACTGCCGGCCGCACGCCGTGCTGGTCGAACCGCTCGCGCGCTTGCGCGAAGCGCAGTCGCGCACGCTCGCAGCTTGGAGCGATCGCGTGTCACACGTTGAACGAGCGTCCGCGCTCCCGGAGTTCACCGGTTTCTTCTTCGCCAACGAACTGCTCGACGCGTTCCCGTTCAAACTGCTCGTGCGCGAGTGCGGCGCCTGGCGCGAACGACGGGTCACTGTGGAAAGCGGCGGCGGATTCTGCTTTGTCGAAGTGGAGACGGACATCGATCCGCCGGCGGTCGCGCCCGAGCCGTCGCGGTTTCTCACGGAGGTGATTCCCGGGCTGGCTGCGTGGATGCGGGACTTGGCCGGACGGTTGGTGCGCGGTCAGGTTCTCCTCATCGATTACGGCCATCCCGCGGACATCCGCCACGCACCGGCACGCGCAGCCGGCTCGGCGGCGGCCTACTGCGCGCACCAACGCGTGGACGATTTGCTCGATGCCCCCGGCGCGCAGGATCTCACCGCGCACGTGGATTTCACCGCGGTCGCCCGCGCCGGCGAGCAGGCCGGGCTTTCACTCGCGGGCTTCACGGATCAATACCACGCGCTCGCGTCGCTGGCGGCCACGGTGTTTCCGCCCATGGCCGCCCTGCCGCCCAGCGGCGAGTCCGCCCGCGAACTGCGCGGCCTGCGGCAGTTGCTGCATCCCGAAAGCATGGGCACGTCGTTCAAATGGCTGGCGCTGCAGCGCGGGCTCGACGCCCCAACGCCCGCCTTCGCCCTCGCGCGCGACCCGCGTCGCGAACTCTTTCCATGAACCGCCCCACCGCCGCCCAACGCGAGGAAGCACGGAAACCGGCAGCCAACGCCCGGGTCGTGATGCGGCAGCGCTGGGAAAATCTGCTGTTCCTCCACTGGACCGTGGACCGCGACGCGATCCAGCGGACGCTGCCGCCGGGCCTGTTCGCCGACACCTTTGCCGGCACCGGCTGGCTCGGCATCGTGCCCTTCGCCATGCGCGACGTGCGACCCACCGGCTTGCCCGCGGTGGGACGCCTCTCGAATTTCCTCGAACTCAACGTCCGCACCTACGTCCACGACGCCGACGGCGTTCCCGGTGTGTGGTTCTACTCCCTCGACTGCAACCAACCACTCGCCGTGTGGGTCGCGCGAACGTTCTTCCGCCTCCCCTACGAGCACGCGGCGATGGAAGCGAAGTTCGGAGACGCCATCACCTACCGGGCGAAGCGCAAAGGCTCCTCCGAGGAATCGGCCTTCGCCTGGACGCCGCGCGGCCCGATGCGGACGGCCGCACCCGGCTCGCTCGAGTTCTTCCTGATCGAGAGGTATTTCCTCTACGCGGCCCGGGGCACGCGCCTCTTCCGCGGCCAGGTCGCCCACACACCTTACGAATACCAGGACGCCGGCGTGTCCGCCCTCTCGTTGCTTCCCGCCGCACAGGCCGGCTTCACCGGATTGTCCGCCACCCCGCAACACGCCTGCCACGCCCCCGGCGTCGACGTCCGCATCCTCCAACTCCAGCAACTCGCATGAAACTCCACGGCCTCCACCACGTCACCGCCATCACGGCCCGCGCGCCGCAGAACCACGATTTCTACACGCGCATCCTCGGCCTGCGCTTGGTCAAGAAGACGGTCAATCAGGACGACGTCTCCGCTTACCACCTTTTCTACGCCGACGGCGCAGGCAACCCCGGCACTGACCTCACCTTCTTCGACTGGCCCGCTGCACCCGAGCAGCGCGGCACCAGCAGCGTCGTCCGCACCGGACTGCGCGTGTCCGATGAAGCGGCTCTCGCTTGGTGGCAGGACCGTTTCGCCGCCCACGACGTGAAGCACTCCGGCGTGGTCGAACGCGACGGCCGGCCCGTCCTCGACTTCGAGGACGCGGAGGGCCAACGCCTCAGCCTCGTCGCCGACGCGCGCGACGATGCCTTCACGCCATGGGACCGCAGCCCCGTTCCCCACGAGCACCAGGTCCGCGGTCTCGGGCCGGTCATCCTCAGCGTGCCCCGCGCACCGCGCACCGACCGCGTGCTCCGGGAATTGCTGGGCATGACCGTGGTGCGCACCTACGCGCAAGATGGGCGGCCGGCGCAGGTCTATCAGACCGGCAACGAACCCGGTGCCGCCCGCGAGATCCATGTCGTCGAGGAGGCGGGCACCTCCATGGCCCGGCAAGGCGCGGGCGGCGTCCACCACCTCGCCCTGCGGACCACGCTGAGCGACTACGACGCATGGGCGCGCCGCCTCGCCGACGCCGGCATGCCGAACAGCGGGCCCGTGGACCGCTTCTGGTTCCGCAGCCTCTACTTCCGCGAACCCAACGGCATCCTCTTCGAGTTGGCCACCGACGAACCCGGCTTCGCCACCGACGAACCCCTCGAGTCCCTCGGCGAATCGCTGAGCCTCCCGCCCTTCCTGGAACCCCGCCGCCGCGAGATCGAGGCGGGGCTCAAGCCGATCGCTTGAGAGCCGTGGGCCGCGTGTTCATTCAGCCTCGAAGTTCCGGCGGGGATTGGTGGCGAGCCAGCCGGTGATGGCCGCGAGGAAGACCTGGCCGAAATCGGCGAGTTTGCGTTCGCCTACGCCCGGGACCTGCAGCAAGGCGACTTCGTCCCGCGGGTAGTCCCGCGCCATGTGCCGCAGCGTGGCGTCGGAGAAGATGACGTAGGGCGGGACGTTGCGCGCCTTGGCCAGCTCGGCGCGGAGTTTGCGCAGCACGACAAACAAGCCCTCGTCGCACGCCACCTCGCCGGCGCGCGAGGGACGGCGGCGCCCTGGGGCCGCGGACTTGGCCGGGGCGACCATGGGACGGATGAGATGGACGGCGGTGCGGGCGCGCAGGATTTCACGCCCGCGTTCCGTCACGCTGACGGTGGCGAATTGGTCCTCGCTGGCCTCGAGGAGTCCGAGCCGCTGGAGTTGGCGTCCGAGATCCACCCAATAGGCGCGCGGTTGGTCGCGCCCGAGCCCGTAGGTGCTCACGCTGTCGTGGCCCCAACGGAGAATCTTCTCGGACTTGCCCCCGGTGATGACCTCGGCGGCGTGGCCGAGCCCGGTGCTGAACCCGCTTTTCTGGCGCATGCGCAGGATGCAACTGAGGAGCTTTTGCACGTCGGTCGTGGCGTCCCACTTTTCGCGCGGGGCGAGGCATTGGTCGCAAGCGCCGCAATTCTCCTCGGTCCAGTCCTCGCCGAAGTAGCCGAGCAGCGCGACGCGGCGGCAACGCTCGTCCTCGGCGAAGTGCGTCATTTTCTCGAGCTGCGTGCGGGCCTCGCGCTTCGCGTCAGCGTCGGTGATCTCCTCGAAGAAGCGGAGGTATTTGACCACGTCACCGCGGGAGTAGAGCAGCAGGCAGTCGGACGGCAGTCCGTCGCGCCCGGCGCGGCCGGTCTCCTGGTAGTAGCCCTCGACGTTCTTGGGCAGGTCGGCGTGGATGACGAAGCGGACGTTGGGTTTGTTGATCCCCATGCCGAACGCGACGGTGGCGCAGACGACGGTGGCCTCGTCGCGGAGGAAGGCCTCCTGGTTGCGGATGCGTTCGTCCGGTTCGAGGCCGGCATGGTAGGGCACGGCCGCGACTCCATCCCGTGCGAGGGCGGACGCCATGGCCTCGGCCGCGCGGCGCGACTGGCAATAGACGATCCCGGCGTCCTCGGGCCGCGCGCGGACGAACCGGACGACCTGCTCGGCGGGCTTCGACTTGGGGATAACGCGGTAGGTGAGGTTCGGGCGGTTGAAGCTCGCGACGAAGACGGCGGGGTCGCGCAGTTCGAGCTGGTCGAGGATGTCCGTGCGCACCCGCGGCGTGGCCGTGGCTGTGAGGGCGAGGAGCGGGAGATCGGGGAAAGTTTGCCGCACCTCCCGCAGGCGGCGGTATTCGGGGCGGAAGTCGTGGCCCCACTCGCTGATGCAATGGGCCTCGTCCACCGCGAGCGCGGTCATGTTCCACTCGCCGAGGCGGGGAAGGAAGTCCGGGAGCATGAGCCGCTCCGGCGCGAGGTAGAGGAGCTTGTATTCGCCCCGGTGCAGGCCGGCGAAGCGGCGGCGGGCCTCGGCGGACTCGAGGGAGGAATTGAGGAAGGTCGCGGCCACGCCGCCGGCCGAGAGTTGGTCCACTTGATCCTTCATCAGGGCGATGAGTGGCGAGATGACGACTGTCAGTCCGTCGCGAACGACCGCCGGGAGCTGATAGCAGAGGCTCTTGCCCGCGCCGGTCGGCAGCACGGCCAGCGCGTCGCGTCCGGCGAGGAACGCCTCGGCGATCTCGCGCTGGTGCGGACGGAAGGTGTCGTAACCGAAGACATCTTTGAGCTTGCGATCCAGCACGGCCATCGGCGGAGTTTGCCATCGCGCCGCGGGGCCGCAACCGCCAAAGGACGGCCTTTGCAGCCATCCGCACCGGGCCTAACCTCGGGCCATGCGCATCGGAATCCTCGGGGGCAGCTTCGACCCGATCCACCACGGGCACCTGATCCTCGGCCGCGCGGCGCGCGAGGAACTCGGCCTCGACACGGTGCTGTTCGTGCCGGCGAGGGTTTCGCCGCACAAAACGCAGACCCGTCCGGCCACCGCGGAGGACCGCCTGTCCATGGTCCGGCTGGCCTTGGCGGACGAACCGGGCTTCGCGGTGGACGACCTCGAGTTGAGGCGGCCGCCCCCGAGCTTCACGGTGGACACACTGCGGGAGCTGACGGCGAGGCACCGGGACGCCGAACTTTTCCTGCTCATCGGCACGGACAACGCGGTGAAGTTCGACACCTGGCATCAGCCCGACGAGATCGCGCGGTTGGCGCGCATTGTCGTCCTGCAGCGCACGGCGGAAGCGCCGGCGCATGCGTGGCCGGTGGTGCGACGGTTGATTGAGATCTCGTCCACCGAGATCCGGCAGCGGGTGGCCGAGGGGCGCAGCATCCGTTATTTGACGCCCGCCGCCGTCTGCGATTACATCAAGGAGCGCGGTCTCTACCGCAACGAGTGACTCCCGATCCCGAAACCATCGCCCTCGCCGCGGCCCACGCCGCCGCCGACAAGAAGGCCGCCGACATCCGGATCCTCGACCTGCGCAAGGTCTCGAGCTTCTCGGATTACTTCGTCATCTGCACGGGGACGAGCGAGCCCCACCTGAAGGCGATCGGCAGCGAGATCCGCGAGAAATTGCGCGACAACCTCGGACTAACCGCCCACTCGGACGGCTTCCCGGCCAGCCAATGGGTCGTGCTCGATTACAACGGCGTGCTCATCCACATCTTCCAGGCGGACAAGCGCGCGTTCTACGACCTCGAGTCACTCTGGCGGGATGCCCCGGTCGTGCCGTTCGAGGAAACCCCGCCCCCGCGGCCCGCCTGACCGGAGGTCGGCGCCATCCGCGCGTTAGGGCTTGCGGCCCGGGCCTTTGCCAACGATGAAGAGGCCGATGAAAAAGCACCTCACCCTGCCTCTCATAGCGATCCTTTGCCTTTTCGCGGTGTCCGCCCAGACAAACGCGGGCACGACCACGCTCTACTATCCGGACAAGGACAGCGCCATGTTCTCCATCGTGGCGCCGGACGATTGGGAGATCACGGGCATCGACGAGGTCGGAGAGTTCGCCAACCTGCAAAGCCCGAAGGGCGGCATCCTGCAATTCCGCGCCACGAAGTTCGACACCGAGAAGGAAGCATTGGCCGAGATCGAAGCCATCTCCGAGGACACGGTGGAGTTCCTCAGTGAGAACTACACCGACATCAAACTGAACGATGCGGAGGATCTGACTGGCAATCTTGCCGGCGCGAAGCTCACCGGCTCGGCCAAGGACAAGGACGGCAACGAGGTCCTCATCCTCTCCGCCCTCATCATCCTCGACCCCACCACAGTGGCTGAAGTCTGGGCGGCGGTTTATCCCGACGAGAAGGCCGAAGTCGCGGCCGCGAACGGGATCCTCGAGTCCTTCACGCCGGCCTCGAACTGAGCCGCGCTACTTGCTGGCCGTGGCCAGCACGGTCTGGAAGTGGGGCGCGCGCGTCTCACGGCTGACCACGGAGACTTCGACGTCGCGGAATCCCGCCTTCTCCACAAGGCGGAGCAGCTCGACCTCGGAGAAGCCGAGCCAGACGTGGGCATAGAGCGTGCGCGCCTGCTCGAACCCGTGGGCCAGCAGGTCCAGGACCAAGAGACGGCCTCCCGGCCGCAGGATGCGGTGGGCGGCGGCCAACGCCTTGGCCGGACTGGCCGCGTGGTGCAGGGCTTGGCTGAACAGCGCCAAGTCCACCGAGGAGGCCTTGATCGGCGGATCATCAATGTCACCGAGCCGGTATTCGAGGTTCTTCAGGCCGTGCTCGGCGGCGAGATTCGCGCCGAACTCGACCATGGCCGCAGAGTTGTCGATGGCGATGACCTTCTTCGCCCGCTTCGCCAGCAACTGTGAAAGAGTGCCCTCGCCCGCACCGAGATCAGCGATGACCATCGGCGGCAGCAACCGCAACAAGCCGTGCGCCAGCGCCCGCCACGAACGGCCCGGCACGTAGGTGCGGCCGAACTTCCCCGCCAGCTGGTTGAAATACTCGCCCGCTTTGTCCTGCCGCTTGAGAAGGACGAGCTTCAAGGCCGCGTCATCCTGCCCTGCCTCGGGCAACTCCGCCCCGCCCCGCTCGATCAGCTCGGCCAAGGCCGCCGACTCCGCCCCGCCCCGCGCGTAGTGGATGTTCCGGCCGGCCCGGCGGTCCGCCACCAGGCCCTCGGCCTTGAGCTGCGCCAAGTGCGCGCTGGTGCGCGACTGGCCCATGCCGAGGATCTGCTGCAACTCCGCCACGGTCAGCTCCTCCTGTCCGAGCAGGCGCAGGATGCGCAGCCGCGTCGGGTCGGAGAGCAGCTTGAGAATTTTGAGGGTGCCGGGCATTTTTTCTTGGCGACATATCAAAGTATCATGATATGTTGATGCGTCACGCGGAAATACCAACCGCCATCCCGGCGGCCCCGCGCGGCATCAAACATCATTCCCATGACCTCAGACTACATCTTCTCGTCCGAGTCGGTTGGCGAAGGCCACCCCGACAAGGTTTGCGACACCATTTCCGACGCCGTCCTCGACGCGTGCCTCACCCAGGACAAGCGCAGCCGTGTGGCCTGCGAAACACTGGTGAAGAGCAACATCGTCGTCCTCGCCGGCGAAATCACCACGGACGCCAAGCTCAATTTCGAAAGCATCGTCCGCGGCGCCATTCGCGGCATCGGCTACGTGAATGACGACGACGTTTTCCACGCCGACAAGGTCTTCATCACCAAGGCCATCACCCAGCAGAGCCAGGACATCTCCCAGGGCGTCGATGCCAAGAAGGCCAAGGGCAAGAAGACGTCCGAGCAGGGCGCCGGCGACCAGGGCCTCATGTTCGGCTTCGCCTGCAATGACACCGCCGAGCTCATGCCCGCGCCGATCATGTTCGCCCACCGCCTCGGCCGCGAACTCACCAAGATCCGCAAGAGCGGACGCGTGGATTGGCTCCGCCCGGACGCCAAGTCGCAGGTCTCCGTCCGCTACGTGGACGGCAAGCCGCGCGAAATCACCGCGGTCGTCGTCTCGACCCAGCACGCCGCGGGCATCGGCCACGCCGCAATCGAGAAATTCATCATCGAGCAGCTCATCAAGAAGGTCCTCCCGGCCCGCATGCTCACCAGCAAGACGGAGTTCCTCGTCAACCCGACCGGCAACTTCGTCATCGGCGGACCGCAGGGCGACGCCGGCCTGACCGGACGCAAGATCATCGTGGACAGCTACGGTGGCATGGGCCGCCACGGCGGCGGCGCCTTCAGCGGAAAGGACCCGAGCAAGGTCGACCGCAGCGCCGCCTACATGGGCCGCTGGGTGGCCAAGAACATCGTCGCCGCCGGCCTGGCCGAGCGCGCCGAGATCCAGTTCGCCTACGCCATCGGCTACCCGAAGCCCGTCTCGGTCACCATCGACACCTTCGGCACGAGCAAGATCGCCGAGCGCAAGCTCGAGCGCGCCGTCCTCGAGACGTTCAGCTTCAAGCCGGCCGACATCGTCAAGCAGCTCAACCTGCTCCGCCCGATCTACAGCAAGACGACCAACTACGGCCACTTCGGCCACAAGTCCGGCCTCGTCTACGCCCCGTGGGAAGACACGGGCAAAGCCAAGGAACTGCGCCGCCGCGCGGGGCTGTAAAGAGCTTAAGGTTGTAAGGCTTAAGTCTTAAGCAAATGGCTTACCGGAGCTTCGAGGATTTGGAGGTGTGGCAACGCGGCTGCCGTCTTGCGGTGGACGTGTTCCAAGCCTTCGACCGCTGCAAGTCCGCAGGCCTGAAATCCCAAGTAGAACGTTCCGCGCTCTCCATCCCCTCGAACATCGCCGAAGGCGCCGAGCGGGGTGGAGCGCGGGAGTTCGGCCAGTTCCTGAAGATCGCCAAAGGGTCTTCCGGTGAACTCCGCACGCAGCTCTACATCGCCGGAAAGCTGAAGATCGTGGCGTCCGACAAAGTGCGCACCCTCGTAAATGAAGCGCGCGAAATCTCCGCCATGACCGAAGGCCTCCGCAAATCCATCCTTAGAAAAACCGAAACATCCGTCTAACCGATCCGCTTCTTACAAACTTAATTCCTAACCACTTAAAACTCCAAAAACCATGAGCACCAAAACCACCACCGCACCCGCCACCAACGACTTCAAAGTCGCCGACCTCAGCCTCGCCGAATGGGGCCGCAAGGAAATCGAAATCGCCGAGAAGGAAATGCCCGGCCTGATGGCCATCCGCGAGAAATACGCGAAGGAAAAGCCGCTCGCCGGCGTCCGCGTCACCGGGTCGCTCCACATGACCATCCAGACCGCCGTCCTCATCGAGACGATGGTCGAGCTCGGCGCCGACGTGCGCTGGGCCAGCTGCAACATCTTCTCGACCCAGGACCAGGCCGCCGCGGCCATCGCCGCCGCCGGCATCCCCGTCTTCGCCTGGAAGGGCGAGACCCTCGAGGAGTATTGGGACTGCACCTGGAAGGCCATCGTCAACGCCGAAGGCAAAGGACCGGAACTCGTCATCGATGACGGCGGTGACGTCACCCTCTTCCTCCACAAGGGCTACGAGCTGGAAGACGGCGACGATTGGGTCAACACCCCGAGCGGCAGCCACGAGGAGAAGGTCATCAAGGACCTCCTCAAGAAGATCCACGCCGAGAGCCCCTACATCTTCCACGAACTCGTGAAGGACTGGAAGGGCGTCTCCGAGGAGACCACCACCGGCGTCCACCGCCTCTACAAGCTGCAGGAACTCGGCAAGCTCCTCGTCCCCGCCTTCAACGTCAACGACTCGGTCACCAAGTCGAAGTTCGACAACCTCTACGGCTGCCGCCACTCGCTCGTTGACGGCCTCAACCGCGCGCTCGACGTCATGATCTCCGGCAAGGTTGCCGTGGTCTGCGGCTACGGCGACGTCGGCAAGGGCTCGGCCCAGTCGCTCCGCGGCCAGGGCGCCCGCGTCATCGTCACCGAGATCGACCCGATCAACGCCCTGCAGGCCGCCATGGAAGGCTTCGAGGTCACCACGATCGAGGACACCCTCGGCCGCGCCGACATCTACATCACCACCACCGGCAACAAGGACGTCATCACCGCCGACCACATGGCCAAGATGAAGGACCAGGCCGTCATCGCGAACATCGGCCACTTCGACAACGAGATCCAGGTGGACAAGCTCAACAACCTGCCCGGCGTGAAGAAGGTCAACATCAAGCCTCAGCTCGACAAATACGTCTTCCCGAACGGCCGCGAGCTCTTCCTCCTCGCCGAGGGACGCCTCGTCAACCTCGGCTGCGCCACCGGCCACCCGAGCTTCGTCATGAGCAACAGCTTCTCCAACCAGACGCTGGCCGCCCTCGACCTGTGGAAGAACAAGGACATCTACAAGCCCGGCGTTTACGTCCTGCCCAAGAAGCTCGACGAGGAAGTCGCCCGCCTGCACCTCGAGAAGATCGGCGTCAAGCTGACCAAGCTCACCAAGGAGCAAGCCGACTACCTCGGCCTCCCCGTCGAAGGCCCCTACAAGCCCGAGCACTACCGCTACTAACACGGGTTCGCTCGGCGAACCCGTGAGTTGGCAGTGTTCAGCTCACAGTTCACAGACCAAACCACATCAAAAGGCCGTCCCGCAAGGGACGGCCTTTTTGCT
>CAZSUJ010000069.1:12151-14396 GCA_964609925.1 uncultured Chthoniobacter sp. | reverse complement strand
GCGCGATCTGGAACTCCGGATCGGCCTCCGGCTCCGGCTGGCGCCGTTTCTTCTTCGACTTGCTGTGCCCTGCTTCTGACATGGGGGGAGGCGCGGACTATTGCTGCCAGTCGAGCACGGTGCCGCAGCCGGGGCAGGGGTTCTGTCCGGGCACGACGGCGGTCTGGCAGACGGGGCAGTTGGTGGTCAGCTGCATGGAGACCTTCTGGGAGACGCTGGCGCCGGGGGCGCGTCCGATGGCGAGGCCGTCGCCGGCGTTGAAGTTATCGCCGACGCGGAGTCCCTGGACTTCCTCGAACGGTATGTCCTCGACGAGGTGGTTCAGCTCGCTGTCGGCATACACGACGGCGTCGTTGATGCGGTTGCGGAAGTAGTAATAGAAAATGAAGGCCGGGATGGCGATGAAGAGGCCGCTGGCGGTGGCGAGGAGCACCTCACCGATGCTCATGGCGAGCTTGCGCGGGTCGGAGACGCCGGATTGTCCGAGGACGGCGAAGGCGCCCATCATGCCGATGACGGTGCCGAGCAGTCCGATCATGGGCGAGATGACGCCGATGACGGAGAGGTAGCTGTTGCGGGTCTTGAAGGCCTGGGATTCGCGGACGCCGAGTTCGATGAGCGAGTTCTCGGTGGCATCCTTGCCGCGGCCGATGCGCTCGAGGGCGCCGCCGAGGACGGCGGCCACGTAGGTTTTGGCGTTGGCGCGGCAGGTTTCCCACGCTTCCTGGAAGTTGCCGGCGTTGAGCGAGGTCTTGAGGGCGGCGACGAGGTCCTTGGGCGCGAGGCTCTGGCGGCGGACGGTGAGGAAGAGCTGGATGACGAACGTGACCATGATGATCGAGGTCGCGACGATCGCGATCCAGATCATGATGATGAGCGGCCCGCCGTGCAGGATCATCTCGATGACCGACGTGCTTTGCGGGGCGTCTCCGCCTTCGGCAGCGCGGGCGGGTGCCGCGGCCAGCAGGGCGATCAGGGTCGGGAGCAGGAACGGGAGGTGTCGGTTTCGCATGGTGGGTCGTGGTTGGGTGAGTGGAATCAGGGCGCGATGAGCCCGGTGTTCGCCTTGCGCAGCGAGTCGGCACGGGCCTGGGCGCTGGCGGAGGCGTTCTTGTCGAAGGGGAAGACGGCGGCGGCCGTGAGGTAATGCTCGAGGGCGGCCTGCAGGTCGCCACCGGCCTCGCGGATGCGTCCCATGAGGTAGTGCGCCTGCGAGAGCGAGGAGCCCTCGGCGGGCGCGGGGAAGGCGGTCTTGGCGGAATTGGCCAGCACGGGGGTCAGGAGTTTTTCGGCCTCGTCGTTCTTCCCGGCGTCCACCGCGAGGCGGGCCATGCCGAGGCTGGCGAGGACGGTGGCCTGCGGGTAGGTCTTGCTGAAATTCTCGTAGGCGGCCTTGGCCCCGGCGGTGTCGCCGGCGGCGAGCTTGGCATCACCGAGCATGGCGGCGGCGCGCTCTGCCCACGGGGCGGGGAGCCCGGCGTAGGTGTCGTTGAGTTTCTGCAGGGCGGCGAGGGCGCCCTTGGCATCGCCCGCGGCGAGCTGCGCGGCGGCGGCGTCGAATTCCGGCGGCGCGGGCATCTCGATTTTCGCGACGTCGGCCAGCGGGATGCCGATGGTGGATCCGCCGACTTGCAGGCGGACGTTGCCGCCGCTGACCCCGGTGATGCGGCCTTCGCGGACGGGGCCGCTTTTCTGCGTGACGGTGTCTTGGGCGCGGGCCTGCGACGCAGCGAGCATGGCGGCCGCGAGTGCGAGGCAGGCGAGGATTCCGGGGAGGGAGCTTGATTTCACCGAGGTGATCCAATAATCCACCCCTTCCCCTTTTTCAACACAATCGTCCCATGTTCACCACCATCCGCAAACACCAGCGCTGGCTCATGCTGGTCATCGCCTTCCTGACCATCGTCGCCTTCGCCTTCCTCTACAACACGACGGATACGAAGCTGGTCGGCTCGAATATCATCGCGAAGGTCTACGGCCGCGACGTCATGCAGGTGGATATCGAGCGTGCGGTGCGCAACTACCAGCTCTCGCTCGCGCTCGGGCAGTTCCAATTGGTGCGTGACCTGGCCGGGCAAGCTCAGTCTGAGGACGAGGCGGCCAGCAACTTCATCTGGAACCTGCTCGTCCTGCAGCACGAGGCGGCGGCGCTCGGACTCGAGCCGTCGACCACCGCGGTGGTGGATCGCGTCAAGACGCTGCCGGTGTTCCAGACGGACGGGGCGTTCGACCCGTTGAAGTATTC
>CAZSUJ010000069.1:0-12051 GCA_964609925.1 uncultured Chthoniobacter sp. | reverse complement strand
TCAAGACGCTGCCGGTGTTCCAGACGGACGGGGCGTTCGACCCGTTGAAGTATTCGCAGTTCCTGCAGGAGCAACTCGCGCCGCGCGGTTTCACCGAGCGCCAGCTCGAGAGCGTGATCAAGGACACCTTGCGCCTCGAGGCGGTCAAGAAGCTGGTGGAGTCGCCCGCGATGGTGCTGCCGGACGAGTTGATGCCCGTGCTCCAGCGCTCGGCGCCGTCCGACGTGATGGTCGTGAAGTTCGACGCCATGGAGATCGGCAAGGACGTGACCGTGCCGGAGGAGGAGGTCCAGCGCGCCTTCGACGACCGCAAGGCCAAGTTGCAGATGCCCGAGCGGCGCTCGGTGAACTACGTGGCCTTCGTGCTGGGCGCGGACCAGCGGGACTTGAAGGATGACGCGCGCGTCGCGGCGCTGCAGACCTTGGCCACCACGACGGGCGAATTCGCCGACGCGCTCGGCCAGAGCGGACGACCGCTGGCCGACGTGGCGCGGGAGAAGGGCCTCGAGCCGGCGACGTCGCCGATGTTCGGTCCGGACGGCCTCACCGGCGGTGCGCTCGAGGGCGTGGCCGGCGAGGTGGTGCCGGCGGCGGCCAAGGTCGCCTTCCGCCTGCCCGCCGCACCGGGGAATTTCGAGATCGTTCAGCTCGCCGAGGACGGCTACGCGGTCGTCGAGGTGGCGGAGATCTCGCCCGCGCGTCCGATGAAGTTCGACGAGGCGCGTCCGGACCTGAAGGCCGACCTGATCGCGCAGAAGCGCGACGAGGCGGTGCGCACGGCGGCGGCGCGGGCGGTCGAGCAGATCCGCACCGAGTTGGCCGCGGGCAAGACGTTCGCCGAGGCGGCCAAGGCGGCCGGGGTCACGTTCCGCGAGTTCCGCAGCCTGAATCTTTTCTCCGAGGACCTGACGCCGGACGAGCGGCAGATCGCGCTTTCGGTCATGAACCTCGAGCCCGGCAGCCTGGGGGCGTTCACCGACACGCCGACGGGCGGGTTCCTGCCCTATATCGCCTCGCGCGCGCCGCTCGACGAGCAGTTCATCGCCGAGCGCAAGCCGGTGCTCGAACAGGGCATGCTGCAGGGGCGCCAGATGCTGCTCTTCGCGCAGTGGCTGACCACGGCGCGCAACCAGGCGGGGCTGCAGATGTTGCGTCCGCTTTGAGGCGTCGCGCCGCGGGGCGCGCATTTTCTCATTGGGGCGCGGGTCCGGGGAAGGTTTGATGGCCGACATGTCCGATCAGGTTTACTTCATCACCACGGCGATCGATTACACGAACGCGCCGCCGCACATCGGCCACGCCTACGAGAAGGTGCTGGCCGACGTGATCGCGCGCTGGCACCGCGAGCGCGGGCGCCCCGTGTTTTTCCTCACCGGCGTGGACCAGCATGGACAGAAGGTCCAGCAGTCGGCCGAGAAAGCCGGTGTGCCCCCGGCGCAGTTCGCGCGCGACGTGACGGCGAAGTTCCGCGAGTTGTGGACGCGGCTCGACATCGCGTATGACGGCTGGGCCGAGACGACCGACCCGCGGCACATCCGCGCAGTGCAGGCGGTGCTGCAGCAGTTGCACGACCAGGGCGACGTTTACAAGGCCCGGCACAGCGGGCACTACAGCGTGCGGCAGGAGCAGTTCCTGACCGACAAGGAGCGCAACGCGGAGGGCGAATTCGGTCCGGAGTGGGGCGAGGTCGTCTTTCTCGAGGAGGAGAACTGGTATTTCCGCCTCTCCAAATACCGGCCGTGGCTGGCCGAGCACATCGCGGCCAATCCGGACTTCGTCACGCCGTCCTTCCGCGCGGCCGAGCTGGCCAACGCGGTGGCGCGCGAGGCGGGCGACCTGTGCATCTCGCGGCCCAAGTCGCGTCTGGCGTGGGGGATCGAGCTGCCGTTCGACCGCGACTTCGTGACCTACGTGTGGTTCGACGCGCTGATGAACTACGTGACTTTCGCCGGTTACCTCGCGGAGGACGGGGCCGCGTTGCCGGATTTCGACCGGCTCTGGCCGTGCGATGCGCATGTGATCGGGAAGGACATCCTCGTTCCCGCCCACGGCATCTATTGGCCGGTCATGCTCAAGGCGGCGGGTTTCGAGCGCATGCCCAAGCTCCTGGTCCACGGCTGGTGGAACCTCGGCGGGGCGAAGGTGAGCAAGAGCGCAGGCAATGTGGTGGACCCGGCCGCGCTGGCCGACCGTTACGGCAAAGACGCGCTGCGCTACTACCTGATGCGCGATATCGCGACCGGACAGGATGCGGATTTCAACGAGGACCGGCTGCGCGCGCGCTACCAGGCGGACCTGGCCAATGACCTCGGCAACTTCGTCAACCGCACGGTCAGCATGGTGCGGCGCTACCGCGGCGGGGTGCTGGCGGGCGTGGCGGGTGAGCGTTCGGAGGACGCGGCGGCGCTGCAGGCTCTGGGCGCGGGCGCGGCGGCGCGTTTCGACGCTCACATGGCACAATACCAAGTCCACGCGGCGCTCGAGGCGGCGTGGGAATTGGTGGCGGCGGCCAACGGCTTCGTCGAAAGCTCGGCCCCGTGGAAACTGGCCAAAGACCCGGCGCAGGCGGGGCGGCTCGACGAAGTGTTGCTCGTTCTGGTCGAGGCGGCGCGGTTGGCGGCTGCCTTGGCGCATCCGGTCATTCCCGAGTCGGCCGACCGGTTGCTCGCGCAGCTCGGGTTCGCCGGCAACCTCTCGCCCGTGTGGGGCGCGGTGGTTGCGGGGCATGCGGTGGGGGAGCCGAGCCCGGTTTTCCCGAGACTCGAGACGGCGGAAGGCTGAACGGTGGCGAAGAAGTTTCCCAAATGGGAGGAGCTGGGGCCGGCGGATCGGGTGCGCTGCCGCATCGAGCGCGCAGGCCTTGAGTTTGCAGCGTGGCTCGTCCAGCGCCTGCCTTGGTCGGCCCTGCGCGGTCTGGCCTGGCTGATCGGCGGGCTCGTTTACCGGTTCGACAAGCGCGGCCGCACGGTCGCCCTCGACAACCTGCGAATGGTCTTCGGCGGGGAGAAATCCGAGGCCGAACTCGAGCGCATCGCGTGCGACTCCCACCGCCAGTTCGCGCGCTCGATGCTCGAGCTGTTCTGGGTCCCGAACCTCCGCCGCGAAACCTACCGCGGCTTGGTCGAGCTTGAGGGTTACGAGAAGGCGCGCGCGGCGTGCGGCGACGGCGGTGCCGTGGGCATCTGCCTGCACTACGGAAACTTCGAGTGGCTGAGCCTCATCTCGGGCTTCGAAGTCACGCAGGGCATCATTGTGACCCAGCAGTTCCGCAACCCGCTGCTCGGCCCGGTCTTCGACCGTCTCCGCTCGTCGAGCGGCCACCGCATCATCCAGCAGGAACGCTCGATGCTGGCCACGCTGAAGCACCTCAAGGGCGGGGGCAGCGTGGGTATCCTCACCGATCTGCAACTCGACCCGAGCTACCCGTCGGTGCCGCTACGCTCCTTCGGCCGCTGGTGCCCGATGACCAAGATGCACGCCATCCTGCACAAGCACACCGGCTTGCCGATCCTGCCCATGGAATGCATCCCGCTGCCGGACGGCCGTTACCGCATGGTCGTGCACGAGCCCCTGACTTTCCCGCCGGAGGCGACCGATCAGGAGATCGCGCAGAAGTGCTGGGACGTGCTCGAATCGCAGGTGCGGCGGCAGCCCGAGGCGTGGCTCTGGGCCTACAAGCACTGGCGCAACCTGCCCGAGGGGGCGGACCCGGCGGAGTATCCGTCCTATGCGTCGCGCAACGAGGCGTTCGACGAGTTGATGCGGGCCGAGGTTGCGGGCAAGGCGCGGCCGGCGCAGGATGGGGCATGAAAAAGATGCTCGCCTGCAGCGCACTTCTCCTCGCCGGTTGCGCGACCGGCGAACTCAACTTCACCACCGGCTACCAGGCCGCGCTGGCCGAGCGGCCGGGCGTTCCGCTGGAAACTCAAGCCGAGGGACGCCGCGCGGCCGAGCGCTTCGCCGCGCTCTACGGCAACCTCGACGAGGCCAACGTGCAGGCGCGGGTGCGCGAGACCTACGCGACCAACGCGTGGTTCAACGACACCATCGCGACCGAGGTCGGCATCGACGCGATCGAGAAATACCTGCTGCGCACGGCCAAGGGCGCGGAGGCGGTGCACGCCACCGTCAATGATGTCGCGGTCTCGGGCAGCGATTGCTACGTGCGTTGGACCATGGAGGTGCGCGCGCCGAAACTGGCCGGCGGCAAGCCGGTCACAACCGAGGGGATGTCGCAGCTTCGCTTCGACCCGCAGGGCCGCATCGTCCTGCACCAGGATTTCTGGAACCCCTCCGCGGGGATCTACCAGCACCTGCCGGTGCTCGGCGGCGCCATCCGGTTCGTCAACAAGTTGATCGTCGGGTCGTAAGGCCGCTGCGCGGGTCAGGCTGGGCTCAGCCGCCGCCGGTCTTCTCGAGGTGTCCGCCGAATTGGTAGCGCATGGCGGAGCAGACTTTGTCCGAGAAAGCGGGTTCCTGCGAACGGAAGCGGGCGTAGAGGGCGGCGCTGAGGACGTCCGCCGGGACGCCTTCCTCGATCGCGGCCATGATGGTCCAGCGTCCCTCGCCGGAGTCGCTCACGCGGCCGGAGAATTGCTTCAACTCGGGGTCGCCCGCCATCGAGATGGCAATGAGGTCGAGCAGCCAGCATTGGACGACGCTGCCGCGGCGCCACAACTCGGCCACGTCGCCGATCGGAATCTGGTAGTCGAGGTCGTGGCCCAGGCGCGGCGCCGTCTCGGCATCGTGGCTGACCGGGCGGGAATCCACGTCGGCGTTTTTGAGGATGTCGAAGCCTTCGGCGAGGGCGGCCATCATGCCGTATTCGATGCCGTTGTGGACCATCTTGACGAAGTGTCCGGCGCCGGCCTTGCCGCAGTGCAGGTATCCCTCCTCGGCCGTGCCGCCGAGTTGCTCGCGTCCCGGTGTGCGCGGAAGGTCGCCGCGTCCGGGCGCAATGGTCTTGAAGATCGGGTCGAGGTGCTGCACGGGTCCGGTCTCGCCGCCGATCATGAG
The DNA here is from genome assembly GCA_964609925.1 of uncultured Chthoniobacter sp. GTDB lineage: Bacteria > Verrucomicrobiota > Verrucomicrobiia > Chthoniobacterales > JACTMZ01 > JACTMZ01. Next base: position 7,035 of record CAZSUJ010000069.1, on the reverse strand, counting down.
GCAGTAGCCGCGCTCGAGTCCCCACACGCCGCCGCTGGTGCCGCAGTCGATGTAGTGGAGGCCTTTCGGTTCCAACTCGGCCGCGCGGCGCCGGTCGTCGCGGAAGTAGGAATTGCCGCCGTCGATGATGATGTCGCCGGGTTCGAGCAGCGGGGTCAGCGCGCCGATGACATGGTCGGTCACCGCGGCCGGGACCATGATCCAGGAGGCGCGGGGCTTCTCGAGCTTGGAGACGAATTCCTCGAGGGATGCTGCACCGACGGCGCCTTCCTTCACGAGGTCGGCCACGGCGTCGGGGTGCGTGTCATAGACCACGCAGGTGTGGCCGCTGCGCATGAGGCGGCGCACGATGTTGGCGCCCATCCGTCCGAGTCCGATCATTCCGAGTTGCATGGTTTCTCCTTGTTGTTTGGTTGGTTCAGGTGGTCCAGAGCAGGCCACTGGACTGGACCTGCAGGGTGGCGGGAAGGAGTTTGAGGCGCAAGGTCACAGGCGGGTTGAGTCCGGCCGCGGACGGTGCGGGGAGCGCGGCGATCTCGGCCTCAAGTTCGGCCTCGAGTTCGGCAGCGGCCTTCTCGGCCGCGGCGAGGCGTTCCTGCGCGGTGCCGACGTCGGAGGTCTGTTTCATCGCTCGGGTCGCGCCGCGGGCTGCCGTGCCGGCGCGGGAGATGTGGCCGAGGCCGGATCCCTTGCGTCCGAAGAGCGCGCCGAGGAGGGTGGTGCCGACGCTGATGGCGGTCTGCATCTGCGCCGAGCGCGCCTGCGACTTCTCGCGTTCCACGGCCTCGCGGGTCTGGGCGACCTTGCGCGCCGCGGCGGAACTGCGGGCGGCGAACTTCTCGCGCAGCTTGCGCACGGCCGCGTCCCGCTCCTCGCGGGCGGCCTGCTCGAGGCGGGCGCGGAAGTCCGACGCCGACTCGAACGGCGCGCCAGTGGTGGTCCCGCTGCGCAGGACTTCGACATCGAGCGCCTCGCCGAGTTTGGTGCGGGCATCGTTGAGCCACGCCTGGTGAGCGGCGGACCGCGTGGCGGCCTCGGCGAGCGGTGCGAAGAGTTGTCCGCCATGCGGCAGCGGCGGCTGGAAATCAGAAGGCCCGCCCGCGACGCGCGCGTGGGCCCAAGACGGCTGACCGCCGGCGTCGAGCGGCACGGCGACGAGCGCCTCGGTCGCGGCTTCGGCGACGGGACGGCGGGAGGCAAAGGTCGCGCGCAGGCGCAGCCCGAGAGCGGGCCGCAGCGTTGCGTCCGGCGGAGCATCCGCGTCCACCAGTTGCCAAACTCCGGCTTCGACGACGGGCGGTGTGGCGGAGACCGCGGTGTCCGGTGATGCAGGCGCCGTGGGAACAGGCGGGGTCGGTGCCTCTTCGCGCCGGGGCGTGAGCTGGCGGATTTGCTCGCGGGTCAGAGGTCCCCGCAGGTAGCTCATGGTCCAGCGCGTCGTGAAGACGACAGGTGCGGAAAGGTGGACGCTGTTGAGGAGGAAGATGCGCTTGCCTAGGCTGTTGAGGAGTTCGTTGAGCGTGGCGCGGTCGGTGCCGCGTCCGGCGCTGGCGCTTTCGAGGCCTTCGAGGATGCGCATCTTGTCGCGGTCCGTCTGGAGGCGTCCGATGAACCATGTGCCGCAGTTGGCGAGGGCCTTGTAATCGAGATCGGCCGGGTTTTGCGTGGCGACGAGGAGACCGAGGCCGAAGGCGCGGGCCTGCTTGAGCAGCAGGAGGAGCGGGCCTTTCGACGGCGGGTTGGCCACCGGCGGCAGGTAGCCGAAGATCTCGTCCATGTAGAGCAGCGCGCGCAGGGAGGGCGTCCCCGGTTGCCGCCGCATCCACGCGATGACCTCCTCGAGCAGCGTGGTGACGAAGAACATCCGCTCGGCGTCCGAGAGATGGGCGATGCTGAGCACGGCGAGGCGGGGCTTGCCCTCCGGCGTGCGCAGGAGCGAGGCGATGTCGAGCGGTTCGCCTTCGCGCCACGAGGCGAAGCCGGGCGAGGCGAGGAGGTTGTTCAGCGCCATGACGAGTCCGAGGCGCTGCTTGGCGGGGAAGAACTCCTCAAGGTCGAGCACGCCGACGCGGGTGAAGGGCGGTTTCTGCACGGCGCGGATGAGGGCCTCGAGGTCGGGTGATTCGCCGTTCGTCCACGCGTGCTGGAAGATCGCGGAGAGCAGGCTGAACTCGCGGCTGCGGAGCGGGTCGGCGTCGATGCCGAGAAGACCAAGGAGTCCCGCGGTGGTGCTCTGCACGCGTTCCGCGATGATCTCCGGGTCGGCCTGGTCGCCGGGCGCCGCGAACGAGCGCAGGATCGAGAGCGGACGTCCGGCGTTGCTGCCCGGCGTGTAGATGGCGATCTCCGCGCGCTCCCGCAGGGCGGCGACGCGCTCCGGTGTCTGTCCCCATTCGGCCAGCCCGGCTTTCCATTTCTCCGCCTCGGCGGATGCGAACTCGGCCACGGGCACGCCGGCCTTGCGGGCGTCCTCCTCGTTGACCCATGGCTCGAAATCCTCGCCGCGCATCTGCGGGAAGGTGAGCAGGAGGTTGCCGAGGTCGCCCTTCGGATCAACGATGAGCGCGGGGATGCCGTCCATCGCGGCCTCCTCCAGCAGGGCGAGGCAGAGCCCGGTCTTGCCGCTGCCGGTCATGCCCACGCAGACGCCGTGGGTGGTCAGGTTTCCGGATTCGTAGAGGACGAGGTCGCCGTCCGCGCGGCCCGTGGATCCGATCTCGCGACCGAGGTAAAACTGCCCGAGTTTCTCGTAGATCGACGCGTCCATGATTGTTTCCGAAGAAAATCCGCGAACCCGCGGGAGGGCGAGCGAAAACGGTCAGGCCCGCGCGGACCAGAGCTTCCATACCTCGCGGAAGCCGGGGGCGAAGTCATGCGGGCGGGCGGCGAGCCAGGCTCGGACGATCTCCACGCTGCAGAAAAGCGTGTCCTCGACCTCCGCGGGCGGCGGCGTGAACGGTCCCTCGTGCGTGCCGGTGAAGACGCCGACGAACTCCTGTCCGGTGTCCTCGCAGGGCGCGATCTTGCCGACGAAAGCAAGCGGCGTCTCCACGCCGAGTTCCTCGATGGTCTCGCGCGTGGCGGCGGCGGCGTAATCTTCGCCCGGTTCGAGGTGACCGGCCGCGCTGGAATCCCATTTCGAGGGCTCGCGGTCCTTCCACGCGGAGCGCTTCTGCAGGAGGAGTTCGCCGTCCCGGTTGAAGATCAACATGTGGACGGCGCGGTGCATGAGGTGGCGGTCGTGGACGGTCGTCCGCAATTCTCGCCCGATGACCCGGTCGTCCGCATCCACCACGTCGAAGTGCTCGTCCTCGTGCTGCGCGGGCACGGCGGCGGCCGGATCGAAGTGGCGGGCGAGGGCGACCCATTTCGCGACGGAAAGGCTCTCCGCGCGGCAGCCTGCGGGCAACTCGTGGGCGGAGCACCATTCGTCCCACTGGTCGCGCGGCACGCCGAGCAGGGAGCGCAGTTGCTTGCGGCGCTGGCTGAAGCCGCGCTGCACGAGGTCGTCGAAGAACGCGGCGCGCACCGGCGGGAACTCGCGGGCCGCGCGGCGCTCGAGGACGACAAGGGCCGATTGCACGCCCGGCTCGGGATGGAAGATGCCGGGGGGCAGTCCGCGCTCGCGGCGGACGTTCCACAGCCGCTGCACACGGACGCTGAGGGCGCTGTAGTCGGGCGAGCCCGGCGGCGCGGCGAGCCGAACGGCAAACTCATCCTGCACTGCGAAGACGGCGCGGGTGACCGGGGAGGACGGGCCAAGGAAGTTGCGGATGATGGGCGAGGTGGCCGAGTAGGGGAGGTTGCCGGCGAGGGGGAACGGGCCCCGGGGTAGGAGCGGACGCCAGTCGAACCCGGCGGCGTCCTCGCAGGCGATGGCCACGCGCGATGGGTCGAGGCGCTCCCGGAGCCAGGCGGCGAGGCGCTTGTCCTTCTCGATGACGAGCAGGTTCCCGCAGCGCTCGAGCAGGGGCGTCGTGAGCGAGCCGAGGCCGGGGCCGATTTCCACGGCGAAGGGTGCGGGGTCGGGCAACGCGGCGGCGGCGATGGCCGCGGCGACGTTGCGGTCGTGCAGGAAATTCTGGCCGAGGGCCTTCGACGGGCGGAGCCCGAGGCCGTCGAGGGCGGAGCGGATTTCGGAGAGTCGCACGCCGGGGAACTCAGCAGTCGAAGAGTTCGGGATACCGCTGGCGGGCGTGTTCGCGGCAGAGGTTCTCGATCTCGGCGGGGTCGGACATTTCGCGGGCGCGGGCGGCGAGTTCGCGGCACTCGCCGAGGTCGAGGCTCTGCACCGCCTTCTTGATGCGGGGAACCGCGGCGGTGACGACGCTGAGTTCGTCCATGCCGAGGCCGAGGAGGAGCGGGACCAGGTGGGTGTCCGACGCCATCTCGCCGCACACGCCGATCCATATGCCGTTGTCGTGGGCGGCGTCGGACGCCATGGAGAGAAGGCGGATGACGGCTGGGTGGGTGGGTTGGTAGAGGCCGGTGATGCGCTCGTTGCCGCGGTCCACGGCGATGGTGTATTGCACGAGGTCGTTCGTGCCGATGCTGAAGAATTTCACCTCGCGGGCGAGGTGCCCCGCGATGAGCGCCGCCGACGGCACCTCGATCATGGTGCCGACCTCGATGTTCGCGTCGAAGGCCACGCCCGCCGCGGCGAGGGTTTCCTTGCACTCGTCCAGGAGCGCGTTGGCGCGGCGGACCTCGTCGAGGCAGGAGACCATCGGATACATGACGCGCACGCGGCCGTGGGCCGAGGCGCGGAGGATGGCGCGGAGCTGGATGCGGAACATGTCCGGCTGGTCGAGGCAGAGCCGGATGGCGCGGCAGCCGAGGAAGGGGTTGTGCTCGGCCGCCATGTCGGGCAGGTGCATGAGCTTGTCCCCGCCGACGTCGAGGGTGCGGATGATGACCGCGTGGGGGGCGCATTTCTCGGCGACGAGGCGGTAGGCGTTGTATTGCTCCTCCTCGTCCGGCGCCTCGGTCTTGTTGAGGAAGAGGAACTCGGTGCGGAAGAGGCCCACGCCCTCGGCGCCGGAGCCGATGACCGAGTCCACCTCCTGCGGCAGCTCGATGTTGGCCGAGAGCACCACGTGGTGTCCGTCGCGCGTGGTGGCCCGGGTCTCGCGGATGCCCTCGAGCTGGTGCTCGACCTCGACTTTCTGCTGCTGGAGGCGCCCGTATTCGAAGCGGGTCTGGTCGGACGGATTGAGAATCAGCTTCCCGCTGTAGCCGTCGAGGAGGACGAGGTCGCCGGTCGCAACCTTGGTGCAGACGCCGGGGAGGGCGACGATGGCGGGGATGCCGAGCGAGCGCGCCATGATCGCGCTGTGTGAGGTGCGGCTGCCCTGCTCGGTGACGAAGCCGCGCACGAGGTCGCGGTTGATGAGGGCGGTGTCGGACGGTGTGAGGTTGCCGGCCACGATGATGTGGGGGCGGTCGAGTTGGTGCAGCTCGTCGCGCGATTTGCCGAGCAGGTGGCGGATGACGCGACGGGTCACATCCTCAATGTCCACGACGCGTTCCTGGAGGTAGGGATCGTCGATCTCGGCGAGCGTGCGGCAATACTTCTCGGCCACGCGGTGGAAGACGAACTCGATGTTGTGGAGGTCGCGTTCGAGGCCGCGGAGGGCCTCGTCGATCAGGGTGCGGTCCTCGACGACGAGGAGGTGGGCGTCGAAGATGCTGGCGTCGGCCGCACCGATGGCCCCGGCGATGCGCTGCTGGATGTCGAGGAGTTCCTGCCGGGTGGCGATGAGGGCGGCCTCGAAGCGGGCGATCTCCCCGGGGATGTCCTCCTCGGTGATGTTGCGGAAGGGGATCTCCTCGTCGTTCTGCCAATGAACGACCACCTCGGCTTCCGCGGTTCCCGGAGAGACGCCGAGTCCTTGGAAGATTTTTTCAGTTTCTACCCCCACGCACTGGGGTGTAACGGAACCCGCAGGTCCGGTCAAAACTCAATGCTGGCCGCAGGTATCACAAGCGTCCGGGGTTGCGCGATACACATGCCCGTGAGACGCAGTCCTCGTGGCCACGCTTGGCCGCGAGTTTGTCGATTAAGTTCTGGGCATCGACGTCCGCCCCAAGGAGGACCCCGAAGTTTGACTCGCAAATCGGGATGTGCCAATTTCCGCGACCTCAACAAGATACCCGTTCTCAGCTTCAAACTTCTGGCTGATGCCACGGTGGGCTGGAAGCAATTTCTTGGCAGAAACTGACTCACTACACGCCCTTCAGCCCACTTCGTTGCATGTTTTCCGATCGGTCCTTGTTCCCTTGGTCTCTCCGCCAATCCGGCTCCTCGCGTAAACAACTTCAGCCGGCATGGTCCGCCCGCCGGGGTGCTGTTTTCCTCTGGGCGTTCCTCGGCCTCGTCGTCGGTCTCGGAGTGACTTCTGCTTCGGCGCAAACCGTCACCGCCAACTTCACCAGCGCGACCACTGTGCCGGTGACCGCTTCCAGTTACACCGCCACGGGCCAGACGGTGGACCTCGCCCTCGGCTACGCCCCCGCCACCGGGACCACGCTCACCGTGGTCAACAACACCGGCCTCCCCTTCATCTCCGGCACCTTCTCCAACCTCGCCCAAGGCCAGGCGGTCGACCTCACCTTCGGCGGCGTCACCTACTCCTTCGTCGCCAACTACTTCGGCGGCACCGGCAACGATCTTGTGCTCCATTGGGCCGGCACGCTTCCCGCCGCGTGGGGCCTGAACGACCGCGGTCAGCTTGGCGATAACTCGATCACGCAGCGATCGACCCCCGAAGCCGTCACCAGCTCGGGCGCTCTGGCGGGCAAGACCGTCGTCGCTCTCGCGTCGGGCAATACCCACAATCTCGCCCTCTGCTCGGACGGCACCCTCGCCGCTTGGGGCAGCAATCAATCCGGTCAAATCGGCGACAACTCCGCCACCGAGCGGTCCACGCCCGTCGGCATCACGGGCGGCGGAGCTCTGGCAGGCAAGACAGTCGTTGCCGTCGCGGCGGGCGAAAGCCACAGCCTCGCGCTTTGCTCCGATGGAACCGTGGCCGC
>CAZSUJ010000068.1:0-14513 GCA_964609925.1 uncultured Chthoniobacter sp. | reverse complement strand
AGGTGGCCGGTGAGGGCGGCGCGGATGGCGATCTCGGCCGTCTCGTAGTCGCGCATCTCGCCGACCATGATGACGTTCGGGTCGCCGCGGAGGAAGCTGCGCAGGAGGTTGGCGAACGTGTTGCCGATCTCGGGCTGGACGGCGCTCTGGTTGACGCCGGCCAGCTTGTGTTCGACCGGGTCCTCGATGGTGAGGATGCGGCGCTCCTTCGTGTTGAGGCCCGAGAGGAAGGTGTAGAGCGTGGTGGACTTGCCGCAGCCGGTGGGACCGGTGACGAGGATGATGCCGTTGGGCATGGCGAGGAGCTCCTTCACCTTGGCCACGTAGTCCTCGTCGAGCCCGAGCCGTTCGAGGCTGAAGACCTCCTTGCCGAGCAGACGGAGGCTGATGCTCTCGCCGTTGATGGTCGGGATCGAGGCGACGCGGACGTCGATGGGCTGGCCGCCGAGCTCGAGACTGATGCGTCCGTCCTGCGGCCGGCGGTCCTCGCCGAGGTCGAGTCCGGCGGTGAGCTTGAGGATGTTGATGACCGAGCGCTGGAGCTTGCGCATCTGCGCGGGCACGGGAACCTCCTGCAGGACGCCGTCGATGCGGTAGCGCACGCGGAGGTCCTCGGCCAGCGGCTCGACGTGGATGTCGGTGGCGCGTTCGCGCAGGGCCTCGCGGATGACCTGGTTGATGAACTTCTTGACCGAGGCCTCCTCGGATTCGTCCTCGTCGAGGACATTGACCTCCTCGCCGCGCCCGAGGTCGATGTCGTCCTCCATGCCGCGTCCCTCGAGCAGTTCCTCGAACGTCTCGGCGCCGATGCCGTAAACTTGGCGGAGGGCGGGGAGGATGCCCTTGCGGGTGTAAACCTCGTAGCGCACGCGCTGGGGCACGGCCTCGGCCACGGCCTGGCGGGCGAGAAGGTCGAACGGGTCGTAGGTGAGCAGGGTGAGCTCGTCGTCGCCGGCCACAACCGGAAGCAACTGGTGGCGCAGGGCGATGCGCGCGGGGAGCTTGGCCCGCATCTCGGGAGTGGCGCGGGCGATGTCGGGCCCGCCCCACGTCAGGTGGAAGCGGTCGGCCAATTCGCGGTAGAAGCCGGCCTCGTCGAGCTCGGTGCTGTCGAGGAGGGCGCGGAGGAGCGAGGTCTGGTTGCGGGCGGCCTCGCGGAGGGACGCGGTGACCTTGTCCTTGTCGGCCGCCCCGTGGCGGGCCGCAATTTCCACCAGTTCGGGGATCAGGGCCATGCGGGCGGGGCGGGACTAGCGGCCGGGCGGGAGCGAGGCCGAGCGCTGCTTCTTCGCGGGCGTCGGACGGGCCTCGGGCTGGTTGGCGTATTGCTGGTAATCCCAGCCGGCGGGCCGGAGGGTGTCGCGCTGACGGCGGATCTGCGAGTCGGGCAGGACGTCCTGTCCATCGGGAACCACGGCCGTGTTGCCGAGTTCGAAGGCGTTGGCCTGGTCGTAGGTCTCGCTGCCGAGTTTGCTGCGCTGCATCTCCTCGCTGTTGGCGCGAACGAGGTCGGCGGCCCCGTCAACCACGGTGGGCTGAAGGAGGATGAGGAGTTCCTGGCGCTGGACCGAGCGGTTCGTCTGCTTGAAGAGCTGGCCGATGACGGGCAGGCGCATGATGAACGGGAGGCCGGAGTCGTTGGCCTCGGTGCGCTCGATGATGAGGCCGCCGAGCACGACCGTGCTGCCGCTGGGCACGGTGACGGTGGTGGTGAGTTCCTGTGCGCTGATGATGGGGGCCCGGTTGCCGCCGCCGAAGTCCTGCTCACCGAGGATATTGTTGTTGGTCTGGACGATGACGAGCGTGACGTCCTTGTTGGCGTTGATGAGGGGGAGGACCTCGAGTTTGAGCAGGACTTCCTTGTAGGTGATGTTGGCGGTGATGCCCGCGGTCTGGTCAGCGGCTCCCCCGCTGAGCGAGGTGGAGGTCAGTGTGCTGCTGGTGTAGGGGACTTCCTGGCCCGAGCTGATGACGGCCTTCTTGTTGTTCGTGGTGTAAACGACCGGGCGGGAGAGGATCTTGAACTTGCCGGTGGTCTCGAGGGCGCGGGCGTAGATGTCCACGGTGTTGGCGATGGTGCCATACACGGTGAGCCCGGAGAGTTCGCTGAAGGCCTGCGGGCCGATGAGGTCGGGCGCGGTGAAGATGTTCGTGCCGGCGAGCGGGTTGACGAGGGCGGCGGTGATCGAGTTGCCGTTGAGCGTCTGGTTGCGGATGAAGTAGCTGAAGCCGAACTCCATCTCGTCGGTCAACTGCAACTCGCCGATGACCGCGGCGATGTAGACCTGGCGCGGACGGACATCGAGCATGTCGATGATCTGCGAGGCTTTCTGGCGGGTGTCGGGCGGCCCCATGACGATGATCGAGTTCGCACTCTTGTCCGCGATGAGACGTGTCTTGCCGATGGTGACCGATTCCGGCGCCGAGCTGCCGTCGGGCTCCTGAATGCGGTCGGCCGTCCCGAGACCGCTGCCGCCGCCGGTTCCGCTGGTGGAGGAGGAGGAACGGTTCTGGCCGAAGTTCGATCCGGAGTTGATGGTGGGCGAGTCGGAGCCGGCGGTAGTGCCGCCGCCCGCCCCGCCGCCGGTGGATTCCTCTCCCGAGTCGGTCAGCATGTCCGTGAGGACGGGAAGGATGTCCGTGGCGGAGACGAATTGGAGCGGGCGCTCGAGCACGGCGTCGAGCGGGACAGGGGCGTCGAGTTGCTCGATGAGGGCCTTGAGGTAGGGGAAGTTGATCGGGCGGGTGACGACGAGGATGCGGTTGGTGCGGGGGTCGGCGACGATCTGGGTTTCGCCGATGACGAGGTTCGATTCGAACTGGCCGCCGCCGGCCGCCCCGAGCGAGGCGGGTGTGACTTGGCCGTCTGCCGCGGGCTGGCCGGGTGCGGGCGGCTGGCCGGGCTGGCCGCCGGGCTTGGGTGCGCCTTCGGCGCGCTGGTCGAGGAGGGTCTGCAGGGTCTCGGCGACCTTCTCGGCATCGGCCCGCTTCAGGCTGATGAATTCCGTGATGACCTGCGCGGGCGGGACATCGACCATTGCTTGGAGGGCGATGAGTTTGCGGATGACGGGGACGTTCTCGGTGATGAGCACGGCCTGGACGTTGGGGACGGGCGTGAAGGTGGTGAAGGCCTTGGGCGGGCTGACGAAGGTCTGGAACAACTGCGCGGCGTCCTGCGGCGCGAGGTAGTTGAGCTTCATGAAATAGCTCACGACCTGATCGGAATCCGGCAGCATGTAGGGCGAGGCGTAGATGGGGATGCCTTCGCTGCGCGGGCCCTTGGCTTGGACGCCGATGTTGAGGATCTTGACCGTCTGGTCGTCCATCGGGACGAACGAATAGCCGTTCAAAAGGAGCGATGCCTCGATGAGCCGGATGGCCTCGCTGCGGGGGACTTCGCCGGGGACGACGATGGTGAGCGGCTGGCCCTGGGCGAGGGCGGAGTCGCGGACGAGGCGCTTGTTGGTCAGCACCTCGTAGAGGGAGAGGATTTCGTTGACCGAGGTGTTGGGGAAGGTGAGGCGGACGGTCGGCTCGGGCTGCGCGGGCTTGGGCGGGGCCGGTGGCGGCTGCGGTGGCTGGGGCTGCGGCGGCTGCGGGTCAACGGTGACCGGGGCGGGAGGAAGCGGCTCAGCCTGGTCGGCGGCAGGCACGGGCATGACGGCCGTCGGAGCGGTCACCGGCGGCGCAACTGGTGCCGCAACTGGTGTCGCAACCGGCGGCGGGGCGGCGGGTGGAGCGGCCGGTGGTGGCGGTTGCTGTGCCGTCGAGGTGAGGGCGACGGTGGCCAGAAAGGCCGCGGCAAGAAACGCAAAGGTGCCGCGGCATTTGTTCATCGTGAACATTAGAGCAGAAGCGCGGCGATTCTCAAGGTGCGGCTGGGACGGTGGCACGACGGCGGATGACGCGAGGCGGCGGCACATTCGGGTCAGGTTGACCCGGCACGACCTGCCCAGCCGGCACCTGCCCGGTCGGAACGGCGGGATTGGGAACGGTCGGCACAACGCCGGGCGGCACCTGGGCCTGCACGCCGGTGTTGATGCGAGGCGGCTGGCCGGGGATCGCGGCCTGGATCTGCGGCGTGGGCATCCCGGGCATGCCGCCGGGCGGCATTCCTGGGGGCATTCCCGGCGGCATCTGCGGGGTGTTCGCGGCCGCGAGGTCGAACTTGATCACGCCGACCTCGCCACCGCGACGGATGGTGGCCGTCGAGTCTGCATACTTCGGCTGCACATCGACCTGCACAAGTGACAGGCCGGAGGTGTTCGCGTTGCGGTCTATCATGTGGCGGAGCTGCGTGGCGCGCTCGAGCAGGAAGACGATGGGCTCGCCGCTGACGTGGGCGATCCCCGTGAGCGCGTATTGCTGCGAGAGGCCGGCCGACTCCTGCGGCGGGGCGACGGATTCGAGGTGGAAGGGCGATTTCTCCCAGAGCTTGGCGTAGCGCTCGAGGGGGAATGGTTCGGGAACGACGTTGTCGGTCGGCTCGGCCGGGGCGGCGTCCGGTGGGGCCGGGGCTTCCGCAGGCGCGGCGGGCTCGGGTGCAGCCGGGGCCGGATCGGGCAGGCCCTCGACCTTGCGTTCGTCGGGCGGAGGAACCTTGAGCAGTCCGTTCGTGTCCGGCGCGGGCGTAGCGGCATCCGCGGGGGGCGCCGGGTCGTCCACGGCTATCGAGGTGGCGGCGAGTGCGGCCACGAGCACGGCGGCAAGGAGGGAGCGGCGGGTCATGGCGCGGCCTCCCCTTGGAGCGGACGATACCAGCGGGCGACGTCGATGTCGCAGACCACGCCGGGAGGTTCGGCGTCGCTCTTGATCGTGAGTTGCTTGATGGCGCGGAATTCCTTGGGCTGCTGGAGGAGGTTCAGCCATTTCACGAGCGCCTCCATGTTGCCCTTCACCTTCGCGGCATAGTTGATCTGCACGTAGGCGTCGTGCGCCACCGGCGCGCCGGGTGTGCCGGCCGAGAAGTCGAGCCCGCTCTCGCGCGCGCTGCTCTCGACGAAGGAGAAAAACTTCTCGTCGTCCTGGGTCGTCGCGGTGTCGTCGGTCGGCTGGTTGGCCTCGAGCCAAGCGGCCCTTTCGTCCCAATACGCACGGTCGGCCAGCAGGGCGCGCCCGAGGTCGGCCTCCTGCTGCAGGTTGCGGATGCCGTCGCGCAGGGCGCGCTGGCGATTGAGGAGGGTCTGCAGGCCGATGACGTTGACGAGCACGAAGAGTGCCGCCAAGAGGCCGATGAGGAGTTTCTTCTCGCTAGATGTCAGCGCTCTCACCAGTCACCTCGCTTTCATCATCCGACGGCGCCACGCGGGACACTCCCCGCATCTGGAAACGGAAGTTGCCCTTGCCGGTGGGGACAACCTGGTCGCTCGTCCAATCGAAAAACTCCGCCAGCTCCTTGTTCTGGGTGACGGCCTCCTGGAAGCGCAGGGCCACCGGGATGCCGGTGACCTCGCCGTTGATCAGGACCTCGCGCGGGCTCATCTGGAACTGGGTCAGTTGCACGCCGCCATCTGCCGGGAGGGCGTTGGAAACCTGGTAGAGAACCTCCAGCGGGTAGAGCTTGGGATCAATGGCCGGCAGCAATTCGCGCCACGTGTCCATCGTCCGCTTCACCTGCGCCACATCGCCGGCCTCGGCGGCGACGGCGGCGCGCAGCGCGTGCTCGCGCCAGGCGAGGAACCCGGTGTAGAGCGCGGCGATGAGGACAAGGACGAAGTAGCCCGCGGCGGCGGCGAGGGCGATCTTGCGGCGGCGAAGGCCCGCTTTGCGCGCGGCCTGCGCCTCCCGCACCGGCAGGGGCATGAGCGCGGGCGGATCAGGCGGACGCACCGGCGGCGGCAGCGGCACGCACTCGAGCGGGATCCCGCCCGAGGCCGTCCACGAGGCGAGGTCCGGCGGCTCGGGCGTCTGGTGGAAAAGGCGGCCCGCCGGCGTGCGCGCGAGCATTCCTCCCGCCTCGAGCGAGGCGAGCAGGAGCCAGACCTCGAGCGCCATCTGGCCCGACAACTCCGGCTCGGCGAGCGTTTGAAAATGCAGCAACTTGCCGCCGCACGTCACGGCGGCCACCCACACGCCTTCCTCGAGCCAGAGCGTGAGTCCATCCGGCAGCAACGGCAGGCAGAGGGGCGAGACGACATAGTCGGTCACGGCGCCGTCCCAGAAACGCGCATCGAGGTTGGCCGGCAGAACGGTGGCGTGGAGAAGCGCCTCGTTGTCCTCGCGGTCGATCTCCTCCCACGAGAAGGTCGTCTGGCCGCGTCCGCGTCCGGCCAGCCCGCGCAGTTCGAGCTGGGTGAAGACCAGGTCGGGGAAAAGCGCGGGGTCGTCCGCCGGCACCCAGAGCGAGACCGAGAAGGCCCGCCGCACCGGCACGGCGAAAAGGTCACCCGCAGCAGGATCGAGCGCGGCCGCGTCGGCCCCCTGCGCGCGCATCCGCCAAGTGCCGTCCTCGTCCTCCCCCCACTTTTCCCATCCGGACGCGACCGGACGCAGCACGGCCCCGCGGCGTGCCGGTGGTGAAGGTTTTACTTTTCCTCCCATAACAGGAATTCCGACTGCGGCCCGCCCGCGGAGGACTCCGCGACGACGGAAATCAGGAACGAACGGTCGCCCACGATGCCGCGGCTATCAATTCTTTTGACCGAGCTCTCGGTGGTGAGCCGCGCCGCGGCCTGCTCCGGGGGCAGGGAGGACGCGACAAGCCAGCCCTCGAGCTCCTCGATACTCTTGAAGCGGATGTCGTCCTCGGTGCTTTCCTCGCCGTCGGGACCGAGCCGCCAAGCGACGATCTGGTTGGCCATCTCCGGGGTGAGCCCGGCCGCGGCCTGCAGGATCTCGGCCGACGCCTCGTTGACGTCGATCTTCCCGTCCCCGAAAATCGTGAATGCGTCGGCCCAAGAGGGATTGAGCTCGGCCAGCACGTCCATGCCGCGCACTTGCGCCATCTCGCCGACGGTGCGGAAGGCGCGATTCGACGGCGCGTCCGGGATCCCCGCAGCCTCGTAATCACGCTGCTCGGCACCGTTGAACAGCCGCATGTCATCGCCATCCGTCCAGTCGATCAGCGCGTCGATGAGCCGATCGGCCTCGTCCGCCTCCATGCCCCACAACGCGAAGAGATTCTTCAGCGCGATGCGGTCTTGCTCGGCGAGGAGGACGTTGATGTTGAAGCGGGCCCCCTCGCCCCGCAGCCTCACCTCGAGGCGCTCGCCGCCGCCGAAGTCTTGGTTGAGCAACTCGGTGTCCTCGCGCTTGACCATGGGGTGGAGCCCGATGGCCACGCCGCTGAGCGCGATGCCGCGGGCGCGCAGTCCGGCCGCGTCGGCCGTGGCGGAGTCGAGTTCGAGGTTCACCAGCGTGGCGACCCACATGACGGCGAAGGACACGACCGCGATGGCCCAGAGGACAAGGAGCAGGGCGGCGCCGTGGCGGCCGGGCGGGGCTTGGGTGCGGGGCCTCATTGCGCGGGGACGGTCTGCGGCGGCGCAACCTCGACGTTGATGTCGCCTCCGCCGGCGGGCGCGGCGGTGGTGGGCGGCTGGTAGATCTTGACCGGCGGCAGCCAGAAAACATAACGCCGCGGCGCCTCCTCGCCGAGCATCTCGAGCGTGAGTTCTATCATGGGCGGACGCCCCGCGGCCTCCTGCCACTCCTCGACCCAGTCCTGCTGGTTGCGGTCGTAAAATCGCCATGCGGCATTGCGCAGGTCCGGGAGGAGCTTGAGCCACTTGCCGCCGCCAAGCGCGTCGCGACGCTCGATCTCGGTGAGCGATCCCTCGAGTTGCATGAGGCTCAGCTCCTTGCCGCCGCCGAGGCGCGGACGGATCGAGAGGAAGATGGTGGCGTTGGCCGGCGCGGAGAGCCCCCAGCTGAACGCGCCCGGGGCATCGCGCAGGACGATCTCGGGCACGCCGTTGCCGTCCTGCAAGCGCACGCCGCCGGAGAAGATCGCGTTGGCCGGGAGATTGTGGAGGGTGCGGCGCAGGAGATTGACGAGCGCGTTGAGGCGCTGCTGCTGGATATTCTCCTCGCTCAACGTCGCCGTGGCCCGGAGCGCCGCGCCGACCGTGGCGTAGATACCCCCGGCAAGGAGGGCGAAGATGGCCACGACCACCACGATCTCGAACAGCGTGAAGGCGCCCTGCCAGCGGCGCGCGGACGAAAGCGGCTTCATGGCTGGTAGCGCAGGAACTTCTCCTCCCACTTCTGCTCCTCGCGTCCCTCGGTCCACTCGGCCCGCACGGTGATCCACCAGAACCCGGGCAGTTCCTCGTCGCGGCCGTTGCGGATCTCGGCCCGCTCGGCGCGCACGGTGTATTTCGCGCCCATCGAGTCGGGCTCGCTCTCGCGTCCCTGCTCGAGCACCTCGATCGGGAGCGCCATGGCCTCGTCCACCACGGATTCGATCTGCTGCCGCACCTCGGCGTCGCGGCGGATGAGCACATTGGCCCCGAAAATGCGGTCGAGCGCGATGGCCAAGCCGCCCACGGCCATGGTGAACATGGCCAGCGCGATAAGCATCTCGAGCAGGGTGAAGGCGCGCGTGTTCACGGGATGAAGTAACTCTCGCCGATGATGCCCGCGGTCAAAGGATCGAACTCCACTTCGATCCACGCGTCTCCCTCGGTGATCCGCACCTGCAGCGGTTCGCTCAGGCCGCTCGGCTGGAAGAGCCAGGCCTGGCCGTCCGGGCGCTCGCTCTTCTCCGTGCCGAAGGGCCGGAGCGTGTAGGTCACCCCGCCGGGCAACGCGGCGAACTCCGACGGCTCCTTCTCACCGCCGCGGCGCAACGCGAAGCCTTTCTTGGCGAAAATGACGAGCGAGGGACGCCCGGTGGTCATGGCATCCGTGCGCGCTGTCTTGGCCAGGACGAGCAACTCGCGCACCACGTCGCGCAGGCGCTGCTCGCGCGTGAAGCCGGAAACAAGCGGCACCGAGGCGCCGACGAGAAGCGCGACAATCGCGACAACCAGCGAGATCTCGAGGAGCGTGTAGCCGGCTCTTCGATGGTGCGCGCGGGACGGGTTGCTCATGACGCAGCGCGTCACCCGGCGTCACTCGGCCTTGTTGTTGCCGATGTCGTCGCCGCCGCCCTCCACGCGGTCGGGTCCTTTGGAGAGGAGGTCGAAACCGCGCGGGTTCTGCTTGCCCGGCGAGTAATAGACGTAGGGCTCGCCCCACGGGTCGAGGGGCACACGCTCGAGGAGTTGCTTCCAGCGGCGCGGCTTCGGGTCGCCCGCGGGCGGCTTGACCAGCGCCTCGAGCCCCTGCGCGGTGGTGGGCGGCCGGAGGTTCATCATCTCGTAGGCGCGCAACTGCGTGCTGATGCTCTGGATGTCGGCATCCACCCGCGCTTCCTTGGCGATGTCGAGGTTGCCGACGAGGAGGTAGATCGCGGAACCCACGAGCACGGCGATGATGCCGAGCACGAGCATGATCTCGAAAAGCGTGTAGCCCGCGTTCCGGGCGCGACCAAACCGGGAGGTTCTGCGGCGTGTGATCATCGGAGAGACGATGCGCGGGCAGGCCCGCCTTGTCAAAGCGCCCCCGCTCCGCTGTTCCAGAAATCCCGGAGCGCACCGGCGGGTGCGTCGGGGGCCGGCTGGCCCGCGGGCACGACCGGCGGGAGCGGCGGCTCCTCCTCGACCTCGAGTTCGGTCACCCCGGGCACGTCGGACAGGGGCATCGTGAGGTCGGGCTCGCGCTGGGCGCGCGGGTAGGACAACTCGAGCACCGCCTCGCGCACGAAAGCCCGGTTGCGGTAGTCGGCATTCACCGGGGAACGGAGTTCGAGGATGATCGAATTCTCGCCCGGCATGAGCAGGTGCGAGGGGACGTGGATGGAGGCGCTGCGCCAGCCGGCGAACACCACCTCGCGACCGGGCGTGCCGAGGTGGCCGGGGTCCTGCAACGTGGGGACCTCGATGGCCATCGGGCCGAGTTCCTGATTGTTCACCACGACCCAGATTTCCTGGTCGAGATACACACCGGAAACAGCGGCCTCGAGGCGGGACAAGACCGGTGCTTGTTCGAGGGGGGTGCGGACTTCGATGGATGAAGTGATCAACTCCGCCCCCTCGGTGAGCGGCGCACGGACGATGCGGTCGCTCCATTCATCCCTCAAGGCCGGGCGCGGCTGGCCGTCCACATCGGCCTCGGCCAGGGTCAAACGGGAAGCGGTGACGACGACGGGGACGTAGCGGGCGGACGAGGAAAGCAAGGTGCGCTCGGCGACCCACTCGAAGCGCACGCGGTTGACGTTGAGGTTCGCGCCGCCTTGGACGAGCAGCGAGCCGTTGCCGCCCAGACGCGAGGCGCTGATGAGCAAGGGACGCTGGTTCGGCACGCCGAGTCCCTCGCCGAGATTCTCGGCCAGAACCTCGGGGGTGCTCTGCCCGTCGCGCAACCACTCGACGCGCAGGCCGCTGCCGTCGGCCTCGTCAAAGACGAAATGCACCAGCAGGTCACGGCCAGGCGGGGGCGAGAGGCGGAAGGCCACGCGGGCCCCGACCCCGTGGGCGGACACCGGCGGACCGTGCATCCATTGCGGCACGGGCAGGGAGGCGTCGAAGGGAAGATCGACCGTGAAAACATCGTCCGCCGCGGAACGCGCGAACGGCGCCAACAGGATCGCCAGCGCGAGCGCGCGGGCCAAGTTGAGGGCGGCAGACGTTTTCATCCTTGCGGGGAAGTGCCCGACTCTTCGAGCAAACCGGGTGGAAGATAATCCTGAAAGAAGGTGTCTTGCAACAACGCCCTGTAGACGTCCGCCGGAAGCCTCACCCGCGCCTCCTCGAGCAACGCGCGGGCCGAGGACGTGTCGCCGCGGAGCAGGGCGTCGGCCGCGCCGAAGAAGAGTTGTTCGGGCGGGATGACCCCGGCCACGCGCGACGCCCGGAACGGTGCCCCTTCGCGCCGGCTGTCGAGCCGGATGCCCGCCAGACCGGCTTTCACGGTGCAAATCAACACGTTATCCATCTTCGCCGTGCGCTCCAACGCCCTCTGGTAAGCCTCCGCCGCGGACTGAGGGTCGCCCACCGCACGATAATACTCTCCCAACGCGTAAGGAGGCGCCGGGCTGAGCGGATCGTCGGCCCGGGCCTGCGCGAGGTATTCGAGAATCTTTGCGCGGTCGTCCGCGGTCAGCGCGGCGGCCGGGCCGCGCCGCAACATGGCCATGGCGGCGAGCACCCGGGCGTTGGCCGTCTCTTCCTCCCGTTCGATGGACCGCTCGGCGGCCGAGACCGCGAGATCGTGTTCCCCGAGATCAAGGTGCGTGAGGCCGATCTGGTATTCGACGCCGCGCAGGTTCGGGTCGAGCTGCCGCGCTTCGCGCAGGTGGTCGAGCGCCTCGCGGTGCCGGCCCACGAATCTCTCGGCCAGCGCCGACTCGACCAACGCGGCCGCCTTGGCCCGGTTCTCGGGGGAAACCTGCACCACCACGGCTCCGCTGCGCGCGGCTTTATCGCCCCGACCGGACACGCGCCCGACCACGAAAGCCGTGCCCGCGAGCAGCAGGACAAGCAATCCGAGCAGGATCGAGCGGAGAAGATCAAGCGACATGCCCCCATGCAACGCGGGGCGGCGCCCCGCGGTCAAGAGCCGCTTGAGTCACGCCGCGCGCGGCCTACCATGCACCCTTCATGTCCGAACACCGCCCGAGCACCGCGGATCTGCACGCCGCCCACGTCGTCCCGACCTACGGGCGCTTCCCGCTCGCCCTCGCCCGCGGACGCGGCGTGCGGGTGTGGGACGAGGACGGCCGCGCCTATCTCGACTTCACCTCGGGCATCGCGGTGAACTCCCTCGGCCACGCGCACCCCGCGCTGCGCGACGCGCTGGCCGCGCAGGCCGACACACTCGTCCACACCAGCAACCTCTTTCTCACCCGCCCGCAGGCGGAACTCGCCGCGCGGCTCTCGTCGTTCGTCGGCGAGCCCGGGAAGGTGTTCTTCTGCAACAGCGGCGCCGAAGCCAACGAGGGCCTCTACAAGCTGGCGCGAAAACACGGCTCGCCCCGCGGCCGGCATGAGATCATCACGTTCGACGGCTCGTTCCACGGACGGACCCTCGGCGGCATCGCCGCCACCGGGCAACTCAAAGTGAAGCTCGGGTTCGGTCCGCCGGTGGACGGATTCCTCAACATCCCCGCGCGCGCCGAGTGCGTCGCCGCCGCGATTTCCCCGCGCACGGCCGCGATACTCGTCGAGCCGATCCAGGGCGAGGGCGGCGTGCGGCCGTTCGATGCGGATTTCCTGCGCGGGCTGCGCACGGTCTGCGACGAGCACGGCCTGCTCCTCCTTTTCGACGAGGTGCAATGCGGTCTCGGCCGCACCGGCCATTGGTGCGGCTGGCACTCGTGCGGCGCAGGCGACGTCGTCCCGGACGGCGTGAGCTGGGCCAAGGGCATCGGCGGCGGCTTCCCGCTGGGGGCGTTCTGGGTCCGCGACCGCGCCATCGCAGCGGGCGGTTCACTGGCCGACCTGCTCGGGCCCGGCACGCACGGCACGACCTACGGCGGTTCGCCCTTGGCCTGCGCGGCCGCGACAGCCGTCTTCGACACGATCGAAAAGGAATCCCTCCTCGCCAACGCCGTGGAGCGCGGCGCCCAACTCCGCGCCTCGATCGCAGCGCTCGGTTCCCCACTCGTCCGCGCCGTCCGCGGTGCCGGCCTCCTCCTCGGGGTCGAGTTGGCCCCTTTCCGCTGGAGCGATGACAATCGCGACGGGGCCAAGCCTGCCGCGCTGCGCTTCAGCCTGCGCGCGATCGAGCAAGGGCTCCTCGTCGTTCCCGCGGGCGAGAACGTCATCCGCCTCCTCCCCCCGCTCAACGTCACCGCCGCCGAGTGCGACGAAGCCACCGCCCTGCTGCGCGACGTTCTCGCCCTCGCCGAGCCGGTCGCGTAAGTTCTCCCTTTCTCTCATGAAGCACCTGCTCAGCATCGAGGCGCTGGACGCGGACCAAATCCGCCGCATCGTCGCCGCCGCCGCGGAAATGAAACTCCTCCGCGGACCCCACCCCGACCGACCGCTCGATGGCGAATGCTGGGCCATCATGTTCGCCAAGTCGTCCACCCGCACCCGCCTCAGCTTCGAGGTCGGCCTGCGCGAACTCGGCGCCCAACCGCTCTTCCTCGCCGCCAACGACATCCAACTCGGCCGCGGCGAACCCATCCGCGACACCGCGCGCGTCATGGGCCGCATGATCCACGGCGCCGTCATCCGCACCTTCGCCCAGGCCGATGTCGAGGAGTTCGCCGAGATGAGCGGCATCCGCACGATCAACGCCCTCACCGACGCCGAGCACCCGTGCCAGATCCTCAGCGACCTGCTCACGATCACGGAAAAGCGCGGCTCCCTCGACGACCTCACCGTCGCCTTCATCGGCGATGCCGATTGCAATGTCGGCCGCTCGTGGATCTGGGCCGCCGCCCGCCTCGGCTTCACACTGCGCATGGCCGCCCCCAGCCGCTTCCAGCCGCCCGCCGAGTTGCTCGCCCGCGCCGGCGGACGCATCAGCGTGACCGATGACGTGGCCGCCGCCTGCGAGGGGGCCGATGTCCTCTACACCGATGTCTGGGTCAGCATGGGCAAGGAGGAAGAAACCGCTTTCCGCATGGCCCAGTTCGCCGGCTACCAGATCAACGCTGCAGCACTCGCGGCCGCGGGCGGTTCCCCGCTCGTCATGCACTGCCTCCCCGCATACCGCGGCAAGGAGATCACCGACGAGGTCTTCGAGGCCCACGCCAAGACAATCTTCGACCAGGCCGAAAACCGCCTCCACACCCAGAAGGCCATCCTCGCCATGCTGGATCGGGGCTGAGCGGGCGGGCGGAGATGCGGACGGAGACTCAGGGCTGACGCACAGTCAGGCCCGCGCGACGCCACCCGCCGAAGCCGCCCGCATTGAGCACCTCGAAGCCCTCGCGCCGCAGTTGCGCTGCGGCCAGACCCGAGCGCGCGCCCGACGCGCAATAGAGGATCAACTCACGGCCCCGGTTCGCCTCCAACGCCGGTCCCCAGAGAGTCCTGGCACCGCGGAGGTCGCTCAGCGGCAGAAGCAGCGCGGGACCGGCCACGCCCGAGGCCCATTCACCCGGCTCGCGCACATCCACCAGCACAGCACGTCCGGCAGCGACACGTTCCCCGGCTTCGGCCGGGCTGATCGAAGGCCCCGCCAGGAACCGCTTCGCCACAAGCACGGCGACGATGATGGCCGCGATGATCAGGAGCGTTTTCATGGCACGAAAGAAACGTCTTCCGGTCGCGAGCCTATTTCAATCCCGTCGTCGAGATGCCGCGGATGAAGGTGCGCTGGGTGAGGAAGAAGAGGACCATGACGGGGATGACGACGAGGGTGGATGCGGCCATGAGGTAGTGCCACGAGGTTCCGCCCTGCACGCTCTGGAAATTCTGCAGTCCGAGCGCGAGGGTGAACTGCTCCTGCCGCACGAGGAAGATGAGCGGGCCGAGGAAGTCGTTCCACGTGGCCATGAACTGGAAGAGCGCGACGGT
>CAZSUJ010000067.1:0-14603 GCA_964609925.1 uncultured Chthoniobacter sp. | reverse complement strand
TCGGCCACGTAATCGTCGCTGCCGACCACGTTCCACTTGCTGTCGGCCGCGAAGCCCTTGCTGGTGGCGCCGGCGAGGTTTCCGGACTGCAAGTCTCCGCCACCCGCCGGGTCGAATCCTTCGTAGATGAGAAGCTCGGCCCGCGGGCTGGCGCAGAGGGCGGCGGTGAGGAGAAGGCAGAGAAGGGCTTTGTTGTTCATGGGGGAGAATGTGGTTTCCTGCTCAATCGTCGGACCATCCACTCGTGGTCAACAACGAGGGCGCCCTTGTTTCGTAAAACCTCCGCCGGCGTTGACGCCACACCAGAAGGACCGCATCACTTCGCCTGTGCAGACTCCCCGTTGGCGCGGCTTCAACCTCTGCGAACTCTTCGTCACCGCCGCAGATCCGCGCTGGCCGGAAATGACCGTGTCGCCCCGCGGACAGATCGATCCGCGGCACTTCGAATGGATCGCGGCATGGGGATTCAATTTCGTGCGCCTGCCCATGAGCTACCGCTGGTGGGCCTCGGCGGACGATCCGTTCGACATCCGCGAGGAGGATCTGTCGCGGGTTGACGAGGCCGTGGAGCACGCCGCACGCTGCGGGCTGCACCTCTCGATCAACCTCCATCACGCTCCCGGTTTCTGCATCAACGAGGGCCTTCGCGACGAAAACATCGGCGCGGAGAAGTTCAATCTGTGGAAGGACGAAGCGGCGTTGCGCTGTTTCGTTCATCACTGGGAAAAGCTGGCCCGGCGCTACGCGGGGCGGCGGGAGCTTTCGTTCGACCTCGTCAACGAGCCGGCCCGGTGCACGCGCGACGAGCACGAGCGCGTGGTGCGCCGCACGGTGGCCGCGATCCGCGCCATCGATCCCGCGCGTCCCATCGTGATCGACGGCTTCAATGCGGGCAACGAACCGTGCCCCGAGCTGGCCGACCTCGGCGTCATCCAAAGCTGCCGCGGCTACTGGCCGGCCGAGTTCACGCACCATCGTGCTTGGTGGGGCGGCGACCACCGCGAGCCGGAGCCGCGCTGGCCCGCGGCTGCGAACACATCGGAAGGACTCTCGTGGACGACGGACTCGCTGCCACGGCGCTTCGCCGCATGGCGGGAACTGGTGGTGGGTGGAAGCTCCGTGTTCTGCGGCGAACTCGGTTGCCACAACCAGACGCCGCATGCGGACTTCCTGCGCTGGCTGGAGGATCACCTCACGTTCTTCCGCGACCAAGGATGGGGCTGGGCCGTGTGGAACTTCCGCGGGTCATTCGGCCTGCTCGACCACGGACGAGCCGGCGCACCGCTCGCCGACTGGCACGGCTGCCAGCTCGACACCGACCTGCTGGCGCTGCTGCGGAACTACTGAGGTCTCCCTTTGAGCGTGGCTGCGCCGGCGAAGCGGGCCCGCGGACCGAGTCCACGCGCGATGCGCAGGACCTCGTTCCATTTGGCCATGCGTTCGCTGCGGCAGAAAGACCCGACCTTGAGCTGGCCGGCATCGGTCGCCACGGCGAGATGCGCGATGAACGCGTCCTCGGTTTCGCCGGAACGGGCGCTGATCACCGGCGCCCAGCCCGCGTCCTGCGTCAGGCGGATGGCGTCCATGGTCTCGCTGACCGTGCCGATCTGGTTGGGCTTGATGAGGACCGCGTTGGCCACGCCGCGCGCGATGCCCTCACGGATACGCGCCACGTTGGTCGTGAAGAGGTCGTCGCCGATGATCTGCACAGACTCGCCGCAAGCCTTGTGGAATCGCTGCCAGCCGTCCCAGTCGGTGTCGGCCGCCGGATCCTCGATCGAGGCGACCTTGTAGTCGCGGCACCAGCGCGCGAGGAGCGCGGTGAACTCGGCCGATGTGAACGTGCGGTCCTCCAGCCGGAAACGGTAAGTGCCGGCCGCTTCGTCGTAGAGGTCGCTCGCGGCGATATCCAAGGAGAGCGACGCCTCGCGCCCGAGGGTGTAGCCGGCGGACTCCACCGCCACGGCGAAGGTTTCCAGCGCCTCCTCGTTCGTGGCGAAGTCCGGCCAGTAGCCTCCCTCGTCGGCACAGCCGGAAAGCTTTCCCCGCTTCTTCATGATGTCCCCCGCGGCACGGAACACGTTGAACGTGATCTCGAGCGATTCCTCGTAGGTGGACGCGCCGGTGGCCATGACGAGGAAATCCTGCACGTCGGTGCGCCATGCGGCATGGGCGCCCCCGCCGAGAATCTGGATTTCCGGCAGCGGCAACGTCATCCCCGGCCCCAACGCCTCGTGGAGCGGGATGCCGCGGGCGCGCGCCGCGGCATCGGCGGCGGCGAGCGAGACACCAAGGATGGCGTTGGCCCCGAGCCGCGACTTGTTCGGCGTGCCGTCGAGCGCGACGAGGAGATCATCGAGTCCGCGCTGGTCGAGCACATCACGCCCGCGCACGGACCGCGCAATCTCGCCCTCGATGTGGCTGAGCGCGCGGAAGACGGAGCGTCCGGCGAACCGCGCCGTGTCGCCATCTCGCAGTTCGTGCGCCTCGAACTGGCCGGTCGAGGCGCCGGAGGGCACGAGTCCACGGCCGGTGAGGCCGTTGTCGAGTTCGACGACGGCTTCGATGGTCGGGTTGCCGCGCGAGTCGAAAATTTGCAGGGCGTGGACGGAGCGGATTTTCATGGGATTCGGGTGAGGGCAGCGAACCAGTCGCGTGTGAGATCGGCCAAGGGCGGCGGGCCGGCGGTCAAGCGGTCCGCGACGAAGCGGCGGACGAAATCCTGCTTCGACGGCGCATCGGCGAGGTATTCGACCGGCGACTTTCCGTCCACCCGCGCCAGCAGGAGCATGAGCAACAGGCGCGCCACGTCGCGGTCGAACGCTGCAGCCTCCTCCGGCGGGAGGCGCCGCTCACCGAAGTAGGCACCCGTGGCCGCCGCGACGAGCGGGGCGAAAGCTTCCCCGCACGGCGCGTGGTGGAGGCCCTTGAGGTGAAGATGATTCAGCAGGAAGGCGAGATCGAAGCGCGGGTCACCGAACCAGGCGACTTCGCAATCGAGCACGACGAGGCGGTCATCCCGCACCAGCATGTTCTTCGGGCTGTAATCGCCATGCACCAGACACTCGCGGGTCGCGCGGATGCGGTCCGCTTCAGCGCGGAATACATCCTCCAGCCGAGGATGGCGGTGGCCGGTCGTAAGAAGATAGGCGTCGAGCCGGAGGTCGTGGAAAGTCTGTGTCGTGTCGAAATCGCGGCGGAGTTCGTCACTCCCGTGCGTCTCGCGGTGAATGATGCCGAGGATGCGTCCGGCGCGACCCGCCACTTCCGCATCCGCGCGCCCCGCGAGCATGTCGGCCTTCCAATTACTCCACCCGTCGCCGAGCCATTCCATAGCGAACCACCCGCCGTCATCGTCCGTCTGCAGGACGCGCGGCACCGCGTCGGGCAGGAACTTGGCCACGGTCGTCATGTAGAGGTGCTCGTGGCGGATGCGCCCGGGGTCGGCGCGCCAATCGTCACGGACCTTGAGCTTGGCCAGCGCGCGTTTGGCCACGAAGACGCGTCCGCCATCCTCAACGCGCACGATCTCGCTCGAAACGCCGCCGGTGAGCGGGGTGAAGCGCGCGCCGTCCGAGACCGCGCCGCTCCGCAGCAGTAGGGAGGCGAGGTCGCCGGACATCACCCGTATTTGTTGAACGCCGTGGTAGTGCCGAGATCGGACTGGAGCGGTCGCGCCGGACGCACGCCTTTTTCCTTCAGCTTGGCGTGGTAGAGTTTCACGGCCTCCTTCGGGTCGAGGCCTTGGTCGGCGATGAGCCGCAGGCATTCGATGAACGAGAGCGGGTCCTCGGAGAGGTTGATCTTGCGTCCGTAGAGCGCGACGCGCGCGCCGTGTTTCTTCGCGTCGTGCAGGAGCTGGAAGGCATCGAAGGTCGTGCCGGCTGCGCCGCCGAGGATGCCAACGATCAGGTGCGGGTCGTAGGCGGCGAGTTCCTCGAGCGCGCCGGGGCCGTTGTAGGGGATCTTGAGGAAGACGGGACGTCCGGCCGAGGTCACGCCGGCGAGCGAGCGGATGATATGGTCGTTGAGGAAGGCGCCGACCTGCTTGGCCGGGATGCCGGCATCCACGTTCGGGTTGAAGACCTCGAGGAAGTAGCGGAAACGCTTCTTCTCCGCCTCGATGCGGAAGTCCTGGAAGTCGGCCAGTGCCCGGTAATCCCAGTCGAGGTTGTTGGTGAACGTGAGCGAGTAGAGGCCGAGGTCGGCTCCCACGACCGGCGCCGTATGGTCGTCGGAGAGCCGTCCGTATTTGATGTGGTCAATCCCGGCCGTGCGGAAGGGACGCGAGGGAAGCTGGACGTATTTGCCGCCGCGCACGACCCAGATGTCCGACGTGTCGTTGGCCCGCGCGGCCGGGGTGATGGCGGAATCACGGAAAAGCCCCTCGCGCATAGCGAGGCGTTCGAGGTTCGAGGCCGAGAGCAGCATTATGTCCACCATTCCCTGCGCCGTGACCGCGCGGATCTGGCGCAGGTAGTCATCGAGCGTCTTGAAACAGCCCTGCCGCTGGTCGTAGCCGTGCGGGCAGGCGTCGCGCTCGGGCCCGGGCGCAGTCAGGCCGAATCCCATGTCGGCATCCTTTGCGTCGGCGAGGATGAACTCCTTGCAGCCGGACGGATCGGCGTGGATGGCGGCGAGTTTGCGATCGAGGGATTTGGTCATGGACGTATATCAGCCTAACGGCCCGGCGCGCCGGACAAACGCCGAAATCCCCTTTGTCGTCCAATGCGCAGGACATCCTCCAGCGGCAGAATGGCGTCCGAGCAGGTGACCGAGCCGAGCGACGCCGCGGCCGTGCAGACGGCGGCTTCGAGGCACACGGCCGGATCGAGGCCCTCGTGGAGTCCCGCGATGAATCCGGCGGCGAAGGCATCGCCCGCGCCGGCCGTGCCGGTCACTGCTGCCGCCGGCACTTCGACAGCCCCTTGCGTCAACACGGTCCCGTCCCTCACCACCAGAACCGCTCCCTCGGGGAAGTGCAGGACGACGGCCCGGCGGACACCGAGCGCGAGAAGGGCGGACGCCATGCGCTGCGCGTCGTCCGGGGCGATGCGGGTGCCCGGCGGCGGAGAGGTGTTGAGGAGACGCGCGGCCTCCCATTCATTCGTGAAGAGATAATCGAGGTGGGGAAGACAAGGGCCGACCTGCGCGGCAAGGTCGGGATTGGGAGCACTGACCAGATCGGCGCAGGTGAGGAAGCCGGCGGAGGCGAACCGCTCAAGCAATCGCGAAGCACCGTTGCGGCCGGCCGCATCGAGGCGGTCAAGCGCTTCGAGCAGCCCGAGGTATCCGAGATAGAAGATCCTCCCCGCCTCGGGCGTCTCCGGAAAATCCCGCTCGGCCAGCAATGCGTTGGCCCCGGGGAGGTGGAAGAACGTCCGCCGTCCGGTCCCGCGCTCGGTCATCACGTCGGTAAAGGAAGTTGCCGCGCCCGCCCGCTCGTGCAGGAAAGCGGTCCCGATGTTGAGGTGGCGGCAATGTTCGAGCAGCCAGAGACCCGGTCCGTCATCGCCAACGAGGCCGACGCCGCTCAGCGGAACTCCGGGCAGCAGGCGCGCGAGGCCGCAGGCGACATTGAAGGCGGCGCCGCCGTTCGATTCGCGGACGCCCAGGACCTCGGTCAGCGTTTCGGGTTCGGGCCAGTGCTTGATCTCCTTGTGGACGTCCACGATCCAGTGGCCGCCCAGCCAGACGCCGCGAGGGACCGCACTCACTCGCCCACGAGACGAACCAGCGGGGGCTCGTCCTCCTTGATCTCGGGGAAGCGGCCGATGGCCGGATCCGCAAAGACATTGTCGTTCGCGTCATCGTTGGCCGTGGAAACCTCTCCGATGACGCAGCCTTCCGGCGACTCAGCCCAGAAGGCGTGGTAAACCCCCGGCACGAGCGTGACGCGCTCACCGGCCTCGAGGCAGAATGGTTCGCCGGAAACGGCGGCGAAGGCTTTCCCGTTGCGCGTCACCTCGACCGTGCGCCCCCTCACCCCTTCGCAGGGAGGACCCGCCCAAAGCTCGACGGCCAGGCGGCCGCTCCGGTTGATGATGTCCTCCTTCTTCACCCGGTGCGTGTGCATCGGCGTGACCTGGCGGTGCTGCGAGAACATGAGCTTCTCGCAGTATTCCGGTTCCTCCGCGAGGTTGACCAGGACGAGCCCGACCTCGCGGAAACGGCCCAGCCCGCAATCGGTGACGTCCCAACGCGGCTGCGGCGGCAGGGCCCAACCGGCGGCGGCAAAGGCGGCCTGTGCGGCGCGGATGGCGGTGTTGATCTCGCTCCTCTTCACAGGGGTCAGGTTCCGAGTTCGCTGCGGCGGATGGTGCGCTTATCGCTGACGGAACGCACGCACATCTCGCAAAGGGCCATGGTCTCGAGGTTGCGGCGGCCGCTGATGCCCGGCTCGCGGCCGAGGGACACGTAGTCATGGAAGTCGGCCAGCATTAACTCCTCGGAGCACAGCGCGGGAACCGGCAGCGGAACTGCCGGTTCCTCACCGAAGTTCCGCTCCGGGCGCGGTGAGAACTCCGCGGCGCCATCGCGGATGACAAGCGCCCCGTTGCGCGCATGGACCTCGACGCGCAGCGACCCGCGGGCGGCGTCGTGCGTGTGGAGGTAGTTCACTGCCACTCCGTTCGCGAACCGGAGGAATGCACTGGTGTTGGCCGCATGCGCATAGGGCGACCATGGGGCCCGCGGCGCATGCGCGGTCACCTCCTCCACCGGACCGAGCCAATCGAGGAGGTTGTCGAAATGATGGCAGCTCATGTCCCAAACGCTGGCGAACGGATAGGTCAGCGTGCCCGGCATGGGACGGACGCGGTGCTGGACGTAATCGACGAGGAACGGCTCATCCAACTGCGGGATCCCGTCGGTTCCGCTGCGCAGGGCGGCGCGCACAACGGACGAGATCCCGTCGTAGCGGTAGTTCTGCGCCACGGCGAACGTCCCGCGGTGTTCCTCCACGAAGCGCACCAAATCCACGGCCTCCTCCCAGTTGCTCGCCATGCCCTTCTCGGTCAGCACGGCGATGCCGCGCGCGATGGCCTCCTTGGTGAATGGCGCATGGGTCACCGTGGGCGTGCAGAGGATGGCGGCGTCCGGACGCGCAGCGTCGAGAGCGGACGAAACCTCGGCAAAACAGGCAGCTTCGCCCAGTCCGGTCGCCTCCCGCGCCGCCGCGAGGTGGCCGGCGTCGTTGTCCACCAAGCCGACCACCTCCCAGCCCGCCCCGGCGCGGCACTGTTCCAGCGGCCAGCGGCCGCGGTTGCCGACCCCGACGAGGAGGACGCGCAGCACTTTTCGGGGGGAGTTTTGCATAAAGGGGGATTGCGCTCGTTGTAGTCCGGGCGCGAGCCTAACGCTTGCCCGTCGCCGCTTTTTCCAAAATGCCCTCCCTCCGCATCTTCCCCTCCGAATCCGTCACCGACATCGACCCGCGCCTTTACGGCTCGTTCGTCGAGCACCTCGGACGCTGCGTTTACACCGGGATCTACGAACCCGGGCATGCGTCGGCCGACGCGGACGGCTGGCGCAAGGACGTCATCGAACTGACCCGCGAGATGGCCATCCCCATCGTGCGTTATCCCGGCGGCAACTTCGTCTCCGCTTACAATTGGGAGGACGGCATCGGCCCGCGCGGGCAGCGTCCGCGCCGTCTCGATTTCGCGTGGCACACGACCGAGACGAACCAGGTCGGCACGGATGACTTCATGGATTGGTGCGCCAAGGCCGGGACGGCGCCGATGATGGCGGTCAACCTCGGCACGCGCGGCGTGGACGAGGCACGGCGCCTGCTCGAGTATTGCAACCATCCGGAAGGCTCCGCGCTGTCCGAGTTGCGCCGGGCCAACGGCCATGCCGCTCCGCACAACATCCGCACGTGGTGCCTTGGCAACGAGATGGACGGCCCGTGGCAAACGGGGCACAAGACGGCCGCGGAATACGGACGCCTCGCGGCCGAGACGGCGCGGGCCATGCGGCAATACGACGACAAACTTGAACTCGTCGCGGCCGGCTCCAGTTCACCCGGACTGCCGACCTTCATCCATTGGGAGCAGGAGGTTCTAGGGCATTGCTATTCCGAGGTGGACGCCATCTCGTTGCACCTCTACCTCGGCCTCGGCGACCTCGCGCCGGCGGACTACCTCGCCAGCACGATCCGCATGGAGCGCCAGATCCGCGACGTCATCGCGGCGTGCGATTTCATCCGGGCGCGCGACCGGCACAAGAAGGCGATGATGCTTTCCTTCGACGAATGGAACGTCTGGGACATGGGCCGCTCGCCCGGCGAGCCTCCAGGCTTCGTGCGTTGGACCTCCGCGCCGGCGCAGGTCGAGCAGATCTACACCGGGCTCGACGCCCTCGTCTTCGGCGGGATGATGATCACGCTCCTGCGCCACGCCCAGCGCGTGCGCATGGCCTGCGTGGCCCAGCTCGTCAACGTGATCGGGCTCATCATGACCGAGCATGGCGGCCCTGCCTGGCGGCAGTCCATCTTCTGGCCCTTCGCGCAGGCCTCGCAACACGGACGCGGACACGTCCTCGAAACCTTCCTGCGCGAAACTCCCGTCCACGAAAGCAAGGCCTTCGGCACCGTGCCCACAGTCGACGCCGTGGCCACGCGCGACGGCGACCACATCACCATCTTCGCCCTGAACCGCGGGACCGAGGCCGCCAAGCTCGACGTTCTCCTCGACGGCGGCGAATCGTGGCAAACGGTCAGCCACAGCGCCTTGGTGGTGGACGATCCGGCCGCGGCCAACACCGCGAAGGCCCCCGCCCGGGTCGCGCCGCGCGAGATGCAGTCCACGCCGGTCAAGGACGGCCGCCTCCCGCTCGCTCTCCCGCCCCTCTCGTGGCACTGCGTGCGGCTGACCGCCGCCTGAATCACCAGTCGTCCGTGCGGAAAGGCGAGGCCGGCAGGCCGTCCTTGTTGTAGAGCAGGACGCCCTCGGGGTTGTGCGTGAAGGCGTAGCGCACGGCCACCGGTTCGGGCACCTTGTCGCTCCACACGAGAAGCCGCGAGCCGTCAATCGACGCCTCGGCCCATTGGAATTTCCGGTCCGCCCCGGCCACCGAGACCCAGCCCAGCTTCGCGCCATCCGCCGGTTCGACAGGCGCCAGGCCCTTCTTGCGTCCGAACATGAGTCCGCTGTCGGCGTGGTCGAACTCGATCGCAACCTTGCCGTTCTCCACGCGGCTCGCGCGGAAGATCGGACCGGAGACCGGGCCGCCGCGTCCGTAAGTCTTGGCCAGCGCCCAACGCGCGAGGCGTTTGCCGACATCCTGCTTGTTGCGCGGGTGGATGTCGCCCGACTCGCCGATGTCGATGGCCACGGCCACGCCGAACCCGGGCAGGGCGACCGCCTTGATCTGCTGCTCGCGCAGCTTGGCCCAGCCGTCGCCCATCGCGGGGTTGTTGGGATTGCTCGTCTGGTAGTTGGCGAGCTGCACGAGGTAGAATGGAAGCTCGGACTGCCCCCAAGCCGCGCGCCAGCCGTCCACCAACGCCTGCATCTTCTCGAGGTAGCGCGCCGGATCGCCCGCGTTCGCCTCGCCCTGATACCAAAGCGCACCGCGGATCGCGTAGGGGATGAGCGGGGCGACCATGCCGTTGTGGAGGCGCGTGAGTTGCTGCTCGTTGCCGGTGATCCACGGTTCCTCGGGCGGGGCCGGGAATTCTCCGCCGCCGACCACCGCGGCCTTCGCGCCGGGCAGCCATTCCTCGACGCGTTTGAGGTAGGCCTCGAAGTTCGCCTTCCCCTCGGGCGTGGACGGCGAGGCTTTGCGGACCTGCGCAGCCAAGTCGGGCAGCGCCTTCGAGTCCATGGCCGCCTGCGGACTGATCCATGGCTCGATGCGCGTTCCGCCGAAGGAGGCGTTGAGCAGTCCGACCGGCACATCCAACTCGCGCACGATCTCCCGCGCGAAGAAATACCCCGCCGCCGTGAATTGCCCCACCGTCTCCGGCGTGCAGACGACCCACGAGGCATCCACCGATTCGGTGGGGAAGGGCAGGTGTTTGCGCGGGACTTTGAAATGCCGGATGAGCGGCTGGTTCGCATCCGCCTTCTCGCGCTCGAACTCCGCGGACTTCTCCACGATCCACTCCATGTTCGACTGGCCCGAGCACAGCCAGACGTCGCCGACGAGCACATTGGTGAACGTGAGCGCACCGGCGCCGCTCACCGTCATCGTCCGCGGCTCCTTGCTCGCCGGAAGCGGCGCGAGATCCACGCGCCAGCGTCCGTCCGCACCGGCCACGGCGGACGATTTCCGCCCCGCAAACTCGACCGCGACCTCCGCGCCGGGTGCCGCGGTGCCCCAGACGGGGACCGATCGGTCGCGCTGCAGGACCATGTTGTCGGTGAAGACCGGCGCGATGCGGATTTCCGCTCGCAGGACGGCCGGGAGCAGAAGGATGAGGACAACGACGGCGCGGGGGAGCGGAATCATGCGCTGGTGGTAACAGTTCGCGGGAGCGCCCGCAACCGGCGGCGTCCGGCCGGCGGAAACGGGCCCTACCGGACGCCGAACGCGTAGATCGTTGTGCGGTGCTGGGGATGCCCAGGGCGCACGATGATGTCGCCCAACTCCGGGTGCGCCGCGCCATCCGGGTAACCCTGGCATTCGAGGCAGAAGGCGCCGTGCTTCACGTAGCCCCGCCCGCTCTTGCCGGTGAGCGTCCCGTCAAGGTAACTGCCGGTGTAGAATTGCAAGTTGGAGTCATCCGTGCGCACCTCGAGCGTGCGGCCGCTGACCGGCTCAAGGACCCGCGCCACGACGGTCACGCCGTGCGAGGGACGCAGCAGGTAGTTGTCGCCGTGGCTGCGATGGATGAGTGGCAACACCTCGCCGAGCACCCGCGGTTCGCGCAGGTCGTTGGGCCGCCCATCCAACGATTCCCGCCGCCCGCTCAAGGTCATGGTCTCGTCCGTTGACACGAACTCATCAGCCAGAACCTGCACCAGATGCCCGTCCACCGTCCCACTCCCCTCGCCCGCGAGATTGAAATACGAATGGTTGGCCAGGCTCACCGGCGTGGGACGGTCGGACACCGCCTCGGTCTCAATGATCAACTCATGGTCATCCGTCCATCTGTAAGCCACGGTGAAATCCACCGCCCCGGGATAACCCTCCTCGCCGTCCGGACTGTGGTAGCGGAGCACGAGCCGCCCGTCCGCAATCTCGGCCCGCCAAGGCCGCCGGTCCAACCCCGCCACGCCGCCGTGCAGGTGATTCGGCGGATCGTTGACCGCGAGCTGGTAGTCCCGACCGTCCACCCGCAACCGCCCACCCGTGATCCGTCCCGCCACCCGCCCCGTAATGCAGCCGAAATACGGGTGCCGCTGCAGGTAGCCATCGAGTTCCGCAAAGCCCAGCACCACATCCGCCAACTCACCCGCGCGATCCGGCACGCGCAGCGACTGCACGATGCCGCCGTAGGTCAGAACCGACACCGCCGCGCCCGACGCGTTCCGCAACTCATACAACTCCACCACTTCGCCTGAAGGCAGCCGTCCGAATTCCCGGGAGGTGATCATCGGCGCATTTAACCGCTGCGCCCTTTCCGCGGCAAACCTTCACGCTGTCATCCCTTCTTGCCGGAGCCTGCCAACTTGGCTAGATACGATTCCGCACCCTCAAGCAGCGCCTCTGCGAAACTCTCCGGCTTTATGAAAGCCACAAACCCGCGAACTCAGGCACAACAAAGCTCGTTCCTCCGCGGATCGACCCCACTACGTGCCGGCACCTACGCAAACAATGCCCACAGTCCCGCGACGGGGTCATGCGGCAGCACTGCTTGTCAGCTTTCATGGGATAGCATGATGTCATGTTTTTCCAATAAACCCGCATATCATTCTAACTTACGTTAGCCACAATATGGGTCGCGTAATTACCAACGGTCGTCCCGGAGATCTTCCTCCCGAGCAGATCCGCATATTTCTGAATCAACATATTCCCTACAGGTTGCGTCTGCTCCAGATAGGCCGAGCGGTTTCACCTGCCAGTGGTCTCATAGATTTTGCGATGGTAGAATCGGGTTTAATTTTGGGACGGCAGCTCCTGCAGTTTCTCGGTTTGGGAATTACTCACAATCCCGCCCTGACACTCTGCGCGCGGACAGACTATCACACCTACAAGAAAGGGTCACAAACTATAACGGAAGAGGTAAAGATCACGGACATTGGCGGGCGCTTTGTTGACGTCGACGCTATCCCTGCTGAATTACGAAATGCTCTGGCGGTTTTCCACAACGCTGCATCCAAGGCGACGGCGCATATGACGGATGGGACTGGCCACAGGATACCACCAGAGATTTACTGTGAAGGTTGTGAAGCAATCATCGCCTTAGTCACAACACATCTTAGATAAAGGCTAACGAACCGATGCACCAAACTACCATCCCTTCGGGCCTTCTGTCACACATCCTGCTTGCGCAGGCTGTGCGCCAGAAGCAAGTGGTAGCTGGTGATCGGGGACGTTCGGCAGATTGAAATGAAAGCCGCCATCAGACACGCCATTGGTTACACGATGTGCTATGGCCTGGTCTTTGCTGTTTTTCTGACTGCAATTGCTTGTAGTTGGCCGATTCCGGGTGGAGACGTTACACATCAAGGACGAGACCTAGTGTTGGCGAACATCGGCAGCTCTATCCTCAGTTTTTCCGTTATCCCCTTTCTTCCCGTGATGTCCTTTTTTGGCGTGGCGTTTTGGTTTTTTGTCACTGCGGTTTGGGCTGGCCTTGTTTACTCATTATTGATCTTGGTCTGGCTTGTCTTTAGGAAAACCCGAAAAACCGCACCAGCCGGTTCAGCCAAGCCCACTCCGCCCGGCACTTAGACCACTGAGCAGCCTCGGGTGCCCGGCTCCGCGAGCGGTGGGGGGTCAGTGAACAATTCTCGACACAGGCTTCCGTTCCCTTGGGGCGCCTTTAGGGAGGTAGGCAGGAGAACCCCTTAAGCCAGGCTCGCGACTGCCCTTTTGTCAGAAATCGTTGCCCGACCCCAAGCCCGTTGTTTGACGGATCGACGCGACAATCCGAATCGTTGATTGTAGTAATGATAGTATTCCCGGTGTATATGGCTATGCTCCTTCTCGAAGATCGAAAGGGAACAACAGCCGATCAATGCGATTCACCGAACACCTATTGCCGGGTCACCTTTGACAGAAAAATTGATCGCTCCCTCACGCTTTCAGAATAGGATTGTGGCATGACCACTCAAGAAATCCGGACGCTGCCGACCGACGAGAAAGTTCGGATCATGGCGACCATTTGGGAGGATATGCGGGAGCAATACGAGGAGGCGCCGATCTCGAAGGAGATGATCGATTTGTTGAAGGAGCGACAAGCGCGACTTGATCGTGGTGAGGCCCACCTTCTCGACTGGGATAAGGTTAAGTTTGCCATCGGGCGTGGATGAAGAAGATCCTCATTTCCGAGGATGCTTTTGGCGACCTCACCGAGGGTTTCCTGTTTTACGAGGCACAGGATTTCGGTCTCGGCGACTACTTTACCTCGTGCTTGCGATCTGACATCGAGGGGCTGAAAGTCACAGCTGGCATTCACAGGGAGGTCGGGGGCTTTCACAGGCTTCTCAGCAAAGTCTTTCCTCACGGCATTTTCTACACAGTGCAGGCGGATGAAGTCACAATTCTGGCTGTGATTGATCTACGACGAGACCCTGATTGGATATCGAGTCAACTCACCAAGAAGTAATCCGGGCGGCGGACGCTCGACCTTCCATCATCTGATCCTTATGCCAAACGGAAAACCCGGTGATGCTCCTTGGACGGATTTCTTCGTCCACGGGCAGGCGATTTTTCCCCCGGACATCTGCGAGATGTTGCAGGCCATCGCGCGTCATGATGTCGGCTTGATCCGGCACTTGGCGCACCCGGACATGTGGGACTGGGCGGAGGGGAAGAGGCTCGATGAGGGGCGGCAGGCGTTGAGGCAGATCATGCGGGACAACGGGGCTCCCTGCGGGGACTGAACGGGGCGCAGGGTCGACCGGCGCGAGGCGGACAACCGGGACCCGGTTGTCCCCACCTTGGGATTCGTGCGGTGAGGGCGGTTGCTAGGAGCCCTTGAAGTCGCGGGATTGGAAGACGGCGAAGCCAATCACCACGAGGGTGGCGTTGATGGCGGCCAGCCAGGCGTATTCCCCGGCCATGCTCTCCCACGGGATGCGGTATTCGAAGAGGCCGACCCACGCGCCCATCTTCGCGGTGAGGAACCAGTCGCGGATGCCGGAGAAGAAGGGGATGTTTTTCAGGATGGTGTCCACGAAGAGCACGCTGAGGGTCACGATGGTGGCGGCGGCGGGCTTCATCCGCATGCAGGAGAAGCAGAAGCCGAGGCAGGTGATGGTGAGCAGGCTGGCGGCGAGAAACGGGAGGGCGAGCGCGAGACGGGCCGCCCCTTCGCCGGCGCTGTAAACGGCGAACACGCCCTCCAACGGCGCGTAGACGAACAGTCCACCCCAACCGGCGTGCAGCGTGCCGGCCGCGACGGCGGTGACGGCGATGAAGACGGTGAGGACGACGGTGTAGATCGCGCAGGCGACGAGCTTGAGCGCGAGGATGCGTCCGCGTCCGGC
>CAZSUJ010000066.1:0-15449 GCA_964609925.1 uncultured Chthoniobacter sp. | reverse complement strand
CAGACCCGGCGTTGAGCGCAACGAAAAGCGAACTCCCCCTGCCCACCCCGAAACCCACTCCCACACCGACGCCCACGCCGACACCTACGCCCACTCCAACCCCAACACCCACGCCCACCCCGAAACCGACGCCGACCCCAACGCCCAAGCCCACTCCAAAGCCAACACCGAAGCCGACCCCTAAGACCACGCCCAAGCCCAGTCCGAAGCCGTCGCCCAAAGCTTCCCCGAAGCCGAGCCCGAAGCCCTCCCCGAAAGCCAGCCCCAAGGCCTCCCCGAAAGCCTCGCCATCGCCCAAAGCCTCCCCCGCCGGCGAGAAGCCGGAAGGCACTCCCAAGGCTGCCGACGCAGACGCCCCAACCGGCGGACCGGTGCGCAAAGCAGAGGCAACGGGCGCGCCAGGCGGCGCTGGCGGTGCCGGGGGTTCCGGCCCAGGCGGACCCGGCAGCGCCGAGGCGGGAACCTACCATGGGTTGATCCACGACCGGTTCTTCAGCATGTGGGACCAGCCGACCAGCATCGCCAGCACGGCCAACTTCACCACCGGCCTGCGCATCCGGATCGAGAGCGACGGCCGCATCTCTGACTTCAAGGTCGTCCGGTCCTCCGGCAACGTCGTCATGGACGAGAGCGTTCTGGCCGCCGCCCGCCGGGTGGCCAAAATCGACCCGCCCCCCCGCGGCCTCCTTTCCGGAGGCGCCTACGAGGTTACCATCAACTTCGAGCTCGAGTAGCGCGCCGCGGCGATCTGGTCCTTTCTTGACCTTGGAGCGCCGGATTCCTTTAATAGTGGCCCCCTCGGACCACACACAAAAAACACAAACACATGACTAAAATCGGTATCAATGGGTTCGGGCGGATCGGCCGCCTCGTTTTCCGCGCGATCGCGGAGCAGGGGCTTCTGGGCAAGGACTTCCAGGTGGTCGCCGTCAATGACCTGGTCCCGGCCGACAACCTCGCCTACCTCGTCAAATACGACTCCACCCAAGGCACCTTCAAGGGCACGGTCACCAGCGAAAAATCCTCCCCCTCGGCCGCCGAGGACGACGTTCTCGTCGTGAACGGCCAGAAAATCCAGTGCCTCGCGGTCAAGGAAGGCCCGGCGGCCCTGCCGTGGAAGGCCCTCGGAGTGGACATCGTGCTCGAATGCACGGGCCTGTTCACCGAAGCCTCGAAGGCCAAGGGCCACCTCGACGCCGGCGCGAAGAAGGTCATCATCTCGGCCCCGGCCAAGGAAGAGGACATCACCATCGTCATGGGTGTGAATGACGACAAATACGACGCCGCCAAGCACCACATCATCTCGAACGCCAGCTGCACGACGAACTGCCTCGCCCCGGTCGTCTCCGTCCTCCTGAAGGAAGGCTTCGGCGTGGACGAAGGCCTCATGACCACCGTCCACAGCTACACGGCCACCCAGAAAACGGTGGACGGTCCCTCCAAGAAGGATTGGAAGGGCGGACGCGCCGCGGCCATCAACATCATCCCCTCGACCACGGGCGCGGCCAAGGCCGTGGGCCTCGCCATTCCCGAGGTGAAGGGCAAGATCACCGGCATGGCGTTCCGCGTGCCGACCCCGACAGTCTCGGTGGTGGACCTCACGGTCAAGACGGTCAAGGAGACCAGCTACAAGGAAATCTGCGCGGCCATGAAGAAGGCCAGCGAGACTTACCTCAAGGGCGTGCTCGCCTACACGGCGGACGAGGTCGTCTCGTCCGACTTCATCCACGACACCTCGTCGAGCATCTTCGACGCCGGCTCGGGCATCGAACTCAACAGCAAGTTCTTCAAGCTCGTGAGCTGGTATGACAACGAGTGGGGCTACA
The DNA here is from genome assembly GCA_964609925.1 of uncultured Chthoniobacter sp. Taxonomy (GTDB): domain Bacteria; phylum Verrucomicrobiota; class Verrucomicrobiia; order Chthoniobacterales; family JACTMZ01; genus JACTMZ01. The sequence goes on along the minus strand of CAZSUJ010000066.1, from coordinate 13,623 downwards.
GCAACCGCTGCGTGGACCTGCTCAAGAAGGTCGCAGCCAAGCTCTGATCTGATTCAATTCGCGGCGCCCGGGGCAACCCGGGCGCCGTTTCCATCTACGACACACATGGCCAGGTTCAAGACGCTCAAAGACCTCGATTTCGCGGGCAAACGCGCCCTCATCCGCGTGGACTTCAATGTCCCGCAGGACAAGGCGACCGGCGCGATCACCAACAACCAGCGCATCGTCGCCGCGCTGCCGACCATCCAGCACGTCCTCGACCAAGGGGGCTCGGTCGTGCTCATGAGCCACCTCGGACGCCCGAATGGCAAGAAGGTGGAGAAGTTCACCCTGCGCCCCGTGGCCGATGAACTCTCGAAACTTCTCGGCCGTCCCGTAACGTTCGTGGACGCCTGCTCTGGCGAGGTCGCCGAGAAAGCCTGCGCCTCCCTGAAGCCGGGCGATGTCGTCCTGCTGGAGAACCTGCGCTTCCACATCGAGGAAGAAGGCAAGGCCAAGAACGAGGACGGCAGCTCTGTGAAAGCCGATCCGGAAAAGGTCGCCGCTTTCCGCGCAAGCCTGAGCAAGCTCGGCGATGTCTTCGTCAACGACGCCTTCGGCACCGCGCACCGCGCCCATTCCTCCATGGTCGGAGTGAGCCTCCCGCAGAAGGCGGCCGGGTTCCTCATGGAAAAGGAACTCAATGCGTTCGCCGCCGTGCTCGACCATCCCCAGCGCCCGCTCCTCGCCATCCTCGGGGGAGCGAAGATCGCGGACAAAATCCCGCTCATCAACAATCTCATCGAGAAGGCCGACGAAATCATCATCGGCGGCGGCATGGCCTACACCTTCAAGAAGGTGCTCGAGGGCATGGAGATCGGCGGCAGCCTGTTCGACCCGGAGGGCGCCAAGATCGTGGCCGACCTCGCGGCCAAGGCCAAGGCCGGCAACGTGAAGCTCATCTTCCCGGTGGACTACGTCTGCGCGGACAGCTTCTCGGCCGACGCCAAGACCTGCCCGGCCGAGGACTCCACCGGCATCCCGGCCGGCTGGGAAGGCCTTGATGCGGGCCCCAAGTCCATCGCGCTCTACCGCGAGGCCATCCTGCGCGCCAAGACGATCATCTGGAACGGCCCTCCCGGGGTGTTCGAATTCGAGAAGTTCAGCGGCGCCACGCAAGCCATGGCCGAGGCGGTGGCCGAGGCCACAGCCAAGGGCGCCATCACTGTCGTCGGCGGCGGCGACACCGCGACGGCGGCCAAGAAATTCAAAGTGGCGGACAAAGTGAGCCATTGCTCCACCGGCGGCGGGGCAAGCCTCGAGTTCCTCGAAGGCAAGGTCCTGCCCGGAGTCGCGGCCCTCGAAGCTTGAAACCCGCACCACCAGCAGCCACCCGCAAGGCGCGCTGACCCGCGCCCGTAGAGGCATGTTCAAGTTCTTCCATCGCCAGCAGTTGGTGAAAAAGGGCCTGGCCTGCGGCAAATCGCGCCGCACGGTTGACGAAAGCCCGTGGCGCGAGGCGCTCGCCTGCGGATGGCTGCCGCGAGTGCTCGTCTTCGCCGCCTTCGCCATCGGCCTCGGCTTCCTCATCTTCACCGGCGGACCGCAGGAGGAACCGCTCAAGAAATACCTCATCTGCCTGCTCGTCTTCGGGATCTCGATCGCCCAACTCTGGGTCAACCACCCGCAGGCATTCTACCGCAATTCGAGCCTCGCCCTGATCTACGGCATCCTCCTGCTCCAGCTGGGAACCATCAAGGGACTGCTCATGCTGGCCGACAGCGGCCGCATCGACGTGCAGTTGGTGCCGCTTCTGATCCCCTACGCGTTCGCGCCGCTCGTCTTCTCGGTCCTGCTCGGCCGTCACCTCGGGCTCTTCGGCGCCGTGGTCGCCAGCCTGTGGGGCGCGTTCCTCATGCCGGTGATCGACACGGTCTTCCTGGTCATCTCGCTCATCTCCGGCGTGGTCGCCGTCCTGTTCACCTTGCAGGTGCGGCGCCGCGGGCAACTCATCCGCGCCGGCCTCTACGTGGGCCTCGCCGTCTGGCTGCTGGCCGCCATCTTCGGCCAGATCGGCCCCCGGCTCATCACGTCACCGGAGTTGACCGATTGGGCCATGGTCGGATGGCAGACCCTCGCGGCGTTCGGCGTCGGTGTGGGCACGGCCGTGCTCGTCAGCGGCACCCTGCCCGTGCTCGAGCACGTCTTCGGCATCACCACGGACATATCGTGGCTCGAGTCGGCCGACCTCAACCATCCGCTGCTCAAGCGCATGACCCTCGAGGCCCCGGGCACCTACCACCACAGTCTCGCGGTGGCCAACCTCGCCGAGGCCGGTGCCGAGGCCATCGGCGCCAACCCCACCACCTGCCGCGTCTGCGCCTACTTCCACGACATCGGCAAGTTGGTGAAGCCCGAATACTTCACCGAAAACATGGTGGACAGCGAGAATCCGCACGACGACCTCGCCCCCTCGATGAGCGCGCTCATCATAATATCCCACGTCAAGGAGGGTGTGGACCTCGCCCTCAAGCACAAGCTCAATGACCTTGTGGTCGACGTGATCCGTGAACACCACGGCGATTCCATCGTCCGCTTCTTCCACCAGCGCGCACAGCGTCAGGCCGAGGACGCCCGCCTCGGCGGCAAGATCATGAACCTCCGCGCCGAGGACGTTCCGGCCGTGCGCGAGGACAGCTTCCGCTATCCGGGGCCGAAGCCCCAGACCCGCGAAAGCGGCATCGTCTGCCTGGCCGACGCGGTCGAAAGCGCCTCGCGCAGCCTCGCCCGTCCCACCCCGCAGCGCATCGAGGACCTCGTGGACGAGGTGTTCGAGCGCAAGATGGACGAGGGCCTCCTCGACGAGTGTCCCCTCACGCTTTCCGACATCAACCGCCTCGCGGCCAGTTTCCGCTTCACGCTCATGAACATGATGCACAGCCGCATCGCGTATCCGGCGGACGAGGACAAGCCGGCGGCCCGTTCCGAGTCGGCCACGGCCTGACCCGAGCCATGACGAACGCGGCCCCGCCCATCGCGTGGTCGAACCGCCAGCGCGGTGTGTCCGCGGCGGCCCTGCAACTGCCGCGCGCCCGGAGCATCGTCACGGCATCGCTGCCGGCGGTCCTCGAGGCCCGGCGCAGCGGCTCGGTGTTGGGCTCGGTCGAAGAGATCCACATCGTCCTCGTCTCCGACCGCCGCATCGCTGCGGTGCACGGGGAGTTCATGGGCGACCCCTCGCCGACCGATGTCATCACCTTCCTCCACGGCGAGATCGTGATAAGCGCCGAGACGGCGCGGCGCGAGGCGCGCGCGCGCCGGTTGGAACCGGGGGACGAACTTGCGCGCTATGCGGTGCACGGATTGCTGCACCTCGCGGGGTGGCTGGATGGCGACCCCGAGGCCGCGGCGGAAATGCGGGAGGTGCAGGAGAAAATTTTGCGACGCGCCGGACGGCGTCTGTGCTAGGTTTCGCGCGTGATCAGGACGCTGCCGACCACCGAGGCCGCGGCGCAGCTCGCCGCTTGGTGGAGTGTCGTCGAGTTGTGCCTCCCTTCGCACCGCAACTGCCGCGCCTCGACCTTCCGGCCAGCGGGCGCCGAGACCTTGCGGGCGGATTGGGACGTCTGGCTCGAAACCGTTTTTCGTCCTTCGATTGAACCGGCCCTCGATTCCCTCGCGATCGCCGCGAGCGCGGGCAACGCCGCCGCGGTCCTCGCGGTAGATGCGGCGCTCGGTCGCACGCTCCCGGCCGCGGAGCGCGCGGCGAGCCTGCGCGCGGGCCGGGAGGTGCTGCTCGAATACGCGCCGCCGCAGGGCGCTCGACTTCTCGAGCGCCTGCGCGCCGCCGCGGGGAACGACCCCGAATCCGGCCATCTCGCCACCGTCTTCGCCGCGCGCGGACAGGCCTTTCATCTGCCCGCCGTGCAATTGCGCGCGGCGTTCCTCCTGGCGGAATGCATCACGGGCAGCGCCGGGGTCGGCATCACACTACGCACGGACGCGGCCGCGGAGATGCTGCAGGCCGCCCTGCTGGGCGGGGCTTCCCGGCCGGCGCGGCAACCCGTGGCGGTATGAGCGCGACCGGAATCACCACCGAGATCGAGACACGTGAGGATACCGCCCTCGCCGCGCCGTGGAATGTCATCGTCCACAACGACCCGGTGAACCTCATGTCCTACGTGACCATGGTCTTCCAGCGCGTGCTGGGATTCCCGCGCGACAAGGCCACGCGCCACATGCTGGAAGTCCACCACAAGGGACGCTCGCTCGTCTGGTCCGGCGAGCGCGAGCGGGCCGAGGCAATCGTGGAGCAACTGCACGGATACCTGCTGCTGGCCACGCTGGAGCGGGCGGAAAGCTGACCCCCATGCGCTTCCGACGCCATCCGTCCGGCTCGTGCGAACTGTGCGACATCCACCCGCTTTTCGCCGGCCTCATCGAGGAGTTGCCCCGCACGGCCGGGCGGCACAAGAAGGCGCGACGACGCCTTTATCCGGACCCATCGGGCGCGGCGGCTGAATCCGAGTTCCAGCACGATTGGGACGAGCATGTGCGCCCGGGGTTGGAGCGTTTGTTCGCCTCGAGCCGGGAACTGGTGCGCCGCGATATCGCAGCCAGCACGGAGGAGGGCCACCTCGGCCGCTTGCTGGTGCCGCAGGAGAACATCGACGCCTGGCTGAACGCTCTCAACCAGGCCCGGCTCATCATTGTCGAAGAGAACAATTTCGGCGAAGCCGACCTCGACCAGCACGAAGCGCCGGACCTGGCCACGCGCCGCGGCCTCGCGCTGCTCAAGGTCCACTTCTATGCGCACATGCAGGAGTTGCTCGTCGAGGCGGCGGGCTGAGCGTCCATGCGGGCGACGGAGACCACCGAGGCCATCCTGCTGCGCCGGTCGCGTTTTGGAGAATCGGGACGCATCATGGTCTGGCTGGCGCCGCGCCACGGGAAGGTGCGCACCGCGATGCGCGGTTCGCCGCGCAAGGGGGCGGCACCGAAGGCCGCGGCCGACCTGTTCCAGCACGCAGAGATCCAGTTCGCGCCGGCGAGGTCGGGTGACCTGCATGCGCTGCGCGAGACGCGACTGCTCGAGGTCTGGCCGGGGCTCCGGAGCGACTACGGTCGGCTGCTCGCCGCGTCGTATTTCACGGAGATCTGCGACCTGCTTTCCGAACCCGGCCAAGAGACGCCCGGGCTCTTCGACCTCTTGCGCCGCGCGCTGGCGCACCTCGACAAACATCCGCCCACCGCCCGCGCCGTGTCGTTCTTCGAGACCGAGGTCTGCCGCGTCCTCGGCCTAGGCCACGAGGACAACCCGCTCGAGGCGATTGAGGCCCACGGCGGCCGCGTGCCCTCCAACCGCCGGCTCCTCGTCTCGCTTTTCCGCCCCGGCGGGTGAATGAGCGGTTGCGGCCGGAGGCGCGCGGCCGTTAATCTGAGGCGATGGCGCAACCGTTCCCGGCCAGGGCCGGCGGAGAGCCGAAAATCTCCGACCGCGCGGAATCCGCAGTCTCACGCGAGATCGCGGGCGACTCGGCATCAGCCCGCGGCGACGAACGGGAGGCCCTTTCCTGCTGGCACGAGGCCCTCGGCATGTTCCTCGGCGAGGCCATGACGGACGAGGCTGCGCGTGTCGCCTCGAAGATGGCCACGGCGGAGGAGAACTTGGGCGAAACCGAGGCGGCTTGCTCGCATTACGCGCAGGCGGCGGAGCTCTACAAGTCGGCCGGCCACGGGCACCGCGTCCCCATGTGCCTGAACAACCTTGCCATGCTGCGCAAGCTCTCCGGCGATCTCGAGGAGGCGGCCTCGGTGCTGCACCGCGCGCTCGACGAGGCGTCGCACTGCCACGGACGCCTCCACGGCGAGACGGCGCTCATCGCCACGAACTTGGGCGCGGTCTTGTGCGAACGCGGCGACCTTCTCGCGGCCGAGCAGCAGCACATGCAGGCGCTCGCCATCCGCGAACAACTCTTCGGCCCGGCACACCCGGAAGTCGGCCTCAGCCTCGGCCACCTCGGGGTGATCCACCAGATGCGCGGGCAGATGGACCGCGCCCGCAGCTTCTACTCGGCCGCTCTCGCCGTGCTCGACGAGTTCCCCGGCGTGCACGCCGCCGAGCGCAAGATCCTGCGCGAGAACCTCGCCGGACTCTGACTTCAGGCCGGACGGCGCAGCAACACGGTGGCCCACTTGCCGCGAAGGATCCTGCGCTCAACCTCCAACCCTTCTGCGGCGAACGCATCGAGCGTGGCGGGCAGTTGTCCGCGCAGGATTCCCGAGATCACGAGGAAACCGCCCGGCGCGACGGTCCGCAGAAGACGCGGCGCCGCCTCGACGAGGATGGTGCTGTAGACGTTGGCGAGGACGAGTGCGTGGCGGCCTCCGGGCGCGCGCCCGCGCAGAAGGTCGCGGGTCTCGAAGACGATGCGCGAACAGCGGTTGCGGCGGGCATTGGCCATGGCGGCGCGCAGGGCCGCCTCGTCATTGTCGAACGCGGTGACGCGCTCGGCCCCCAGCTTCTCCGCGGCGACCGCCAGGATGCCCGAACCGGTGCCGACATCCAGCGCCGTCCAACCGCGCGGCAACTCCGCAGCCAGCCCGTGCATCAGCCGCAAACAGGATGCCGTCGTCGCGTGGTCGCCCGTGCCGAAGGCCATGGCTGCCCCGACGCGGAGCACGATGCGCGGACGCGGCGCGCCGGCGGGCAAGCGGCCCGCGGCGTCGAGAACCACGAAATCACGCGCGATGCGCACCGGTTTCCGCGGGGCGTTGGCGCGGGCCACGATCGCCGCGTGATCCACTCTCTCGACGAGCCCGCCGAACTGACGCGCCAGCCTGCGGAGCGGGGCGGCCGAGGCATCATAAACCTCGAGGCGCACCACTCGCGAGCTAGGGCGGCCCGTGACGGCGAGGGCGGGGCCGGCGGCGGCGAGGCGTTCGCGCCAGGCATCCTCGTGGGCTGCCGAGGCGTGACGCACCCAGCGCCAGCTGGAGCTTGCGGACTTGGCGGGCTTCATCGGTCTGGAGGTTGGTCCGCCGCGGGGCGTTGCTCAAGACCGGCGGCGGATATTCCTTGGCCGCCGCGGACCGCCGTCTGTATTGTCCACGCTCCCGCAACGCGGCGCGACGCCGCGCGCGGAGGAGGGACGCACGATGCACGAGTTTGCTTACCGGGACGGAACGCTTTTCTGCGAGGGAGTGGCGCTGGACGCGCTCGCCGAGCGGCACGGCACACCGCTTTACGTTTACAGCGCGGCCACGATCCGCGGCCACTTCCGCCGCCTCGACGGCGCGCTCGCCGGGCTCGACCACCGCGTGTGCTTCGCCATGAAGGCGAACTCCACCCTCGCCGTCCTCGACCTGCTGGCCCGCGAGGGTGCAGGGTTCGACATCGTGTCGGGCGGCGAGCTGTTCCGCGTGCTCAAGGCGGGCGGACGCGCGGACAACTGCACATTCGCCGGCGTGGGCAAGACGCGCGAGGAAATCGAATACGCCCTGCGCGAGGGCGTGTATTCCTTCAATGTCGAGTCGGAGGCCGAACTGGCGTTCATCAACGAGGTCGCGGGCTCGCTCGGCCTCAAGGCGCCGGTCGCCCTGCGCGTGAACCCGGACGTTGACGCGCAAACGCACAAATACATCTCCACCGGCAAGAGCCACAACAAGTTCGGCATCGGCATCGACCGCATCCTCGGCGTTTACGAACAGGCCGCCCGCATGCCCCACCTCAAGCTGCGCGGCATCCAGACCCACATCGGCTCGCAGATCCTCGAGACGACTCCGTTCGCGGAAGCGCTGGCCAAGCTCGTGCCGATCGTCGCCGAACTGAAGCAGGCTTACGGCATCGAATTCTTCAGCATCGGCGGCGGCATGGGCATCATCTACCACGGCACGCTGGAAAGCGGCGGGGCGTCCTGGTGGGACACGGGCAAGGAGGAGGGCTCGCGGCGCATGACTTTCGACGACTACGCGCGCGTGGTCGTCCCGCCATTGCGCGGACTGGGGCTCAAGATCCTGCTCGAACCCGGACGCAGCCTCGTGGGCAACGCCGGCGTCCTGCTGGCCACTGTGCTCTACGTCAAGGACACCCCGGCCAAGCGTTTCGTCATCACCGACGCGGGCATGAACGACCTCATCCGTCCCGCGCTCTACGAGGGCCACCACGAGATCGTGCCGCTGAGGGAACCAGCCGAGGGGGCGCCATCCGCACCGGTCGACGTGGTCGGACCGGTCTGCGAGAGCGGCGACTTTTTCGCGCAGGACCGCCAGTTGCCGCCGCTCGCCGCGGGCGACCGCCTCGCCCTGATGAGCGCCGGCGCCTACGGGTTCGCCATGGCCTCGAACTACAATGCCAGGCGCCTGCCGGCCGAGATCCTCGTGGACGGCGACCGCGCGCACGTGGCCCGCGAGCGCCAGACGTGGGACGACCTCATCCGGGGCGAGCACATCCCCGGCGCCTGAGCGTCAGCGGGCCGCCGCGACGCCCTGCCCCCGAAGTTCCAGCGGCCGCACGACGAAGATGCCGGCGTGCGTGCTGAAGCGGTTCAGGTAATCGGTCAGGCGGCTGTCGAGGGTCACTTCACGGTGGTTCTTTGATGCGTGGAGGAACCGGAGAACGCCGTTCTTGTCCCGCGAGGCCAGGCCGACATGCGAGGTGTAGGTCTCGTGCCAGTTGGTCACGATGCAGATGATGTCGCCGTTGCGGAGCTTGCCCTCAATGCGCGGCACCTGGGACTTCGGGATGTAGGTGATGCCGCGCCTCGACAACTCGGCCTCCAGCTCGACGAAGCCGGGCACCATGGACGGGTCGGCGCGCAACTGGCGGAACAGGTGCGGCTTCTTGCCCATGTAGGCCATCTTGCGGTGGAGCGGCACACCGCCGAGCGACGGCGTGATGTCCTGCACGAGGCCGCGCTTCTCATTGTCCTGCGCCCAGTCCTCGAGATGGTGCAACCGCGAGTCGAACCGTCCGTCGCAACGCCCGCCGCGATAGCGGTCGAGCTCGATGAGCCGCAACATCTCCTGCGGCGTGTAGGGTGGCGGGTGAACGGCCACGAGACGCCCCATGGCCAGCGCGATCTCGAAAAGCGTCCAGCAATCCATCCCCTGCATGTTGACCGAGGGGGCCTCGCGGCGCTCGTCCAGCTCCAGGGTGTAGTTGACGTAGGGCGTGCCCCGCAGGGCCAGGGCGAAGTTGTTCACCCGCTCGCCGAGGGGCAGCGAGGCCCAGCCCGCCTTGTATCCGCGCTCCATGAGCTGGTGGAACTTGCGCTGGCCGACAAACATCACATCCAGCGGCAGCGCGGCGGAGCGGGAGGCCGGGGTGGCGAGCAGCAGGAGCAGGAGCGCGATGAGGAGCCTTGGCATGGGCCCACGATAGCACGCCGGCGGCGCGGCGCACGCCCGCTTATCAATAATTATTCTTGAAACAATTCGTCCCCGGCCTATGTTCCCTGCCCCATGACCGCGAAGAGCAGCACATCACAGAGCCAGCTCAAGCGCTACGAGGAGTCGATCGCGCAGGACGGCCTGCGCCTCACCCGCCAGCGGCGCCACGTCTACGAGGTGCTGCTCGGGCAGCAGGACCATCCGACGGCCATGGAAGTTTTCCTGAGGGCCAAGCCGGCCATGGAGACACTCTCCCTGGCCACCGTCTACAACGTGCTTGAGACCCTGGCCGAGCGGGGTCTCGTGCGCAAAGTGCATCTCGACAGCGGGTCCACGCGTTACTGCGCGAACAACTCGAAGCACGGCCACTTCACCTGCACATCCTGCGGCGCGGTCCTCGATGTCCCGCTCCTGCCGGGAGCCGAACTGGAAAAACTCCACCAACTTCCGCGCGGCTACATGGTGACCCAGCAGGAAGTGTCCCTGCACGGCCTGTGCGGGACCTGTCGCAAGAACCAGAACTGAACATGAAAAACCTCAAGATCGAAGACCTCCACGTCAGCATCGGCGACCGCGAAATCCTCCGCGGACTCACCCTCGACCTGCCCACCGGCGAGGTCCACGCCATCATGGGCCCGAACGGCTCGGGCAAGAGCACGCTCGCCAAGGTCATCGCTGGGCACCCCGACTACACCGTCACCTCGGGCGACGTCCTGCTCGACGGCGAAAGCATCCTCGAGCTCGAACCCGACGAGCGCGCGCGCAAGGGCATCTTCCTCGCCTTCCAATACCCGAGCGAGATCCCCGGCGTGACCATCGCCAACTTCCTGCGCGCCGCCCTTCAGGCCCGCCTGCCCGAGGGGGAGGAGCTCGAAGCCACGGAATACTACGCCAAGCTCTACGAGAAGATGGACCTCCTCCAGATGCCGCGCACTTTCACCTCGCGCTCGGTCAACGAGGGATTCTCCGGCGGCGAGAAAAAGCGCTGCGAGATCCTCCAGATGGCCATGCTCCAGCCGGCGTTCGCGCTCCTCGATGAGACGGACAGCGGACTCGACATCGACGCCCTCAAGATCGTCTCGCACGGCGTCAACTCCCTGCGCGGGCCCGGGACCGGCATGCTGGTCATCACCCACTACCAGCGCCTGCTCAACTACATCGTGCCGGACCACGTCCACGTGATGGTCGGCGGACGCATCGTCGAGAGCGGCGGCCGCGAACTCGCCCTCAAGCTCGAGGCCGAGGGTTACGATTGGGCGACCGAGCCCGAGGCCGAGCCCGCCGGAGTGTGAGGCAACCGCGCGAACCAAGGAGAACACGACCATGAGCGACGCACAGACCCAACTGGACATCGACCGCGAGAAGGGCAACTTCCGCTACGACGTCGACTACGAGTTCGACGCGGGCACCGGGCTGACCGAGGCCACCATCGACTACATCTGCGACGTGAAGGAGGAGCCGGATTGGATCCGCTCGTTCCGCAAGGATGCGCTGAAAAAGTTCCTCGAGAAACCCATGCCCACGCACTGGGCTTCGCGGGACCTCGAGAACATCGTGTTCGACAACATCCGCTACTACCTCTCGCAGGGGCAGAAGCCCAAGCGCACGTGGGACGAGGTGCCCGAGGAGGTCAAGCGCACCTTCGAACGCCTAGGCATCCCCGAGCAGGAGCGCAAGTTCCTCGCCGGCGTGGAGGCGCAATTCGACAGCGAGGCGGCCTACTCGAACATCAAGGCGGCCGTCGGCGAGCAGGGCGTGATCTTCGTCGGTAGCACCGAGGGCCTCAAGGAGCACCCGGAAATCTTCCGCAAGTGGTTCGGCAAGGTCATCCCGACCGGAGACAACAAGTTCAGCGCGCTCAACAGCGCCGTCTTCAGCGGCGGCTCGTTCATCTACGTCCCGCCCGGCGTCAAGGTCTCGCACCCGCTGCAGGCCTACTTCCGCATCAACGCGGAGAGCTTCGGACAGTTCGAGCGCACGCTCATCATCGCCGACGAGGGCGCCGAGGTCACCTACATGGAGGGCTGCACGGCGCCGAAGTTCGACACCGCCACCCTGCACAGCGCGGTCGTCGAACTCGTCGCGCTCAAGGGCGCGAAGATCCAATACATCACCGTGCAGAACTGGTCGAACAACGTGTTCAACCTCGTGACCAAGCGCGGCCTCGCCATGGAGGACGCCGAGGTGAAGTGGATCGACTGCAACATCGGATCGCGCCTCACCATGAAGTATCCCGGCGTGGTCATGAAGGGCCGACGCGCCCGCGGCGAGGTCATCTCGATCGCGCTCGCCGGGGACGGACAACACCAGGACACCGGGGCCAAGATGGTCCACGCCGCCGACGAGACCACGAGCAACATCGTGTCGAAGTCCATCAGCGTGGGGACCGGCCGCGCCACCTACCGCGGCCTCGTGCACGTGCCCAAGCACCTCAAGGGCTGCAAGAACAACACCGAGTGCGACGCCCTCCTGATCAACCAGAGCAGCCGCACGGACACCTACCCGGCTATCACCGTGCGCGGCACCGGCAACGCCTGCCAGCACGAGGCCAGCGTGAGCCAGGTCAGCGCCGAGCAGATCTTCTACATGCAGCAGCGCGGACTGACCGAGGGACAGGCCATGAGCCTGAGCGTGAACGGATTCGTCAACGACCTCGTTCGCCAGTTCCCCATGGAATACAGCGTCGAGCTGAAGCGCCTGATCGACCTCGAGATGGAAGGGTCGGTCGGCTGACGAAAGGAGCCTCCCGTGATCATGACCACCGCACCCGTTTCCGGCGTCCCCCTCATGGAGGGCGCGCTTCCCGAGGGCCAATGGCCCGACTGGTTCGCCGAGTCGCGCCGCCGCGGCTGGGAGGAGTTCCAGTCGCTCCCGATGCCCGCGCCCAAGGACGAAATGTGGCGCTTCTCGAACGTGAAGGCCCTCGCCCTCGACGCCTTCCGCTACCCCGGCCCCGTGACCGACGCGAACGACCTCGTCGCCCGCTCTTCGGGCCTCGGACCCGCGTCCGCCCGGTTCATTTTCGGCAACAACCGCCTCCTCGCGGTGTCCGCCCCGGCCGAGGATCTGCTCAAGGCCGGCCTCGCGGTCCTGACGTTGGAAGAGGCCGCCACCCGGCACGCCGACCTCGTGCAGAAGCATTTCATGGCGCAAGAGACCCGCCTCGGCTCGGCCAAGTTTGCCGCCCTGCACCGCTCCGGCCCCGTCGCCGGCGTGTTCGTCCATGTGCCGCGCGGACTCGTCGTCCCGCAGCCCATCGAGATCTTCCACTGGGTCGAGGGCGAGAACTCCGCCGTCTTCCCCCACACCCTCGTGGTGTGCGAGGCGCACAGCCGCGCGACCGTCGTGGACTGCTTCCGCAGCGCGGATGACGCCCCGGCGTTCGCATGCGGCGTCAACGACCTCGTCGTTCAGGACGGCGCCAGCCTGACCTATCTCGCCGTGCAGCAGTGGAGCCTCGGCACCACGGCCTTCCACATCAACTCGACCACCGTCGGACGCGACGCCACGTGCCTCGGCATGCAAGTCAACCTCGGCGGACGCTTCGTCCGCGGCGAAAGCTACAGCCGCATGGTGGCCGAGGGGGCGCGCAGCGACATGCTCTCGGTCAACATCGCCGGCGGCGACCAGATCATCGACCAGCGCACGTTCCAGGACCACGCCAAGCCCCAGGCCACCAGCGATCTGCTTTACCAGAACGCCTTGGCTGGCAAGGGGCGCACCGTGTTCTCCGGAGTCATCCGCGTCGAACCCGGCGCACACCGCACCGACGCCTACCAGAAGGTGCGCAACATCGTCCTGAGCGACGAGGCCGAGGCCAACTCCATGCCCGGCCTGGAGATCGAGGCCGACGACGTGCGCTGCACGCACGGCGCAACGACAAGCCAGGTGGACGACCGCGAGTTGTTCTACCTCGTCTCGCGCGGCATCAGTCCGGCGAAAGCGCAACAACTCCTGGTCGTGGGCTTCTTCAACACCGTCCTCGACCGGCTGCCGGACGCGGGTCTGCGCGCGCCGCTCGAGACGATGGTCGAGAAGCGTCTCCTCGAGGCCCTCAAGGCTTGAGCGACCCGTCCTCGGGACCGGGCGGCCGTGGGCGAAGCCGCTCCGCCTGGGCGCCGGAATAGACGGCGCAGAACAAGCGGCCCGAGGTCTTTCGCACGAGCCAGTTGAGGCCCATGAGTGCCCGATTCGTGCGACGGTTGATGCAGCGAATGCCGATTTTCCGCAGGATCGAGAGCCGGCAGAATCCGC
>CAZSUJ010000065.1:0-15588 GCA_964609925.1 uncultured Chthoniobacter sp. | reverse complement strand
TCGGCGAGGGCGTTGACTTGGGCGGATTGAACGGTAGCGTTGGCAGCGGACCCCCACCGGGCTTCACCCCGGTGCCGCCGCAGTGACCCATGCCGACGCTCGAGAGCCCGCTTTACAGCACACTTCAGGAATTGGGCCTCAAGGCCCCTCTGGATCTGCCTGATAACGAGCGAAGTCTGCACGCCGCGCTCGCCCAGGCCAACGGCATCCCCATCGAGGAAGCCTTCGAGTGGATCGCCGACAAGTTCCAGCTTCTCCCGTTTCGCACCACCCGACCGGGCATCTCTGTCCCGACCGAGAACGTCTTCCGCCAGATCATCGCCGAGGCGCCGGAACTCGAGCAGCAGCCATGGCTCCCGGTCGGCGTTCTCGGCCCGCTCCTAATCGTTGGCCATTACAACCCCACAGCAGAGGGCACGTGGGGCATCCCTTCCGGTTTCTTGGTCCGGGTCCTGCTCGACCAACCCCAATACGAGGGCTACCTCGACGACCTCCGCGCCAAGAGCCAGACACGGCCACTGCAGTCTGCGGCGACCTACAGCGGCCACCACGACCTCGAGGAGGGCTGCGCACCTGAGACCGCGCTCAAGTGGCTGCTGCAGACTTACCCCTTCAGGGACGATGAGAAGGGGCGGCTCAAGGAAATCCTCGAGACGCTGAGCGGCGTGGCGGCGGCGCACGTGATGCAGAGCAAGGCCCTGCCTCCGGGCTACGGGGCGGCGCTCCGTCACCTCTGCACCGGCGAAGCCTGCTTCACGCCATGGCTGGCCCCGCGGCAGACCGCCTTCCCTGAAAGCCTTCTCGAAAAGCACGCCGTGTTCCCGCTCTACGCGGGAGTCCACACGGTTTACATGCTGAGCAGCCAGAAGGAGACGTTCGGCTTCGAGGACGAATGGCTCTCGGCCAACACGGACGACCGCGAGTTCCGGGCGGTGCTGGCCGACCGCGAGTCCATCGTCGGCGTCATCAATCGCGACCGCGCCAACGCCAGCAGCGCGGCCGAGACATCCTCCGCCCAGCTCACGGAGTCGGGCGGCACCAACATCGTCGAGATCGACCCGCAGGAAGCCGAGCGGACCAACCCGGCCAGCATCAACACCACTGCCGAGCAGGCGCTGCACTGGGTCCTTTACCGCTCGATCACCGGACGGAGCAGCGACCTGCACATCGAGAAATACTTCAACATGGCCCGCTTCCGTGCCCGCATCGACGGCGAGCTGGTCACACTGTTCTCCGCCCCGGAGGAGATGCTGCCGCGCTACGTCAGCCTGATCAAAAACTACTCCAACATGAGCCAGGAGCGGCAGGGCGCGCAGGACGGCCGCTTCTCGCTCCGCCTCGGCAAGCGCCGCGTGGACTGCCGCGTCTCCGCCATCCCCTGTCGCAAGGACCAGCAGAAGATCACCATTCGCTACCTCGAGAAGGAGAGCGGCGTGCGCAAGTTGAGCGAGCTCAACCTCTCGAAGCGCAACCTCGAACTCCTCCAGGCCGCGATGACGCGCGACCAGGGCCTCATCCTCATCACCGGCCCGACCGGCAGCGGCAAGACCACCACGCTCTACGCCCTCCTCAACAGCGTCAACGCCGAGAACCTGAACATCCAGACGATCGAGGACCCGATCGAATACGAGATCGAAGGGCTCAACCAGACCCAGACGGATCCGGTGCACAACATCGACTTCGCGCAGGGCCTGCGGCGCCTCATGCGTGCCGACCCGGACATCATTCTGATCGGCGAGTGCCGTGACGAGGAGACGGCCAGCGCGGCCGTCAACGCCGCGCTCACGGGCCACCTTGTCCTCACCACCCTGCACGCCAACGACTGCCTGCGCGCGGTGAGCCGCTTCATCTCGATGGGCGTCCCGCCTTACCTGCTGGCCGATTCGCTTGCGCTCACCCAAGCCCAGCGCCTTGTCCGCAAGCTTTGCGCGCAGTGCAAACAGATGACCCCGATCACCCCCACCGAGCGCCGCCTCTACGAGGTGAACAACGTGGAGATCCCGGCCGAGGTAACCCACCTTTACGAGGCTCAGGGCTGCCCCGAGTGCCGCGAGACCGGTTACCGCGGGCGCGTCGCCCTCATGGAACTCTGCCCCATCGGCCACGAACTGGCCGACCTCATCTCGGTGAACGCACCGCAGGGCGAGATGCGGAAGATCGCCACCGCCAAAGGCCTGATGACGCTTTACCAGGGAGGCCTGCAGGCAGTCCTCGAAGGCGAGACGAGCATCGAGGAGATCAAGTGCCTCAGCTACACGGGCATCTCGGTGGACGACGAAGAGGAACCGCCGCCGGACGGGGCTTGAGCAATCCGCCACACGCCGACGCCGGGACTGCGATCCTCCCCGACCGCAGCATCCACCGGCGCCTGGCCGCCCGTCTGACTCTCGTCGCTCTCGCCATATCCACCGTCCTGGCGGGAATCATCATCTACCGGCAGGGCGACGTCGTGCGGATGGCGGCCCGCAATGACGCGCAGACCCGCGCCGCCCTGATCTCCGCCAGCCTGGCAAGCCACCCCGACCAACCACCCGCCGAACTCCAAGAGCTCCTTGCCTCGGCGCTGCCTGACACGGGAACCGACACGGGCCACTTCATCTTCCTGCGCGTCATCGACGCCCGGGGCCGCGTCGTGGCGCAAGCCTCGCATGACCATGCGGGGAGCCTCGAAGCCTTCACGCGCACGGCCGGGGCGCCGGATCGCGCCCTTCGCAGTCCTGCCAATCAGGCGGTGATGGAGTGGAAGATTGTCGGCAACCGCCCTTACCTCGAGGTTGGCCTGCCCTTGACCGGCCGCGATGGCGCGACAGCGCTTTGGCTGCAGGGCTGGTTCACCATCTCCCGCAGCGAGGACCGCGAGGCCGCGTCCGCCTTGGCCGTCGCGGTGGCCGGGGCGTGCGGAACAGTTTTTCTCACCGCCCTCGTGCTCTACCCGGTCATCCTCGGCCTGATCAAGCAAGTCGGCCGGATGTCGGACAACCTCCTGGAATCCCACATCGAAATGCTGCGGGCACTGGGAAGCGCGATCGCCGAGCGGGACAGCGACACGGATCTGCACAACTTCCGCGTGACAGTTTATTCCGCCCGCCTCGCCGAGGCGGTGGGCCTCGACCTGGACGGGATGCGCAGCCTCATCAAGGGCTCGTTGCTTCACGATGTCGGGAAAATCGGGGTGCGCGACCGCGTCTTGCTCAAGCCCGGAAAACTCGACCGCGAGGAATTCGAGGAGATGAAACTGCACGTCCGCCACGGCCTCGACATCGTGGGACGTTCGCGTTGGCTGGCCGATGCCATGCCGGTTGTGGAATGCCACCACGAGAAAATGGATGGAACCGGCTACCCCGCGGGCCTCAACGGAGAGACCATCCCCCTGCTCGCGCGGATCTTCGCCATCGCGGACGTGTTCGACGCGCTTACCTCGCAGCGCCCCTACAAGAAGGCGTTCTCCTACGACGAAGCCATGTCCATCATGCGGGAGGGGCGCGGCACGCACTTCGACCCGCGCCTGTTCGACGCGCTGAGCGAATTCTCGCGCGAGCTTTTCGACACCTACGCCCGTGACGAATCGGGCCGGGCGCGCGACGACGCCGCGGCACTCATCGACCGTTACTTTGGAACAACCCTGGGGAATTGAGCGGCGCATGGCGGCATGGGGCCGCGACGCGACTGCGAATCCGGGCGTGTTGAACGAAGGCCCCGAGGTCGCCCGGAGAAAAGCCGCTATTGGAAAACCCGTTCGTGCCTGCTACATAACGGAATTTGTCCGTCTTCTGTCTGACTTCTGAAAGGAATGGCCGCAGCAAATCGAACCCCCTGTCGTGTGCCCATTTCACCAAATGCGATCCCCCTCCACCGCAAGCCGCCCTTGGACTCCGCGAGGCCCCTTGCAGCCACCGCGCGACTGCGGGAGCGCGCCGAAAGTTGCCCGACCTCGCCACCGGATACATCCAGATCGCCCTTCTCGCCATGGCAATGACCAACCAGACCCTGCGGGCGGACGAAACGCCTTACACCGTGGATGAGGCGAATGCGAATGCTGTCGTGGGAGGGGACAACAACTGGATGGCGCACACCCGATTCGGGATGTTCATCCACTTCGGGCTTTATTCGATTCCAGCCGGGGTTTGGGAAGGCGAGGAGATGGGAAGAAACCACTACGCCGAGTGGATCCGCACGCAGTGGCGATGGCCGCAACCCTCGGGCGGCATTCCCAAGGCGCAGTATGACGCCCTACTCGCCCGGTTCAACCCGACCAAGTTCGACGCCGATGAATGGATCGGCATGGCAGCCAAAGCGGGGATGCGTTACTTCGTCATCACGACCAAGCACCACGACGGGTTCGCATTGTGGGATTCGGCGGTGTCCGGGTATGGCATCGCCGCGACGCCCTTCGCTGCGAACGGACGCGATCCGCTGGGCGAACTGGCCAAGGCCTGCCGGACACATGGGGTGAAGCTCGGCTTCTACTACTCGCACTGGCAGGACTGGGAGCACCCGGGAGGCGCGCTTCCGCCTTGGCCCGAAGTGAAGGGCGACCCGCCGCTCGCCCAGCCCACCGACGGCGAGTTCGGGGAATACTGGGAGGGGAAGTGCCTGCCGCAAGTCGCGGAGCTGATCGAACGATACCAGCCGGACATGTTCTGGTTCGATTCCTGGGGCAAAGGCGCGAAGGATCAAGTGACCGCCGCACGCCGCGACCAACTCATCCAGCTCATCCGGGACAAGGCCCCCGGCTGCATGATCAACGGACGCATCTCGGCCCACGATCCCACGGGAGCCGACTTCATCTCCATGGGCGACAACCAGTTTCCCGATGCGGGGAACGCACCCAAGGTCCCGTGGGAAACGCCGGGCACGATGAATCATGCATGGGGCTACCACCGCCTGGATTTCCAATGGAGAAGCTTCGACCGGTTGCTGGACGCCCTCATCAACAACGCCCACCACGGCGGAGCCATCACACTCAATGTCGGACCTCTGCCCGACGGCTCCTTTCAGCTGGCCGCCAAACGCCGGCTCAAGGAATTCGCGGCCTGGATGGAAATCAATGAGTCGGCGCTGCAGCCCACGACGCGGAGCCCGTTCTCGAAGGACGCCCTGCCGGACGACATCCGCGCCACCATGGGCACCGATCCGGCTAGCCCCCATTTCAACCTCTTCTTTCTCAAACCGCCGCCAGAAGGCGAACTCAGAATCCCACAACCGCTCAAACTCGAGCAGCCAAAGACCGAATTCCGTGCACAAGTTCTGGAGACCCGTGAACTGCTCGGTGTGAAGCTGGATCCCGATGGCAGCTTGGTCATCCGCATCCCGGCTGAGCTGGCGGGCATAGACCATCCCGTCGTCCGCGTCGGCCCAGCTTCATCCATTCCCGCACTCTATGAAGACGCGACTCCGGTCGGACCAGTGAAGCCCGGCATCTTCCACTTTTAGCCACGCACCGGCGAAAACCGGTCGAGGTCGTCTGGCCTTTTCGTCCCAGAGTGCTAGTTTGATATCTGTCTGCCCCCATGACGCCCCCCGACCGCTTGAGACCGGCTTGGCTGCGCCGCGCATTTTTTGCAGCGGTTGCTTCTTTGTCTCCAGACCCTTTGGGCGCCGCGATCATCCAGACAGGGAATGTGACTACCGTTCTCGGGCCGACCTTCTTCGTCGACGATGCGGCGAATGGAGGTGCGGACACGGACTACTGGGCCGGCGGCAGCTTCACCAACGTCCGCACTTTTGGCGGTCTGCTCTCCACAAATCAAGGGCCGACGCGGGTGACATTTACCGGCTTCGGCTTCGCCGCCCACACGTCGGCCACGAACAACAACGCCACCAATGTGAACGTCTCGTTCATTTACTATGGGGCGGACGGAACCAACGGCGGGGGTGACGATGTCCCGATCGGCACGACGAGCGGAACTTACACCTTCACAGCCGGCGGGGAGTATGTGTTCTCGTTCGACACTCCTTTGTCCGCAGACCTGTCCGTCACCGACACGAAATTCGGGGTCGTGGTCAATCCTGTGGACGGCAGGATGAAGTTGAAAACCGGCCCGATTTCCTATCAGACCAACTCAGGACCCCGGTTCAGCGTGGCCGGGGTCGCCGCCCCCCTCATCGTTCCGAATCGGGTGAACTTGGCGAAGTATCAATTGCTGACCGCCTCCTCGGTCAACGGCAACCGCCTGGCTTCCTACGCAACCGATGGGGACGCTGGGAACGACAGCCTGTGGCAAAGCCAGAATTGGGCCTTCAACAATGGGCGGATTGACTTTCCCTTCCCCGTGGAGGTCGGCAGCGCACAGGTCTTCATGGGCGTGAATGACACGCTTCCACTCGCCAGGTTCGGCATCCAATACCTGAATGGAACCAACTGGACGACCATCGGTGGAGCGGACGTGGTGGGAAACACGAATGTCGAGCGGAACCTGGTGTTCACATCACCGGTCACGGCGACCTCGTTCCGCATCATGGTCACCGACCCGACCATCCGCCTGCGCGAGTTTGCTCTCTACCCACCCAACGGAACGAACGGCTATCCGCTGGGCACCGACATCAAACTCAATCTGGCCCTGCAGCGTCCCGCGGTGGCCAGTTCCCATACCGCGGGCCAATTCCCGATCAATGCCGTGGACGGCAGGACCCACGCCGGTTCTTCGTGGCAAACCACCGCCACCGGCGTGAACACCCTCGACATCGAAATGGTGGCGAACACCAAGATCGGGAGCGTGCATTTGTATTCTGGTTCCGCCACCGCGCCCGCTCTCGCGGACTTCAAGCTCAGATATTGGAATGGCACAGCGTGGCTGGACATCCCCGGAAGCGTTGTGAGCGGAAACACAAACTCGGATCGCATCGTGTCCTTCACCCCGGTCACCACCACGAGGGTGCGCCTCGAATTCACCAAGTCCGGAAACGCCCCCACCGTCATCCGCGAACTCCAGATCTTCCCGGCCAACACCGGCAATGTCGGTTACCCGCTCGGCACCGATGTGAACCCCTCCGGCCGATACGCCGACTATGAGCAGTTCAATGACGCGTTTTACCGCATCACCAGCGTCGCTGCGAATCGTGGCATGGCCGTCGCCACCGGCGGGCAACCGGTTTTGGAGCCCGCCGGGATCACGACTGCACAGGCGCAGTATCAGGTTCTGCTCAACCTCTCGGATGGCACCTACCGGCTCCGCAACCGCGACACCGGCGAGTGCTTGTCCGGCGCCCAGCTTTCGAAAGCGGCTGGCGCGGCTCTCACGGACGAACCCTACCGCGCCCTGCCGCACCAGGACTGGATTCTCGAACCACTCGGCGGCGGGCGCTACCGGATTGTCAACGCTTGGAGCGGGCTGGCCATCGACACACAGGGCGGAGCGACGGCTCAAGGAACCGGGTTGATCCAGAACGCGGCGAGCGGCGCAACCACCCAACAGTGGAGGTTCAACTATGAAACTTGGGCGCCCAAGAAAGGGCTGGGCCACTCGGCGTTCGCAGCCGCCATGAACGCCGAGTGGGTCTACAACTGGGGCCCCAACCCTCCACCCAACTTGCCGTCTTCCATGGTGTTCAACCCGATGCAGTGGGGCAGCTTCAACTGGACTTACAACACCGGCTCCGGACCGGTCTGGCAGCGAACCTCGGAGTGGCGCCGACGCGGGGACGGCATGCTCTTGATGGGCTTCAACGAGCCGGACCGTTTTGACCAGTCCGGACGCAGTCTCGATCCCAACAACCCGCAAACCATCGAGGAGTTCAGTTCGAGCCGCGCCGTGACCAATGCGGTCAATCTCTGGCCCCAACTCATGGCACTTAACCAACCGCTCGTCGGCCCATCCCCTGCCGACGACGGCACCTGGTTGACCGCGTTCACGACCGATGCGAAGAACCGCGGCTTCCGCTGGGAATACACCGCGATCCATGACTACCCCAGTCCGAACAGCGGATCCTCCGACGGCTTGATCAGCAAGATCCAGAGTTACTTCAACGACTATGATCTCCCGGTATGGCTGACCGAATTTTCCTTCGTGGATTGGGGAAAGAACCAGTCGTGGAGTGAGGAGGAGTGCTACCAGACCTTGGCGGAGTTCCTCTGGCGCGCGGAGAACTTCGCGCCGCTGCGGAAATACGCACTCTTCGTCTTCACCGCTGACAGCGAAAACCCGCAGCCCGCCAACTCGTGGCAAAGCGTCAGCCCGGCCCCCCGCTCGAACAGCTACGATGAGTCGGGCAATCTCACGGCCTTCGGAAGGCTTTACGCAGCGTGGGACAGCGACACCACCGTGCGCCCCGACAAAACCTACATGATCCACCACCGCGGCCTGCGCAAACGCATGGCCAATGCCGGGACGACCAACACGGCGCCCGGCGGACGCACCATCCGGACCGACGGGCCGATCGTCAACTGGACCTTGGTCCCAACCGGAACGGCCAACCGGTTCTACATCGTCTCCTCCATCGATGGCCGGCGCCTCAGTCACACCACCGGAACGGGAGTCGCCCCGAGCCTCGCCGCCGCCGGCACCACCGGCATCAATGTCGAATGGACCGTCACACCGACTGCGAACCAACCGGAGAAAGGTTGGCATCACATCGGACACCCCTCCTCGAGCACACGACTCAGGCTCGCAAGCTTCAACACCGGCAACAACGCGGCTTCCTACCAAATGGTTGCAGCCAGCACGACCGACGACAGCGTCCAGTGGCGTTTCATCGTCCCGCTCCCGCCGGGAAACAGCGCCCCGGCGCTGGCAGCCATCCCGGACCAGATGGTGAACGAGCTCACCCCGCTGACCTTCGCCGCCGATGCCACGGATGCCAGTCTGCCCGGCGGACCACTGGTCTACAGCATCGTCGGCACGAACACGCCCTGGGGGGCATCGATCAACTCGACCACCGGCATCTTCACCTGGACCCCCACCGAAACCCAAGGGGATGGTTCGACCTACGCCATCACGATCCGTGCCAGCGACGGGCAGCTCTCTTCCAACCGGACGGTGAACATCACGGTGAACGAAATAAATGTTGCTCCCGCGCTCGCGGCCATACCGCCGCAAAGCGTGAACGAAGGGTCGCAACTCACCTTCACCGCGAACGCCACCGATACCGACGTCCCGGCGAATCCTCTGGCTTACAGTCTGGTCGGAGGGCCGGCCGGGGCGGTAATCAACCCTTCCACCGGAGTCTTCACTTGGACACCTTCCGAGGCCCAAGGCCCCGGCGTCTTCAACTTCACAGTCCGCGTAAGCGACGGCACCCTGACTCACGATCGGCCACTTTCGGTCACCGTCAACGAGGTCAACGCGCCTCCTGTGCTTGCCGCCATCCCTTCTCAATCCGTGAATGCGGGCGGCCTGCTGAGCTTCGACGCCAGCGCCACCGATGGCGATCTTCCGGCCAACACGCTCGTTTATGGGATGGTCAACGCGCCCGCAGGTGCATCGATCAGCCCGACCACCGGCGCTTTCGAATGGCGGCCGTCACCGGGCCTAACGCCCGGCATCTTCAACTTCGCCATCCGGGTAAGCGACGGATTGCTCACCGAATCACAACCAGTCTCCGTGACGGTCGTGAATTCCGTGCCGAGGGGTGACAGCGACGCGGACGGCGACGGGCTCTCCGATCTTTTGGAGCACGCATTCGGCACGGACCCAGCCGCGCCCAATGCCAACCCGCTCAAGGTCGTCAGCGCCAACACCAACAACACACTCACCCTCCAGTTCAGCTGGAACTGGCAGGCCGCCGGCCTGAGTTGGCAAATCCGCCACGGCCACAGCCTCACCAACGCTCCCTCCTGGCCCGTTGTGTCCCCCGGCACCACCACGACCGTCCGCGAAGGCAACATTGACCGCATCACCATCTCGCCGGCCTGTAGCCAAGACGGCTGCGGTTTCTACGTTTTGGACGTGATCTTGAACTGACACCGCTGGCACGGAGAAGCCTCGGCTGCAGGCTGACGAACCTCTGCACCGCATGCGCCGCGCCCGCTGACTTCTCGTGGCTGCCATGGCAACTTCCGCCCTCCTCTCCATGCGCTCTTCCGCCGCCTCCCCCGGTTTCGAAGTCACCCGCGCTTGTTTCCTCCTCGATGGAAAGCCCTTCGTCATCCGCTGCGGCGAAATCCACTCGGCCCGCGTGCCCCGGGAGTATTGGAAGCACCGCCTGCAGATGGCCAAGGCCATGGGTTTGAACACCGTTTGCGCCTACCTCTTCTGGAACCAGATCGAGCCGCGCGAGGGCGAGTTCGACTGGTCCGGCATGGCGGACATCGCCGAGTTCTGCCGCCTCGCCCAAGCCGAAGGACTCTGGGTCATCCTGCGCCCCGGTCCCTATGCCTGCGCCGAATGGGAGATGGGCGGACTGCCTTGGTGGTTGCTCAAGCACGACGACATTCGCCTGCGCACCCGCGATCCGCGGTTCATGACCGCAGTGCGGCGATACCTCGAGGAAGTCGGCCGCCAACTCGCCCCGCTGCAAATCACCCGGGGCGGCCCCATCATCATGGTGCAGGCGGAGAACGAATACGGCTTCTTCGGCAAGGATGCGGAATACATGGGCGAAATCCGCCGGGCCCTGCTCGACGCTGGTTTCGACGTCCCGCTCTTCGCCTGCAACCCCGTCTGGCACCTGCGCAACGGCCACCGCGAAGATCTGTTTCCCGTCATCAATTTCGGCTCGGACCCCGAGGGTGCATTCAAGGCCCTCCGCGACATCCTCCCCGAGGGGCCGCTCATGTGCGGAGAGTTCTACCCCGGTTGGTTCGATACGTGGGGTCAGCCCCATCACATGGGCAAAACAGATGCTTACCTCCGCAACCTTGAGACCATGCTGAGGATGAACGCCTCGTTCAGCATATACATGGCCCATGGCGGCACATCCTTCGGCTTCGGCCCGGGCGCTGACCGTCCCTTCAAGCCCGACACCTCCTCGTATGACTACGATGCACCGATCAGCGAGGCTGGCTGGGCCACTCCGAAGTTCTTTCAAACCCGCGACCTCTTCGCGCGCCATCTCCTTCCCGGAGAATCCATCCCCGAACCACCCGCGCCCAACCCGGTGATCGCCTTCCCCGCCGTGCGCTCAACCGGCTTCGCTCCCCTGCTCTCCGACCTGCCCGCACCGGTCCGCGCCAGCCGTCCACTCAACTTCGAGAAACTCGACCAACCCCACGGCGCCGTCCTTTACCGCACCACCGTGCCCGCCGGCCCCGAGGCCGTCCTCCGCGCCGAGGCCGTGAATGACATCGGACAACTCTTCCTCGACGGCCAACGGATCGCCGGCTTCGACCGCCGCCATCGCGTATTCTTCGCCACGCTGCCCGCTCGCGAAAAGTCCGCTGAGCTCGAAGTGCTCGTGGAGGCCATGGGCCGCGTGAACTTCGGCGTCGAAGTCCACGACCGCAAAGGACTACGTGGACCCGTGCTGCTGGGCGAAAACGAACTCCTCGATTGGGAAATGTTTTCACTCCCGCTGGATAGCGCCCACCTCAGACGCCTCGACTTCACACCCGCCACGCCTGCGGAAACCGTCCCATCGCCCCGACTCCGGCCTGGCTTCCACCGTTTTACCGTCGATCTGGAAAGCACCGGCGACACGTTCCTCGACATGCGGCCGTGGGGCAAAGGAATGGTCTGGGTCAACGGCCGCAACCTCGGCCACTACTGGAACATCGGCCCCCAGCAAACCATGTTCCTCCCGGGCCCGTGGCTGAATGCCGGACGCAATGAATTCATCGTCCTCGACTACCATGCGGACAAGGACGCCACCCTCGCCGGCCTTGAGAAGCCCATCCTCGACCAACTCCGTTTGGAACTCGATCCGTTCCATTCCAAAGCCGAACTCAAGCGCCTCCGCGTCGCGGGCGATCCCAACCACCAAGGCACCTTCCCCCCGGGCGGCGAAGCACAGCGGGTTGAGTTCGCCGAGACCGCGCGCGGGCGCTACTTCGCTCTGGAGGCGCTGGACGCCCACGACGGCGGCAAGTCCACCTCCATCGCCGACCTCGGCATCCTCGGCCCTGACGGCACGGCGCTCGGCTCGCATCTCTGGACCATTGCCAGCGTCAGCAGCGAGGAAACCACGCAGGAGGCCGCCGGAGCGGGCAACGCCATCGACGGACAAATCTCGAACTACTGGATGACCGAATGGAAGTCCGCGCAACCCTCGCACCCGCATTGGCTCGTCATTGATCTCGGCCGCGAGGAGCAAATCGCCGGCTTTGTCTACGTCCCCCGCCAAGGCGCGGAAGCTGAAGCCACTGGGCGAATAGGGTCCTACCAGACCCGCGTCGGCTCAGCGCTCGTCGAGGCTCTGTGAGCCGCAGGAAAGTCTGACGTTTGATGCAGCCGGTTGCGGGGTTTGCCCAGACGCCGCTGGCGGGGACACTCGACTTCCGCGACCGCAGTTCTTGCATGCCGCCGCGTCGGTTCAGCCTGGGACTCAGACCGTAGGTCTAGTCCCGATCACCCTAGGTCCGATTCCTCTGCCGCAGGTTGTCGATGGCAACGGCGATGATGATGACGGCACCCATGACGATTTCCTGGGTGTATTGGGGCCAGCCCATCTTCACGCCGCCGTTGCGCAGGATCGTGATGATGAGGGCGCCGATCATGGTGCCCAAGATCGTGCCTCTTCCACCGAGGAGACTGGCGCCGCCGATGACGGCGGAGGCAATGACAAACAGCTCGAAGCCCATGGCCTCGGTCGGTTGGCCGATGGAGCCGAGCCGGGCGAAGAAGAGAACGCCGGCCAGTCCGGCGAAAAACCCGCCGATGACATAGACGAGGATCTTGGTCCGGGCCACCGGAACACCGCAGAGGAGGGCCGTCTTCTCGTTCGAGCCAATGGCGAAGATGTGACGCCCGAGAACGGTGTAGCGCAGGAAGAGCGCGGTGATGATGGCGGCGGCGATGACCAGCCAGACGGCCGTGGGGAGGAAGGGCCAGGTGAAGACCGACTTGGAGGGATCGAGCAGGCGGGAAATCCACAGTTCCTGCACCGCCGCGGGCGGGTAGATGTTCTGCTCGTTGGCCACAAGCTTGGCGAGACCGCGGGCCATCTGCATCGTGCCGAGGGTGATGATGAACGGGACGATGCGCAGCCACGTGACCATGGCCCCGTTGAAGAAACCGACGAGCGTTGCGATACCCGTGCCGGCGGCCACGGCGAGGAGCGGGAGCAAGACGGGGTAGGAGGCCACGAGTTTGTTCCCCTCGGGTCCGAGGTCCATGATGTAGGCCGTCGTGATCATGGACAGGGCGATGCACGACCCAGCCGATAGATCGATTCCCCCGGCGATGATCACGATGGTCATGCCGATGGCCGCCATGGCGACGACCGCGATGTCCTGCAGCATCAGTTGCGTGTTGGCGTCGGACACGAAGCCCTTCGTCCCGGGAGTGAGGATGGCGAAGAATGCGTAGACGGCGGCCAGCGCGGCCAACCGGCCAAGCATGGCCAGGACGCGCGAGGGCTTCTTGGCGGGTTGGGTGGGAGAAGGGTTCGTATTCATCTGGGAAGAGAGAGGATCAGGTCCGTTGGTCCTGGCCGGTGGCGGCCAGCATGAGGGAATGCTCGGTCCACTCGGAGACCGGTTTGGCTTCGCCGAGGACACCGCGGGTCATGACGGCGATGCGGTCGCAAATACCGAGCAGTTCGGGCAGATAGCTGGAAACGACAAGCACAGCCTTGGGAGCCTTCTCACCCGCGGGGTCGCCGAGTGCGAGCTTGTCGATCCACGAATAGATTTGCGCCTTCGATCCGACATCGATGCCGCGCGTGGGCTCGTCGAGAAGAAGCACGTCGCAGTCGTGGTGAAGCAGGCGGGCGATGGCGACCTTTTGCTGGTTGCCGCCGGAAAGATCCTCGACCGGCTGTTCACTGTCGCGGCACTTGATTGGAAAGCTCTTCACCCATGGCTCCGCGGCGGCATTCTGGCGCGACGGACGCACGAGGCCCCACGGGCCGAGCCCGTCGAGGCGGCTCAGCGTGAGGTTCTGCGCGATGGACAGATTCTGCGCGAGGCCCTCGGTCTTGCGGTCCTCGCTCACGAGGCCGACGCCCCGCGCCCAACGCGTGCCCGGCCCCACGTGCGGGACCGGTTTCTCGTGGATCAGGACTTCCCCCTTCTCCACGGGATCAAGGCCGAACAAAGCGCGCAAGGTCTCGGTGCGACCGGATCCAATGAGCCCGGCGATGCCGACGACTTCGCCACGGTGCAGAACGAGGCTGGCGGACGCAGGGAGTTTCTGGCCGGTCAAGCCGCGGATTTCCAGAACCGGTTCGGCGGGGGAACGGACAGAGCGGGGATAGAGATCCTCGACCTCGCGTCCGACCATCATGGAGATGATTTTCGAAACCGGCACCTCCCCCACCCGCCCGTGCCCGACCGTCTCGCCGTCGCGCATGACGGTGAAGCGATCGCAGAGAGCCTCGACCTCCTCCAGAGCGTGGCTGATGTAGACAACGCCAACGCCCTTGGCTCTCAGGCGGCGGACCAAGTTGAACAGCGCCTCGACATCCCGGCGTGTCAGCGAACTGGTGGGCTCGTCGAGCACGAGGACCTTGCATCCGACGGCCACGGCGCGCGCGATCTCCACGAGTTGTTGGGCGGCGATGGAGATCTCGCCGACGGGCACGGAGGGATCGAGGTCCGTCAGGCCGACTTCGTCGAGGGCGCGGCGGGCAACCGCCCGGGTCTCAGGCCAATTCATGAACGGCCCGAACGTCGGCTCGATGCCGAGAAGGATGTTCTCCATGACGCTCAGATCCGGGGCGAGGGCCAGTTCCTGGTAGATCATGCAAACACCGAGCGAGCGCGCGTGGAGGGGCCCCGTGGGACGGTAGTGCGCGCCTTCCAAGCTCATCTCGCCGCTGTCCGCGTCATGCGCGCCGGAGAGCACTTTCATCAATGTGCTCTTGCCGGCTCCGTTCTCTCCGATGAGCGCGAGCACCTCGCCGGACTCCAGGGCAAGGTCAACGCCCTTGAGTGCCTGCGTAGCCCCGAAGCTCTTCTTCACGCCGCTCAAGCGCAGCAAGCCTGGAGCGGTTGACTTCATGCGCGATCGCAGCCGGTGACGGTCACTGGGCGGAAGAGTTGGCCGCCGTCTTGACCGTCACGCCGGTGTCCACGTAGGCCTCCACGGGCTGGCCGCGGAGATGATCCACGAGGGACTTCACGCCAAGGTAGCCCATTTTGTCGGGATCCTGCACGACGAGGGCGTCGATCACGCCGTTCTGCAGGCCTTGGAGGAGCAGGGTGGAATCGTCGAAGCCGACGAACTTCGCACTGACCTCAACGCCCTTGTCCCGGAGAGCTTTGAGCGCGTTGTAGGTTCCTTCCGCTGTGGGCTGGTTGGACGCGAAGACGCCGGCCAGTTCGAGTTTGTTGTCCTTCACGTAATTGCCGAGCAGCGTCTCGGCCACACGCTGGGCACCGGCCATCGAGCCGTCGGTGAACTGCTGCGCCGCGATGGTTAGGCCCGGTGATTTCGCGAGTTCCTCGCTGAAGCCCTCCTCGCGCAGGCGGGTGCTGGCTGAACCTTCGGTGAAGCGGATCACCAAGACTTGGCCACCGTGGACCGGCGCCTCGCCGATCAATGTCTTGAGGGT
>CAZSUJ010000064.1:7592-15716 GCA_964609925.1 uncultured Chthoniobacter sp. | reverse complement strand
TTCAGCATGGACCGCCCCGGCACCTACCAAGTCAGCTTCCGCGCCCTCGACGAAGTCGGTCAGCGCACGGCCAGCCCCGTGAAGACCGTCACCTTCACCGCGCAGGAACCTCCGGCCCTCGCCCTCGCCGTCAGCGGCCCCACGGCCAACCTCCTATTCCACAGCCGCCTCAACCTCTCCTACGACCTGCAATCCTGCGACAACATGGCCACGGGCCAATGGCAAACCATCGCCTCATGGATCGACGGCGCCGCCGCTCCCCGCGCCCTCGCCGACCCCATTGCCAACCGCCAACGCGTCTTCTACCGCGTGGTCGAATACCGCTGAAGCTGTAGGCCGTGCTGCCTCCTGCCGCCGTCACTCCGCCAGCCGGCTCTGGAACACCTCGTAAACCCAGCGCCGCGCGCCCGCAAACACGCACGTCGCCGTCCGGCGCCCCTCGATCATCTCGTATTCGAAAATGACCCGGTGCGAGCCCACGCGCAGGCGGCAGAATCCCTCCAAGTCATCGGTCAAGGCTCGGATGTCCCCGCGTTCGTGCGCCAGATTCTTGATGGCCAAGCGCAGCGCATGACGCGGGCCCGGCGGCAGTTTGCGGAGGTATTCCATCACCTCCTCCCGCACCCGCACCGCAATCACAGCGCGTCGAGGGCGGCTACGTCGTGATAAACCCCGCGCCCCTCGCGATGGGCGCGAATGGCCTGCATTGCTGCCGGGTCAGCCAGAATGTCCATGGTCTCCGCGATGGCCTCCAACCGCTCCACCGACATCATCACCGCCACCGCCTTGCCCTGCTTGGTGATGGTGACCGGATGATCCTGCGCGTCCCGCACCACCGCCGAGAACTGCTGCTGCGCCGTCTTGACCGTGTAGGAATCCGCCATGGGGCAAAGGTATGCCTTTTTTCAGGAAAAGAAAACCCTCGCGAGTAGCCTCGCCGTCAACGTCGCGAGTGCAACGGTCAGGCCGGCTTTCCCGGCGAGTTCGGGCAGACTGAGTGAGGCGCACTCGCGTGAACAACCCCGCCCGTCATCACCGACTGCTGAAAACTGACGACTGTCCACTGGCCGCCCCGAGGGGCGGCGACTTTCCTTGTCATACCCCTCTCCAGCGTGGCCAATCTGATTCGCAGCCGCTAAAGACCACAACCTCATGGGCGGCACTCCCCTCTGCATTATCTTGGCTCTCCATCGTCCCGGCCTCCTGAGTTCAACATGTCCCTGCCATGTCCGATAGCACCATCGCTCTCCAAGCCGAACGCCGCATCCTGCTGATTCGCTCCCACCGGGTCATGCTTGATTACGACTTGGCCGAACTCTACGGCGTCGAAACAAGGGCGCTCAAACAAGCCGTGAAACGCAATCTCGATCGCTTTCCCGCAGACTTTCTCCTCGAACTGACCAAGAGGGAAGTGGATGAGATGGTGTCACAAAATGTGATACCTGGCCGGGGCAAGCTGGGTGGGGCACTTCCATTTGCTTTCACCGAGCAGGGAGTCGCCATGCTCTCCAGCGTCCTTCGCAGCAAACGGGCCGTGCAGGTGAATATCGCCATCATGCGGGCATTTGTCCGGCTGCGCGAACTCCTCTCCACCCACGCCGATCTCGCCCGAAAACTCGAAGCCATGGAGAAAAAATACGACACCCAGTTCAAGGTCGTCTTCGATGCCATCCGCCAGCTCATGTCTCCACCGCCCTCAAGCACCAAGAAAGAAATCGGCTTCCACGTCAAAGAATCCACCCCGAAATACCGCGTCACTGCTCGAGGCCGATAGTTCTATCCTTCCCATGCGCTCCGCTCTCGCCGGTTTCCAGACCCTGCAGCACCTCAAGCGCATCCGGACTCGTCCCGCCTCCTGTGCTCTTTCAGCATGTCCGCTTTTCAGCATGTCAGCTTCCAGCGTTTCGTGAGCCCCCCCTCAGCCCTCAGCTCTCATCCTTCAGCTTTTCAGCGTGTCAGCGTGTCAGCGTTTCAGCATTTCCGCATGTCCGCTTTCAGCGTTCCGTGTCATAACCCCGGTTCAAGCGTGGCCAAATTGATTCGCACCCGCTAAAATGTGCGTCCTCATGGGCGGCACTTCCTTCCGCATCTTCTTCCCGGACGGCTCGTCCGAGGGTCTCCGGTTCCTGGAGAAGTCGAATTGGACCGGTCACGGGTTGCTTTGTCCGCGTCCGGTGTTTGCAAAAAAGCATCGGCGTTTGGCATGTGCCAAGCTTTACGCTTAAAGGCTGGTCGGACAGATTTTTCTAATGCGCAGTATTCGGCTCAAGATCGCTGATCTCTTTGCCATTGAGAGCAGCCAGCCAGCGGAAGCTCCGAGTTTGGCTGAACTGACCGCCATGGTCGTTGAGCGTTTCGGCTTCCTGCCCAAGCCCATCATGGTCCGAGTGGAGGGTGACGAAATCGTCATCGAGCATCCGGAGGAATCCTCTGCTGCACGCACGGAGGCTGCGCGGCTGGCTGAGCGAGCATCGAAGCGGGCGGAACAAGGCGACTACCCGAAGGCCATCGGAATTCTAAAGCGGGTCTTGGAATTGCAGCCCTCTTTTCACGCCGCGCGCCGCGACCTAGCCATGATCTACGTCGAAGTCGGCGACATCGACAACGCGACCAATCACCTGATCGAGGTCCTTCGTCTGAACCCAGAGAACGCCTGGGGCTGGCTGGTTTTGGGAAACCTCTACCTCAAGCAAAAGAAGGATATTGAAACCGGCGAACGCTTTTTGCGCAAAGCGTTGGAGTTGTCACCCAATGACGCATGGGCATTGAACAGCCTTGCGGCCGTCCATCGTGAGCGCGGCGAAGGGAAGAAGGCTTTGGAGCTATTCGCCCGGGCAATCAAGGCGAATCCAGAGTTTCCAAATGCCTACTACGGCCAAGCTGTGACCCACGATGATTCTGGCGACCCCCAGTCCGCAGTAGAGGCCCTGCAGCAGATGTTCACCCGCGCCAAAATGCAGGATGTCCGGTCAAAGCCTGTTTTTGATGCCAGTCGCCAACTCTTCGCCAAACTCGAAGCTGACATTGCCGAGCGCACTCAGTCGGAGGCCTTCAAAACCGTCCAAAGCTACAAGTCCGAGATGGAGTCATTGTCCGGATTCCCTGTGCGGGTTCAGGAGGCAACCTTCGAAAGCAAGATTGGCGCGACCATTCAGATGGCTTGGAAGCATCAACGCGACTACCACTTGATCAAGGTGAGATCGGATTACCCCCCCCCGCTTGTCTGCCATCTTGAAGCGCACGAGCTGACCCACCTGAAGCTTGAGTCAGAGGCTCGGAAGGAGGGCAAGAACCTCTTTTTTGCCACCACACCGGCGAGCCGCGAAGCCGCCATTCGCGCCTTGGCCGGAGACGTCCGAAAGTGGCAGAAAGCGGGCTACCCTGAGGAGAGAATAACCGAGGTCACCTTGAGTTTGATCGGCGGCGTATGCGAGTTTCTCTTCAACTGCCCGCTCGACATGCTCATCGAGCAGCATATCCGCGCGACCTTTCCGACGCTGCGCCCCGCCCAATTCCTATCGGTCCGGAAACTCGCGCTCGAAGCATGGCAGGCGACGAGCGATCCGGAGATTCGTCGCTTGACCCCGCGAAAGGTCTTTCTAGCCAGCACAGCCCTGAACGGGGCCTATGCGTTGTTCCTCGACGACCTTTTCCAAAAAGCCTCCGACTTCGCAGCGCCCTACCGCAACGTCGACAACTTCGCCATGGCCGAACGTCTCTGGAAGCACTGGCAGTCCAAGGCAAGAAGCCTCGGACCGGGCGAGGAGTATCGCCTCGTGGACGAATTCGCCGACATGCTCGGTCTGCGCGACTGGTATGAATGGCGGCCGGATCCGGGACGGCACGATGCCAAAAGCGAGCCGCTCAAGGAAGGCACGACCAACCCCCAACTCCTGAGCCAAAAGAGCCCAGCCGCGGTCTTCTACTTTCTCGATGCATTCAAGCGCTTCGACGAGATGACCCCTGAACAGATCCGCGAGGTAGCTTTCGAGATCGCGCTCCTCGGGCAACGCGGATTGGACTACGCGTCCGCGGACGAAAAATACGAACTCCGCACAGTGCCCGGACGGAAGTTCTCCGGCCTGCATCTCATGTGCCTGATGTATGCCGGCTTCAAGCGCGTCGCGCCAGAGCACGACTTGGGGATGGATTTGAATGATCCCTTTCTCACGGCTTTGGCCATGCATGGAGCCTGAGCGAGAGGACTTACACCATGATGGCTTTCCCCGGCTCACAAGCAGCAGGCTTCTTGGCTGGGTTTCACAACGGCGAAGTTGTCCCAGCTCGAATTTAACCACGAACCACGCAACAGAATGATTCTTGAGATGGCAGATTTCCGCCGCAGGGTGGCCGAGGATCGTGAGAACCTGATCGCGGAGCTGCAGGCCATCACAGGAAGGTTCGGCGACGAGGAAAGGGAGGCGATGTCCGCGTCCTTTCCCCGGCTTTGTGAGGCGTTCAGTCACCCAGGGTTTGACCGACTTCATCTCTATTTCAACGGCTCCAGCGCGCTGTCACTCGAATACCAACTTCCCGCGGCATCCGCATGGTGTGATGTTGTTCTGCTCGGGAGCGGACCGGAAGGACCGGGAGCGGTGGTGATTGAGCTCAAGCACTGGCTGACACACGGCGACACACCGGCCATCCAAGGCCTCATCAATCACAATGGTGAAGCTATCCTGCATCCTTCCGATCAAGTTCGCGGTTACGTGGAATACTGCCGACGGTTCCACTCCGCCGTGGTCGATCACGGTGCCAAGGTGAATGGCTGTGTGTTCTTCACGCGAAACACGAACATTGCGGCGTATTCTATGCCTCCGAACACGGAACTTGCGGCGGACTTCCCCTGCTTCGCCTCAAATGATTCCTACCTCGCCGAGGCGTTCCCGGCATTCGTCAACAGGACCATCAATGCACCGGACTTCGGCTTCGCGCTGGAGTTCGAGCGGGGCAGCTACAAGCAGGACCGCGGCTTCATTCGACATATTGGCCAGCAGATTTTAAATCCCGAGACCAGCCCCTTCGTCCTGCTCGATGCTCAGCGGCGCGCCTTCTCGCTGTGCCGAGCGCAGGTCGAGTCTGCATTGTTTCATCAAGGACAGGTCGGGGCAAAGAAGGTCATTGTGATCGAGGGGCCGCCGGGTTCGGGCAAGTCCGTGGTGGCGGCGCGACTCTGGGCGGCGCTGGCTACCGATGAGCGGATGCCAGAGGGCCCCATCGTGTTCACCAGCACCTCGGCCAGCCAGAACAGCAACTGGTCGCATCTCTTCGGGCTAAGCGCTCATGAGGATGCGGCGGGCGGCGTCGTCAAAAAGGCGACATCTTACACTCCCATATCCACGCATTGCCTTGGCAAACTTCGAAGATCACATGGGCAGGAATTTCTGAAGGATGCCTCTCAATGGAGCGATGGCGTGCAGAAGCTTCGCAACCTAGGTGTTCAGTTCGCTAATGGAGCACGCGATGGAGAATACCTTGTTTCGGTTGTGGACGAGGCACACGCCTTGATCAATCCGGAGCATCGAGAGGGTCGAGGCCAGTTTGGCTTCGTCACTGGATTGGGTCCTCAAGCCTATCACATCATGCGAGTCTCGATGGTCACGATCTTCCTCCTCGATCCGAGGCAGGGATTCCGCAGCCGCGAAAACACCACGGTTCAGGATCTGAAAAAGTGGGCAGAGGAGAACGGGGCAGAGTTCTTCTCGGTGAGCCTCGCGGGGCACCAATTCCGCTGTGCTGGCTCGAAGGAGTATGTGGACTGGGTAGAGGCCATGCTGGCCGGAGAAAGCCCGGATGTTTGCCGTGTCTTGGCGTCCGCTTGGAGAAAACAGGTCAACGAAACCATCGAGAGCATAGTTCCGGAGAACATCATTGCCTTTCCGGAAAGCACACAACTTGCCCGAGCTGCCGAACCTACAGGCACCTACACAGCGCAAAGACGAACCACCCCTCTCAGCGGTCGTCTCGAGATGCGCATCTTTGACAACCCGGCAGAGATGGAGGCCGCCCTGAGGACTCAGTTGGATATGGGCTACACGACTCGTCTCGTCGCGCCATACGCGCGGAAGTGGAAAACAGAAGGGATCCCAAATCCCCACCATCTACCGCATGACCAAAAGGACTTCGCCATTCCATTTGTAGAAGGAGGACAAACCAAGATCTGGAGCAAGGTCTGGAATGTCGTTGCAGGCAACGGCTCCGACTACACCGGTTTTGTGCAAGGCCGTGAGGGAACGCATATGCATACCGACTCGCTGTCTGAGGTCGGTTGCCCGTATGTCGTCCGCGGGTTCGACTGGGACTACATCGGTCTGCTGTGGTTCTCGGATCTCGCGTGGAACGCTGGCTCGGAGTGCTGGTCAGCGAATCCAGACCACCTCTTCGAGCGAGGATTCAGTTCACTCATCACCAGGGCAAAGAAAGAGAAAAATCCCTCCGGGCCGCATCACCAGAATCTTTTGGAAGCGGTTTTGCAGAGCTATCGAATTCTTCTCACCCGGCCGCTGCGAGGCGTCTACATCTGGTTCGAGGATCCTGCAACCCGCACCCACATCGAGTCCACTCTCTAGGTGTGAACCAAGCATAACTGGGATCCTATCCTTGGCTGGAGAGAGTTCATCGCGTTGTTCCTCCCGGGGAGGGGCTTGGATTTCCCCGTTACTGACACACGAAAGCCCTCATTGACAAAGCCGGGCCCCGGCCCGAGTGTCCGCGGCTCATGCCATTTTCGAAGCTTGGGTTGTCCAAGCCACTTCTCCAAGGCGTCCAAGCGATGGGTTACGGGGATCCGACCCCGGTGCAGTTGCGGGCGATTCCCCCGGCTCTCGCAGGACGTGACGTCATCGCCTCGGCCCAGACGGGCACGGGCAAAACGGCGGCCTTCGCGCTGCCCGCGCTGCAGAAACTCGGCACGCACGGCCGCCTGCGCTGCCTCGTGCTCGAACCGACGCGCGAGCTGGCCATGCAGGTCGAGACGTCCATGCGCGACCTCGCACGCTTCACCGACCTGAAGATCGGCTCGGTCTTCGGCGGCGTCGGCTACGGCGCGCAACGGACCGCGCTGCGCGAAGGCCTCGACGTTCTCGTGGCCACGCCGGGCCGGCTCGAGGACCACCTGCAGCAGGGAACCGTGCAACTGCGGGACATCGAGGTCCTCGTGCTCGACGAGGTGGACCGCATGCTCGACGTAGGCTTCCTCCAGCCCATGCGCCGCATCATCGGGAAATGCCCGAAGGACCGGCAGACCCTTTTCTTCTCCGCCACCCTGCCGCCGGAAATCGCCGACCTCGCCGGATGGGCGCTGCGCGATCCGGAACGCATCGAGATCGGCGCGTCACGCTCCGTGGCCTCGATGGTGAAGCACGGCGTCTACATCACCGACCAGGGGCGAAAGTTCGGCCTGCTCCTCGCGTTGCTCGACGCCACCGACTACCAGAGCGTGCTCATCTTCTCGCGGACCAAGCACGGCGCGGACCGCATCGCGCGCCGCCTGCGGGACAACAACCACTCGGTCGGCGTGCTGCATGCCAACCGCTCGCAGAACCAGCGCATCGAGGCGCTCGAGGGGTTCAAGTCGGGCAAATACGAGGTCATGGTCGCCACCGACATCGCCGCCCGCGGCATCGATGTCGCCGGGGTGAGCCACGTCATCAATTTCGACATCCCGCAGCACCCGGAGGACTACGTCCACCGCATCGGCCGCACCGGCCGGGCTGCGCAGACCGGCGACGCCTTCACCCTTGTGACCCACGACGAGATGAAGAAGCTCGCCGCCATCGAAAGGTTCATCGGCCAGAAGATCGACCGCCTCAAGCTGGAGGGCGTCAACGTCCCGCTGCACGGCGAGGCAAGCGCCCCGCGTCCGCCGCGGCCCGAACCGCGCATGGACGGACGCCCCGCGCGTCCGCATCGGCGCCGGCGTTTCGGCGGTCGACGCTGAGGCAGCGGAGCAAGAAATGCCGGCGCGACGCGTCGCTTGGTAAACACACCCGCCTCCTTGAACGGGCGGGGGAGCCCGTTCCGCCGGTGGGGACACCGGCGCTACAGGGTTACTTGGCGCGCGCCGCGTCAGAAAGGCAGTCCGGGCAGACCGCCGCCCAAGCCGCCGGTCACCTTGCCCATCGT